>NC_008260.1:0-300000 GCF_000009365.1 Alcanivorax borkumensis SK2 | reverse complement strand
CCCGGCACCATGACTCAGATGGACACCACCGGCCAGACCCTGACCCTGGCACCACTGTACGATGCCCACGGCAGCGAAGTCCTACCGGAACGCCAACTGAGTTACGACTATCTGGTGCTGGCCACCGGCAGCCAGAGCAACGATTTCGGCACCCCCGGCGTTCGTGACAACTGCCTGTTCATGGACAGCCGGGGCCAAGCGGAGCGCTTTCGCGAACGGTTCCTTAACGCTTGCCTGCATGCCAACTATGAAAACAAACCGATTTCTGTAGCGATTGTCGGCGGCGGAGCCACCGGGGTGGAACTGGCCGCAGAACTTCATCATGCCGTGAGCATGCTCAACTTCTACGGCCACGAGCACCTAGATCGAAAACACTTGCAAGTGGATATCATCGAAGCCGCACCGCGCATTCTGCCGGTGCTTAGCGAGCGAGTGTCCGCCACCGCCACCAAACGATTGGAAGGCCTGGGAGTAAAGGTGCGCACTGGCGTCATGATCGCCGAAGCAACCCCCGAAGCCTTGGTGCCTAAAGACGGCGATCCAATCAAGGCAGACCTACTGGTCTGGGCTGCCGGGGTAAAATGTCCAAAATGGCTGAGCCAAATCGACGGCCTCAGCACCAACCGTATTAATCAGGTAGAAGTCGAGCCGACGCTGCAAGCCAAGGGCCAAAAAAATATTTTCGTCATCGGTGATGCGGCATTCTTGATCCCAGAAGGCTCGGAACGCCCGATCCCGCCACGGGCCCAATCCGCCCAGCAAATGGCGCAGCACACTGCCCGCAGCCTGCAACGGCTGCTAATGGACCGCGACCCGAAGCCCTTCGAGTACAAGGACCACGGCTCTCTAGTATCGCTGTCCAATTACAGCTCGGTGGGCATGCTGATGGGCAACCTGAAGGGCGGTAACTTCTTTGTGGAAGGCTGGCTCGCCCGAATGATGTATATCAGTCTGTATCGCATGCACCAAGCCGCGCTTTACGGCTGGCCACGTACCATCATGCTGTTAATTGCCGGGCGCTTTAACAAGCTGGTACGCCCTAGGCTAAAGCTGCATTAAAGGACCCCGCAAGCAATACGCTCACTCCATTACGGAGTCTAAGCGTGATCGCTTCAACAGCCATGTAGTCGCCGTGTCTAAAACAGTGGGACGGCGACTCATGCTTCTCGCAGCATCCATCACCAACCCACTTGGAGGAACCCCATTCCCGCGCTATTGAATCCAAGACTTTCAACGTCTAAGCCTCCCCCGCTACACTAGCACTGCTAGCAACTTCATGGACGATAGTAGCCCGATGAAAGACTCTTTCCTGTATTGGTTCAGTATTCTCAAACGCAGTGTAACCCTGTGGCTGGAGGGTAACGCCGTAAGCTATGCCGGCTCATTGGCTTTCTTTACCCTGTTTTCTCTCGCCCCAGTAATCATTCTGGCGGTAAAAGTCATCTCCTTGGTGATGACCAGCGATGCCGCAATGGCAGAAATTCTCGGTCAATTGGAAGCCACCATTGGCCCGGAAGCGGCCAACGAAGTGCGCAACGCCATCGCCAACACTCAAACGCCCCGCCAAGGTTTGCTCGCCGGCTTGCTCAGCTTACTAGTAATGGTCATTGGTGCCACCACAGTCTTTGCCCAGATGCAGCGCTCCATGAATGCCATCTGGGAGGTAATGCCGCGACCGTCACGCAACACCATTGCGGCCTTGATCAAAAGTCGGCTTTTGTCTCTCACCGTGGTCGTTTCTCTGGGTTTTGTACTGCTGGTTTCGCTCCTTCTGAACGTAGTGGTGCAGGCGATCATCGTCTACGCGGAGGGCTGGCTACCGATTCATAGTAGTGTGGTGGTGATCTTTGAAATGACGGTTTCACTTGTGGTCATCGGTCTGCTGTTTGGCACCATGTTCAGAGTACTGCCCGATGTAGTGCTAAATTGGAAAGCAGTAATGCCAGCGGCCCTGATCACCGCCATTCTGTTTTCTGTGGGCCGCGCGCTAATCGGCTTGTACCTAGCCCATACCGCCACGGCGTCTACTTACGGCGCTGCCGGCTCTCTGGTGGTACTGCTGATGTGGGTATATTTCTCCTCCATGATCCTGCTGTTCGGGGCCGCTTTCACCCGCGCCCATTGCGAGGCACGGAGCATGGAAATCGTAGCGCGAAGCAGCGCTATTCGGGTAAAACGTCAGCAGATTGATCTACCCGCCCAATAAAGCGTCGGAATACATTTGTAGACGCGCGCTAACCAATGTAAACCTCGCCCTCCGGATAACGCACCACCGGTTGGCGGGGGCGCGTCAACAGAAATGACAGGGTCAACGGACCGATCCGCCCCACAAACATCACCAGCATAATCACCCACTGGCCCGCGGAAGACAGCTCATCGGTAATACCCCGTGATAACCCCACTGTGCCAAAGGCAGACACCACTTCGAACACAAGATTCTCGAATCCCAATTGCGCATCGGTGACCGACAACGCCATCAAGGCCGCGAACAATACCCCGCAGCCAATAAAGGTAATCGCCAGGGATTTATATACTAAGGTGGAAGAAATCTGCCGGCCAAAAATCACTGGCAGGGGGCGGCCACGCAAAAAAGCACGGGTAGCCAACAACAAGACCATAAAGGTAGTGACCTTGATCCCGCTACCGGTGGAATTGGTGCCCGCACCGATAAACATCAGCAGCAGATAAAGCAAACTGGTCGGCAATAACAACGCACGCACATCCACCACATTAAACCCGGCAGTACGAGGGGTTACCGCATGAAACCAAGAGGCTGCCAGTTTGTCGCTGAGGCTCATGCCCCCCAGGGTGCCTGGGTTATTCCACTCAGCTAGCATGAAAAACACTAACGTTACCGACAACAGCACCGCTGTACCCACCAACATCAGCTTGCTGTGCAACGATAACCCTCGCCAGCGCCAGCCTTTGCCGAAATCCGCCAGCACCGTAAAGCCCAGCCCCCCGACAATAATCATGGCGGTAATGACCAGCACAATACCCCAGTGGCCGCCCCAGCTGGTGAGGCTATCGGCACTAAGGCCAAAGCCGGCATTATTGAAGGCCGACACCGTATAGAAAAGGCTGTGAAAGGTCCCTTCTCCCCAGCCCAGCGCAGGCACCCAGATGCACATCAGCAACGCCATGCCCACCGCCTGCACCACCACAACCACGACCAGAATCCGGCGGATTAGCCAAGCAATATCACTGACCCGGCTATAATTCATGCAATCACGAATGAGCTGCTGCTCGCCAATACCTAAGCGGTGCCCAATGGCCAGCAAAGTGGCCGCCGCGAAGGTCATAATGCCAATGCCACCCGCCTCGATCAGCAGTAACAACACCCACTTCCCGAACAGAGTGAATTGTCCGCCCACCTCCACCACCGACAGGCCGGTTACCGTCACCGCCGAAGTAGCCGTGAACATCGCCTGCAACCAACTAATCGGGGAATGGGTCGCCATGGGCAACTTAAGCAACAAAGAGCCCAGCACAATCAACAGAAGAAAACTGCCGGCCAGCGCCGCTGGCGGTGACACTAGAGGCTTGTGGGTATGGGAACGGGGCGCCCCGAGCCGGCGAGCGAACCAGGGCCTCATTGCGCTTTAGAAAACCGCAGCAGGTCGTTCAATGTGCCCATCAGCACCAACTGATCCCTCTCTTGCAACAGTAAGTCTTCAAAGGGCGACTGCCAGACCTGGGTCCCTCGCTTGACTAGCGCCAAGCGCAGCTCATCATCGCCCAAAGGCAATTCAGACGCGGCCTTGCCCGCAAATCGCTTATCCACCTTGACCTCAACCACCAACCAGTCATTCCCTAAGGAGATATAGTCGAGCATTTCCGGGTGAACGATAGTCTGGGCAACCCGAATACCCATTTCATGCTCAGGATGAATGATCCGGTTGGCGCCCAGCCGCGACAAGATCCGGTGGTGAGGCTCGCTGATCGCTTTCACCCACACCTGCTCCACCTCCGCACTTTTTAACGCTAAAGTAGTAAGAATGCTGGCCTCCAGGTTCTCACCAATGGCCACCACAACCGCATCAAAAGCCGTCATCTCCAGCTCGGCAATCACCTTGTCATTGGTACCGTCGGCAATCAGAGTCTGTGACAATTTGTCGGCATAACACTCCACCCGTTCCCCATCGATATCCACCCCCATCACATCATGGCCCAAGCGGGTAAGCTCCTGCGCAATGGTCGAACCAAAACTGCCCAAACCGATCACAGCATACTGATGCTTCACAGGCCCTCCTTGCTTGAAGCCGTGGCGAAAACAAAAGTCTGCACCTTTTATTTGCCGCTGTCATTGCGGCGAGAGCGCACCGTCAAGAAACCGTTTTTCCTCTTTTTTCAGTTTTGTTGCCACAACTGAGCAGCAACAGCGTTATGCTTTGTGACGCATTATCCTGACCGATTCCCTATGACGGTGGAGACCTCATGCCCTCGATTCGCGCCACCCTGTTTGCCGGTAGCACTCTGCTCGCCAGCCATGCCAGCTATGCCCTGGATAAGGCCGAGTTTGAACAATGCATGGCCCAATTACGCGCCCAGGCCCATGAGGAAGGCATCCCCGCCCAGGTGATAAGCCGTAGCTTAAATACCGTAAAGCTGAACGAGCGGGTCATTGAACTGGACCGCAGCCAGCCGGAATTCACCAGCAGTTTTTCCGATTATTACACCCGCCGGGTGAGCGAAACGCGCATTGAAACCGGCCGCAAGAAATACCGGGAGCAACAACCCCTACTGCAAGAGCTGGCCCGTGAATACGGTGTTCCCGGCCATTACTTGGTGGCTTTTTGGGGCTTGGAAACCAACTATGGCGGATTCCTTGGCAGCATTCCGGTGCTGGATTCCCTGAGCACCCTGGCCTGCGAAGGCCGGCGTGGAGAGTATTTCTCCGGCGAGCTATTCAATGCCCTGCGTATCATTCAGGCCGGCGACGCTGAAGCCAAGCAAATGGAAGGCTCCTGGGCAGGCGCCATGGGCCAGACCCAATTCATGCCCGCGGTATTCCTACGCTACGCGGTGGACCATGATGGTGACGGAAAACGCAATTTGTGGAAGTCCACCGATGACGCGCTGGCTTCAGCCGCCAATTTTCTGCAAGGACTCGGCTGGGAACGCGAACAACGCTGGGGGCGTGAAGTGCGCCTACCTAAATCCTTCGACTACCAACTCACCGGGTTCAGCCACCAGCGCTCTCTGAGCGACTGGGCTGACATGGGCATCACCATGCCCAATGGCCAACCGTTGCCACAGGCAGACATGCAGGCCGCTGTGATTGTGCCTTCCGGCCATAATGGCCCGGCTTTCCTTGCCTACCAGAATTTCCGCGTGATCATGGGCTGGAACCGCTCAGAGTCTTACGCCATTGCCGTGGGGCGGCTAGCTGACCGCATCGCCGGTGGCGGCGAGCTGGCCCAAGCACCGGTACCTGCCCCACGCCTAACCCGAGAACAAGTTACCCGGGTACAGCACACCCTGAACGAAAAAGGCTTCGATGCGGGTGAAGAAGATGGCCTGATGGGCCCAAGCACCCGCAAGGCCATCGGCCGTTTCCAGCAAGCCAACGGTATGGTCGCCGACGGCTTCCCAGACCAAGAGGTACTAACCCTGCTTAGTGCATTCAGCGAGACTGACTAATCGAGGCTGGCCCAACCATAACGCGTCCGATGCGCTAGGCACCTAGGTAGGTAAGAATAGCTTTGGCCATCGGCCAGCGACTGTATTTCTGGCAGGAGGGTCCCTGAAGGAAGGTCATCATCACTGCTCTCAGCGCCAAGCCGAGCTCCCCGCACCTTTGATGACTCAATCAATAAAGGCATCTGTGGTTAGCAGGTAACAAGGCTCCTTATCTCACGCCCGCAGACAAGGGTTCCGGTTGCACAAACTTTCCGGTTACCGGAAACCGCACTTCAACCAATAGTCCACCATGAGGATGGTTGGCTAAACGGATTTCACCGTGGTGCATATCCACAATCCGTTTCACGATGGCAAGGCCCAAACCACTGCCACTCAAGGTGCGAGCCTTTTCACCTCGGGAAAATGGTTGCAGCAGCAACGGGATATCCTCTTCGCGGACACCGCGGCCATGATCACGCACCGTTAATAGCACCTTGTTCTCGGCAACAGCGGTGCGCACCTCTACTGGTGAGGCGCCGTACTTAAACGCATTGCCCACCAGATTAGCCAGCATCCGCTTTATGGTTAGGCGCTTGAGCATAAGCCGGGGTAAGTCTTCTAGTTCAAACCGCAATTGTTCCGGCGAATACTTACCGGCCACTTCCTGAATCAAGTCATTCAAATTCTCAAAATCCGGCTGCTCATCGGCACCGTCACGGATAAAGGAAATAAACTGATCCAGGATCGCGTCCATATCCTCAATGTCCTCGATAATGCCTTTTGCCAACTCTTCGTCCTGCATGAATTCTGCGGATAAACGCAGGCGCGTGAGTGGCGTACGCAAATCATGGGACACCCCGGCCAACAACAATGCTCGATCTCGCTGGGCATGCTGTAAATCACGGGCCATTCGGTTAAAGGCGCTATTTACCGCCTGAATCTCTTCCGTCCCAGTGGTGGTATCCAATACTGGCACCGCTTCTCCACGCCCCACTTTCAGAGCCACTTTGGCCAGCCGGCGCAACGGTAAATTCAGCCCCCTGGCAATCAGCAAGCCACCGATAATCGCGAGTAACGGCACCGTCACCCCCCAGCCCAACAACAGGTAGCGATCGTAATCCCGGAAGAACGCCATAGGCACGCGCACCCACTGCTTGCCAAACGACGGCGCATTGACCCACAGAACAGGTTGGCGGCTGTCCCCCAGTCGCACCGTCACAGGCTCTTCGAGCATACTTTCCAGCTCTTCCTGAAAACGCCCCACCACCGGACGCGACAGCAGCATGATGCCATCGTGCAGTTCTTCTGGAATGGCCACCGTAATACCAGAGGCACGGCCCAGCCGATCGGCCAGGTCCTGATCCGCTAATGCCCGCGGGGTATCAAAGGTCAACTCTGCCTGCAAAACTGTCAGGCGAGCATATTCACGAATGCCAGGCAGGTAGGCATTACGGGCGAAGAACAACAGCGTCAACGCCTGACTAATACCAATTACCAGCCCCACCACAACAGCGGAGCGGACAAAGGCAGTACGGGGATAGAGTGTCATTGATAAACCGCCAGAAGCTAGACGCTGAACGCCAGACAAAAAAAGACCCTCCGACTTTAAGCGTCAGGCCTCCGGCGTCAAGGTCCGGCACGTTCAATCAGGTACAAATACATACCCCACACCCCATACGGTCTGGATGTAGCGGGGCTTAGAAGGATCGTCTTCCAGTAGGCGGCGCAAGCGTGATACCTGCACGTCAATGGAGCGCTCCATAGCAGACCACTCACGGCCACGGGCCAAGCTCATCAGTTTGTCCCGAGTCAGCGGCTCACGAGGGTTCTGCAACAGCGCCTTAAGCACGGCGAATTCACCCGTGGTCAAGCTCTGTGGGTCACCGTCACGGGTTAGCGTGCGGTTGCCCAGATCAAGCAGCCAAGGGCCAAACGTCACCGACCCTTCTTCCTTACTCGGTGCACCGGGCAACTCTCGCACATGCCGACGCAAAACCGCACGGATACGGGCATCCAGCTCCTTGGGGTTGAACGGCTTAGGCAGATAGTCATCGGCCCCGGCATCGAGCCCCTCAATGCGCTCTGCATCATCGCCCTTGGCGGTGAGCATAATGATCGGCATGATATTTTCAGCTTCGCGCAGACGCCGGCATATGGACAATCCGTCCTCTCCCGGTAGCATTAAATCCAAGACCATTAGAGAATACAGCTCACGAGACAAGGCTCGGTCCATCTGCTCGGCATCCCCCACGGCCTTCACCGTATAGCCCGCCTCTTCAAGAAAACGTTGCAACAGGCTGCGCAGTCGCGCATCGTCATCCACGACTAGAATCTTGTCTTGTTGTTCGCTCACGGCGCCTCCGAAGGTTTCACTGCCCCTGATTTACGCTTTGTGGCCCGAACGTGCAAGAAAATGACACGAAGAGATTGTATAAAAACATTGCCAACGATGAAGGTAGAGGCCGCGAATTAGGAACTCTTATAAGAAAACGCTAAAATACCTGGCTGAGAATTATTATCGATAAAGGAATTCCCTTGCGAGACCGCCTGAAACGAACTCCCCCGGTTGCCCGCGTTATTCTGGGCACCGTTCTAGCGATTATTTTACTTGCCGTACTCAAGCCCTCGGCCCCCACTCGCGACGTGGCCGACAACAATGCCAGGGTACGCTTTGAGCTAGCCGATCCGCAGGCACGTTCTCCGCAAATTCAATTGTTAGGACGGGTTCAATCCCCCCGAGCCGCCAGCCTGACCGCTGTGGTCACCGCTAATGTAGACAGTATCCCCGTACGTGCCGGCCATCGAGTCTCGAAGGGTCAAGTACTGATCCAACTGGACGATACCGAGGCAGCCCTAGCCCGAGATCGCGCCAAGGCTGCCCGCGACGAAGCCGCAGCCCAGCTAGAAACCTCTCGACTGCGCCACCAAAGTGACAAAAATAATCTGGAGCTGGAAAAGAAACTGGCCAAGTTGGCCGCCGACAATCTGGAGCGTATCCGAACCTTACGTGAGCGTAAGCTGGTAGCCCAGACCCAGTTAGACCAAGCCGAAGAAGCGCAAGCACGAGCAGACCTGTCACTCAGCCTGCGCCAGCTCAGTGTCAGCGATTTTGGTAATGAGCTCGCTCGCATGAAGGCCCGGCTAGCCAGCGCCGAAGCTCAATTTAAGCAGGCACAAATTGATCTGGCCCGCACCACCGTCAATGCCCCTTTCGATGGCACCGTGACTCAGGTAAGTGTGGCCCCCGGCGAGCGGGTTCGCCCTGGCGAGCCCCTTATCAAACTGTTTGCAGACACCGAACTGGAAGTCCGCGCGCAGATTCCCGATCGCTATTTGCCCGCAGTCCGTAAAGGTTTGATCGACGGAGACCTATCCGCCAGCACCCAGCTGGAAGGCTATACCTTGCCCCTCAAACTGAAACGGCTGGCCGGGGATGCCGCCGACGCTCGCGGTGGTATCGATGGCCTTTTTGCCTTCAGCGGCGACGGAGCCAAAGGTGCACCCACCGCGGCCCTGGGCCGTCCATTGACCATTACCCTGACACTCCCCGCGCAGCCGCAGCTGCTGGCCCTGCCTGCCACTGCTCTGCACGGGCTTGATCGACTCTATCGTATCGACAGTAATAACCGCCTGCAGCGAGTGTCCGCTGAAATCGTCGGTGAAGCAATTGATAGTGAAGAGCCCCGTTTATTGCTGCGTGCCGATGCTTTGCAAGGCGGCGAACGCATTATGACAACCCAATTGCCCCAGGCCATCGTCGGCCTAGCAGTGGACGCACAGCCTGTACCCGGCAGTAATGCCGATACCAGTACCCAAAACAGTCTAGATACAGGTGGCGAGAGCCCCCCACCCCCAGTGAACGCAACAGAGCAGAACAGCGAGGGCAGCGACAGTGAATGAGTCGCGAGGCCTGATTGCCAGCTTTACCGAACACAAAGTTGCCTCCAATCTGCTGATGGTGCTGATGATCATGCTCGGGGTGCTAGGCCTAACCCGGCTTAACACCCAGCTATTCCCCGACTTCGACTTTGAATATGTCACCGTGACCATCCCCTGGCGCGGTGCCAGCCCGGAAGATGTGCAGCGCTCCATCACCATCCCCGTTGAGCAGGCCCTAAAAACCTTACCCAACACCCGTAAATTTATCGCCCGCTCCCAGCAAGGCGCCAGCGCTATCTTTATCGAACTGGAAGACGGCAGCGACCTGGGCCTAGCCCTAGACGAAGTACGTCAACGCATCGACTCCATCCGCAACCTGCCACAAGATGCGGAACGCCCGGTAATCCAGAAAATCACCCGTTATTCACCGGTCACCTCGATTCTAGTCTCCACAGAAAACGGCAGCCGAGAAGAACTCCGCCCACTGGTGCGGGAAATGGAAGACGAACTGCTGGCGCTAGGCGTCGGCAAAGTTGAATTCATCGGCCTTCCCGAAGAAGAAATGGCCATCCAGGTACCCACCAGCACCCTCCATGACTTGGGCATGACCCTCGGGCAAATCGGCGATAAAGTACGTAGCTTCAGCCAAGACACCCCCGCCGGCACAGTGGGCCGTGACGACGCCGCCAAGCAGCTGCGTGCTCTGGGCCAACGCCGTGATGAAAAGACGTTTGCCGAACTCCCTCTGATTACCACCGCCGACGGCCAGCAGCTAACCTTAGGCGACGTAGCCATCATCGAACGACGTCCCCGGGATGACCAAGCAACGCTCACCTTCGAAGGCAACCCCGCCATTGAGCTACAAGTGATGCGCGGCGAAGACGACGACATGCTCGACCTGGCAGAAAAGGTCCGCACCTGGGGAGCAGAGCACAAACACTCGCTGCCCCAGGGCGTCAAAATGACGTTCTACTTCGAAGCCTGGAAACACGTACAAGAGCGCATATCCACCCTGTTATGGAATGGCATCTCCGGACTAATACTGGTCATTCTCACCCTCTATTTCTTCCTCAACGCCCGGGTGGCCTGGTGGGTGACCGTGGGCATTCCTGTGTCGTTCATGGCCACCCTGGGCATCCTTTGGGTGTTCGGCGGCACCATCAACATGATCAGCCTATTCGGCCTGATTTTGGCTCTTGGCTTGATTGTGGATGACGCCATTGTGGTGGGCGAAGACACGCTCACCCATCTGCAGCAAGGGGAATCCGCCCAGCGCGCGGCCCTGGGGGGCGCACGGCGCATGTTCTGGCCGGTGGTGGCCTCGTCGACGACCACCATTGCCGCCTTCCTGCCGCTGGGCATGATGGGCGGCGCCATGGGCAAAATTGCCTTCGACATCCCCTTCGTCATGATTTGTGTGATCCTTGCCTCACTGATGGAATGCTTCCTGGTTCTGCCCGGGCACTTACACCACAGCTTCCGCGGTATAGAGGTAAAGGCTAGCGGCCTGCGCGAACGTATCGACGTCGGCTTCAACCGCTTCCGTGATGAGCGCTTCCGCCCTTTGGTAGAATGGTCGATCAAACACCGCAAACTGGTCAGCGTGTCCGCCATATGTGCCTTTATCATGGCACTGTCTCTGGTGGCTACCGGTTGGCTCAAATTCACTTTTTTCCCGCCGGTGGACGGCGACCAGTTGCGTGCCGTAGTGGAATTTTCCTCCGGTACCGACAAGCAACAGGTGAACACCTTCCTTGCCGAGCTGGAACACACCCTGGAAGAGACCAACGAAGAACTGGGTGGGCATCTGGTCCACACTATTATCAGACACCATGGCGCCGCCGCAGGCTTCGCCAATATCGGTGGCCGACAGGACCAATTCGGTGATGAATACGGCACTCTGGTCGCCGAGGTTTATACCGGCTCGGATCGAGAAATCTCCAACGACGAACTGATGCAGGCCTGGCGTGAAAAACTTTCCATGCCCGCGGGCTTGGATCGTCTTACTATCTCCCAGCCACAAGCGGGCCCTCCAGGCAAACCCATTGAGGTGAAACTCACCGGCAGTGATGCCGCCACCCTGAAAGCAGCATCCCTCACCTTGCAGGAACGCCTAGACGAATTCTCTGGCGTCAGCAACGTGGATGACGACTTGCCCTACGGTAAGGAACAACTGACATTCGAACTGACCGCCCAGGGCCGCGCCCTAGGACTAACTCTCAGTGAGGTAGCCACCCAGCTACGGGCGGCCTTCGACGGCAGCTTGGCTCAACTTTACAACGAAGACGATGACGAAGTAGAAGTGCGTGTGATGCTGCCCGACAGCGAACGTCGCCGCTTCAGCGCCATTGAACGCCTACCGATCATCACCAGTCAGGGTGAAGCCATTCCTCTGCGCGACGTTGTCACTTTTGACGCCCGCAAGGGGGTCGATCTGCTACGCCGGGTTAACGGCGAGCTGGCAGTGACCGTATACGCAGACCTAGACCCGGAACAGGGCAACGCCAACGAAATCATCGCCATACTCAACGACGGCATTCTCCCGGAGCTGAAGAGCCGATATGGCATCGGCGTTGGCTACGAAGGCAAACTGCAAGAACAAGCCGAAAACCTGCAAGATCTGGCCACCGGCGCCCTGGTTGGCCTAGCCATTATCTATATCGTGCTGGCCTGGGTGTTCAGCTCCTATTCCTGGCCGCTAGCGATCATGACAGCGATCTTCTTCGGCCTCACCGGTGCGGTCATCGGGCATATTTTCACCGCCCCGTTTGGAATCAAATTTTCCATGTTCTCGGCCATGGGACTATTTGGTCTGTCCGGCATTATCGTTAACGACTCCATTGTTCTGGTGAGCTTTTACCAACAACTGGTGGCGGAAGGCATGGAACGTTTCCAAGCAATCACCGAAGCCTGTGTGCGCCGTTTACGTGCAGTGTTGCTCACCTCCATTACCACCGTGGCCGGGCTCACCCCGATTCTGTTCGAAAGCTCCTTGCAAGCCCAGTTTCTCAAACCCATGGCGGTGAGCCTGGTGTTCGGGCTACTGTTCGGCACCGGGCTGATTCTGCTAGTCGTGCCCGCCATGCTTATGCTGATCGAAGAACAGCGCGATCGTTTCCAAGGGCTCAGCCAACATCTAGCACCACGCCATTGGCCCAACCTGCTACAGCGCGCTTGGCGCTTTGATCCTATCCATTATCGCCAACAACCCGGCCCGCAAGGCCTAGGCGGCAACCTATGGTGGGCGATGCTACTAGGGCCCACCCTGCTACTAAAAGTGTTTGCCTGTCTGCCACTGCTCAAATCAGTGGCCAGCGAACACGCTAACCTGCAGCTGATCGCCCCCGCCGGCGTGCTCTGGTTGCTAATGCTTGGCTTGGGTCTGGCCTTCCTGTGGAGCCTATTCCGTCGTCGCCAACAGACCCAGGCATTGGCGCTGTACTGGCTGCTAATAACGGGGCTGGGCAGCCTTACCATTGCCTCATTCGCCCCACTGGTGGGGCATCACGGCGAAGCCCTGGCCAACAGCTTCTGGTCCCTGGCCCGCTGGACCCTGGTGACGGGCCTGATTGTGCTACCGATCCTGCTATGGGGACGGCGCAGCGCTCACACGCTGACGAGATGACAACGCAAGCACAAGTCACACCCGAGTATACTGGGCGCACAGCGGCGAACTGTTACCGCTTGCTGCCCCCTCGCGACGCTAAGCGGCACACATGTGCCATAATTCGACAGCTTACCTTTTAAGCCGCCACTGGTATGATTCGCGATTGGGTCGAGACATATATAAAAAACAGCCGATGGGATCAATACCGGCTTGAGGAGAGCAGCATGGCCAAAATTCTTGTGGTGGACGATTCCCCAACCCAGCGGAGCAATCTGGTTAAGATTGTCCAAGGCCAGGGCCATGATGTCGTTACTGCCAGCAACGGCATGGAAGGAATTGAAAAAGCCAAACAGGAACACCCCGATTTGATCCTTATGGATGTGGTTATGCCGGAGCTAAACGGCTTCCAGGCAACCCGAAAGATAACCCGCGACCCTGTCACCGAGAGCATCCCGATAATTCTGGTAACCACTAAAGATCAGGAAACGGACAAGGTTTGGGGCGAACGGCAAGGCGCCTTCGGTTATGTGGTGAAGCCGCCGCAGGAAGCGGAACTGGTCGCCAAAATCAATGAAGCTCTGGCCTAAGTGATCGTCTGCGGGCCATAACCCGCACTGACCAAGTGTCCATGACCTTCACCGCAGCCACAGCCGCTTTTACAAGTCAATCTATCAACGACCGGATTCATTCCCTATGATTCCGGTCGTTTTGTATTTAAAGAGCGCTTGCACGCAGCACGCTTGCAGACCGTACGCCGTCAGGATATATCATGCGTAGTATCGAACAGATTATTGCCGAAGAAATCGGTTGCCAGGAACGCCAGGTCAACGCTGCCGTTGCCCTGCTCGACGAAGGTTCCACCGTCCCCTTTATCGCCCGTTACCGCAAAGAGGTGACCGGCGGGCTGGACGACACCCAGCTGCGCAACCTGGAAGAACGGCTGCGTTATCTGCGCGAGATGGAAGAACGCCGCGAGACCATCCTGAAGAGCATCACCGAACAGGAAAAGCTTACCCCTGAACTGGAAAAAGCCATCAAGGCTGCCGACACCAAGACCCGGCTGGAAGATCTCTACCTGCCCTACAAGCCCAAGCGCCGTACCCGCGCCCAGATTGCCCGCGAAGCTGGCCTGGAACCGCTGGCTAACAGCCTAATAGATGATCCTACCCAGGACCCGGAAGCACTAGCCGCCGGTTACTTGAACGAGGAACACAAGATTGCCACCGCCAAGGACGCCTTGGACGGTGCCAAACAGATCCTCATGGAGCGTTTCGCTGAAGATGCCGAGCTGCTCACCCGCCTGCGCACCTTCCTCTGGGACAAAGGCCAAATTCAGGCCAAAGTGGTGGAAGGCAAGGAAAAAGACGGCGCCAAGTTCAGTGACTATTTTGATCACAGCGAAACCCTCAAAGGGATCCCCAGCCACCGCGCACTGGCCCTGTTTCGGGGCCGTAATGAGGGCATTTTGCATGTCTCAATGGTGCTGCCGGAAGAGTTGGAAAATGCTCAACCGCATCCCTGCGAAGCCATGGTCACTGCCGTAGCGGACTGGCAGCACGCCGGCCGGGCCGCCGATGATTGGCTCAAAGAAGTGATGCGCTGGACCTGGAAGATCAAACTCAACACTCATCTGGAAACCGAATTACTGGGCCGAGTGCGTGAAATGGGTGAAGAGGAAGCCATTCAGGTTTTCGCTCGTAACCTGAAAAGCTTGTTGATGGCCTCCCCCGCCGGCCCTAAATGCACCATGGGCCTGGACCCTGGCCTGCGTACCGGCGTGAAAGTGGTTGTCGTGGATGCCACCGGAAAGCTGCTGGAACACACCACCATCTTCCCTCACCAGCCAAAGAAGCAGTGGGATCAGTCCCTCAGTAAGCTGACTGCGCTGAGCAAACAGCATGGCGTGGAATTGATCGCCATCGGCAACGGCACTGCTAGCCGGGAAACCGACAAGCTGGCCGGCGAAGTGGTGAAATTGCTCAAGGATCAGCCGATCCAAAAAATTATCGTTTCTGAAGCCGGCGCCTCGGTCTACTCTGCCTCGGAAATGGCGGCCCTGGAATTCCCAGAACTAGACGTGTCTTTCCGTGGCGCGGTATCCATTGCCCGCCGCCTGCAAGACCCACTAGCCGAGTTGGTAAAAATCGATCCGAAAGCCATCGGTGTTGGCCAGTACCAGCATGACGTAAGCCAGGTAAAATTGTCCCGCTCACTGGATACCGTGGTGGAAGACTGCGTGAACTCGGTGGGCGTGGATGTGAACACCGCCAGCGCCCCCTTGCTGGCCCGTATTGCCGGCCTTAACAGCACCATCGCCGGCAACATCGTTTCGTTTCGAGAGAAGAACGGCGCCTTTGCCAGCCGCGCCAACCTGAAACTGGTGCCGCGCCTAGGCGACAAGACCTTTGAGCAAGCCGCTGGTTTCTTGCGCATCATGAACGGCGAAAACCCGCTGGACCGCTCCTCGGTTCACCCAGAAGCCTACCCGGTGGTGGAAAGAATTGCCGAGCAGCATGGCCGCCCCCTAAAGGATCTAGTGGGTGATGTGCCGTTCCTGAAGAAGGTCAACGCTGCCGACTTCACCGACGATAACTTCGGCTTACCCACCGTCACCGACATTCTCAGTGAATTAGAAAAACCCGGCCGCGATCCGCGCCCGGAATTCAAAGCCGCGGTTCTCAAGGAAGGGGTGGAAACCCTCAAGGATCTCAAGCAAAACATGATCCTCGAAGGCACCGTCACCAACGTGACCAACTTCGGCGCCTTTGTAGATGTGGGTGTTCATCAGGACGGACTGGTGCACGTATCCGCACTGGCCGACAAATTCGTGGAAGATCCGCACCAAGTGGTCGCCCCCGGCGATATCGTTAAAGTGAAAGTGCTGGACGTGGATCTAGACCGCAAACGCATCAGCCTGACCATGCGCATGGGCGATCAACCCACGGAGAAACCCAGCGGCCAACGCCCCACCAGCAACCGCGCCAACCAAGCAAACAAAGGCAATAACCCACGCCGTGGCGGTGGTAATGGTGGAGCTCAACGCGCTGGCGGCCAGCCCCAGGGCGGCGGCGGCACCTTCGCCGACCTATTTGCCAAAGCTAAGGAAGAGAAGCAGAAGAAAGACAGCAAGAAGCGCTCCTGAGTGGAGCGACTTCTCAGCGTCATTCTATTGCCCCATGATTGTCGGAATTCCGTCACACCCGCGGCCGGTCCCTTATCTGACTGGTCGCACGACAGGTCCCAACCATGAAGCATCTTGAACAGCGAATTCATGCCCTGCTGAATGCAGATGCCGCAGCCACCTTGGCCGGCATCCGTCGTGGCATCGAAAAAGAAAGCCTGCGCATCACCACCGATGGCACCCTGGCGCAAACGCCACATCCTCGTGCCTTGGGCTCTGCGCTAACGCATCCGTACATCACCACGGATTATTCTGAAGCCCTGCTGGAATTTATTACGCCCCCGAGTACCGAGCTGCACAAGCCCATTGAATTTCTCGAGCAACTGCACCGCTATGTGTACAGCCATATCGGCGATGAAGTGCTGTGGGTGAATTCCATGCCCTGCATGATCGGCAAAGACAGCGACGTACCCGTAGCGCAATATGGAAGCTCCAACGTGGGCCGTATGAAAACGGTGTACAGAGAAGGGCTCGGCCACCGCTACGGTCGCAAGATGCAAACCATTGCCGGAATTCATTACAACTTTTCCTACCCGGACGCATTTTGGAAACTGAACCAGCAACTGGAAGGTGATAACGCCCCATTACAGGATTACATTTCCCGTCGCTATTTCGACCTAACACGCAACTTCCAGCGCTATTCCTGGTTGCTGGTCTATCTGTTCGGGGCCTCACCCGCGCTGTGTGCTTCTTTCCTGGCCGGGCGCGAGCACGACTTGCTGGAGCGCTTCGATCACTCCCTGTATCGCCCCCAGGCCACCAGCCTGCGTATGAGCGACCTGGGCTACCAGAACAACGCCCAATCATCGCTGGCGATTAGCTACAACAATCTGGATGAATACGTCAGCACACTCACTCATGCCATCAACACCCCGGAGCCGGCCTACGAAAAAATGGGCGTTAAAGTCACCGACGCCGATGGCAACGTGAAGTATCAGCAACTCAACGCCAATATTCTGCAAATCGAAAACGAGTACTACTCGTCGATCCGCCCGAAACGCACCATCAAACCCGGCGAGCGCCCCACTACAGCGCTGCAAGAACGCGGCGTGGAGTACATTGAAATCCGTGCGTTGGATTTAAACCCGTTCGAGCCGGTGGGCATCAACCAACAAGAAATCCGGTTCTTGGATCTGTTTGCCACCTATTGCCTGCTGCGCGAATCACCGCAACTGGAAAAATGCGACCTGCATGCCAGCAAGGAAAACCTGCGCAAGGTGGTTTACGACGGTCGAAATACCGACATCCAGCTATACAACTGGGGCAAGTCGGTGAGCCTAAAAAACTGGGCATCAGAAAAACTGACGCAAATGCAGCCCATCGCCGAGTTGTTTGATCGCGCCCACGGCGGCAACAACTATGCCGAGGCGCTGGCGCACCAACAGGAAAAAGTCGACAACCCCAGTGCCACTCCGTCTGCACAGATTTTGGAACAACTGGAGAGCCGTAATCAGGGCTTTTTCCAGTTCGCCATGGAGCAGGCCTTGGCCCACCGCGATCATTTCCTGTCCGGTCAGCGTTGCGACGCCACCAACCAGCAGCTGGAAGCGCTGGCCGCCGACAGCTTGGCCGAACAAGCCGCAGGCGAAGCCGCCGATCAGCAATCCTTCGAGGAATATCTAGCGGATTACTTCCACGATTAGCTCCCTCGAGATCCGAATCCGCCCTATGTATCAACCGTAGGGCGGAAGTCGGCCGCCGGCCACCTCACCCGCCGCCAGCAATCAACATGACATTGCATTGCGACCCACTCCGCTGTACAGCCCACCGTTAATACCTCAGTAGAATCGCGCCTGCTGCTTTTGCACAAAAAGAATGCGGACTCGCGCGCTATGTAAACCGTGCAACAGCGGCATGTCTCTAAACCGGAAGTGATGCCTGGTGTGGCTGAAACCTGCAGGCAAGAAAGCACCAAGAAAGCCTGACGCCGCTCCCGCAAAAGAGTCCAGACTCACTCTGACCTCTTGCGTGGAAAACAATGCTTGCAGGCGAAGACCGCAGCCGTGGAGCGCAAGCATCTCTTCATGCACCGGGCGCCCTGCGTTAACGGGCTATCGAAAAGCCCCTTGCTGCCACCGCCGCTTTTGCCTACCCTTCGCCGATCCCTCGACGAAAAGAGCCGCCCATGTCGTCCATTATTCCTGCTCCACGCCCGCTTAATGCTCTCGCTTTTCTGGCCTGTCTCGCGGCCATTGTCGGGGCGCTCTATCTGCAGCATGTAGATGGGCTCGAGCCCTGCCCGCTGTGTATTTTTCAACGCGTCGGCGTGATCGCCGGGGCCGTGATTCTGCTCATCGCCAGCCTGCATGGCCCGAAGAACATTGGCGTGCGCATCTATGGTGCCCTGACCACCCTAGCGGCCCTTGGCGGCGGTGCAGTCGCCGCTCGTCACATTTGGCTGCAGAATCTGCCCGCCGATCAGGTGCCTGCCTGCGGCCCCGGCCTGGATTACATGCTAGAGGTTTTCCCTCTGCAGAATGTGCTTCAGCAAGTGCTGGCCGGCTCCGGCGAATGCGCCGAAATGGATTGGTCCTTTCTGGGGCTGAGCTTGCCAGGCTGGTCCATGGTGGTGTTTGCTGGGCTGCTGCTCGTCGGCCTGATTCAGATGTTCCGCCCCCTGACCCGCTGAGCCCGCCATGATTGATGGCTTGCTGATTCTCTTACTGTTCCAGTTTTTCGGTGAGGTCATTATTCGCCTCACCGGCATCCCCTTGCCTGCCTCTGTGGTCGGCATGGTACTGCTATTGTTGGCATTGCTGTTGAACGCCCCCTATACCCAGCGGGTAGCGCCTGCCGCCGGTGGCCTGATCAAACACATCAGCCTGCTGATTTTTCCGCTCGGAGTAGGTATCGTGCTGCAATGGCACCGCTATGAAGACTATGCGCTGGCGCTAGGCGTTGCCGTAGTGTTGGGGACCATTCTCAGCATGATTGTGATCACATTCATGTTGAAAAAACTGCTCGGCGGCAAACACCAGGAAGCCAGTAACAAGCCCCATGGAGACGACCATGCTGGCTAATTTAGATAACCTGGCCGAACTGGTACATACGCCGTTGTTTGGCCTGCTATTAACCTTGGCCAGCTACCGTTTTGCACTGTGGGTATACGGGCGCAGCAACAGCCTGCCCATTTTTCACCCGTTTCTTGTGGCATCCATTCCAGTAATTATTGTGCTGCCGTTGGTCAACGTAGACTACGAGGAATACCGCGAACAAACCCAGATGATTTCTTTCTTGCTAGGCCCAGCCACTGTCGCCCTGGCCTGGCCGCTATACCGGCAGTTACACACCGTGCGCAGCGTGCTCAAGCCCATTCTAGTAGCCACGGTCTTCGGCGCCACTCTCTCTGCCGCCATTGCCGTAGGCTTGGCCTGGTGGCTGGGTGCACCACCTGAAGTTGTGGGCTCGCTGGCACCTAAATCCATCACCACTCCGATTGCTGTTGAAGTGGTGAAGTCCACGGGAGGGTATGTGTCGCTAGCAGCTGGCGCTGTGGCCATTACCGGCATCGTCGGCGCACTCAGCGCCGGCCCCATCTTTCGATTGCTCAGGGTCACGGACCATCGGGTGAAGGGGTTTGCGCTAGGGCTAGTTGCCCACGCCATCGGCACCGCCCGCGCCTTCGAATACGGTGAGAAAGCCGGGGCCTTCGCGGGCCTGGCGCTGGGCTTGTGTGGGCTAGTGACGGCCATCGCCCTCCCCTGGCTTTGGCCCTGGGTGGCGCAATACTTGTAAACAACCCCACAGCCTGCACGCGCGCTTTACGTTACATACCGCTGTTACAAAGCACTAAAAATACCCGCCTTATAAGAAATCCGTCTTTGCCCGCAAGTGGCTGACGTTAGGCTGTTTTTTCGCCAATTTGAGCTCGCCCATCAAAAAGGTCACTTTCTGCCCATTGCCCCACCATCTCACCCCGTCCTAGTCTCAATAGCCCTGCTGAAGAATCAAAACCATCGGCCGCCGAGCTATTCACTGCTTACCGGCCTAAGGCAGTCTCAGCCATTCACTAAGGAGGGAATACAATGGCGAGTTCAACATCTGCAGCACTGGCTCAATGGCAACGTATCGAAGCACTGGTTCAGGCTTGGCTGGATGAACGCCAGCAGCTGATTGTGCTGCTCTGCACTATGCAGGGCTTGAAAGGGCTTTCTGCAGTCCAACCCAACGATAACCCACAACCCATACACCGTCAGGTTCAACGCTTTTGCCAACTGTTGATGGATTACATCAGCGCAGGTTACTTCGAGGTATACCGAGAGCTAGTCAATGAAGCCCGGCATTTCCAGCGAGACAACCCGACACTGACCCGGCAGATTTTGGCCAAGCTGGACCGCTCCACTGATGCAGCTCTTGCCTTCAACGAAGATTTTGAGCACCCAGACCAGTGTTTGGCGCAACGAGATGTGCTACCAGAACGCATCAGTGCGCTGATGGAAACCCTAGAAGAACGCTTTGCACTGGAAGACCAGCTGATCCTCAGCATCCATCAGCAAGATCCCCCTTACCAACAGGCCACACATTAATAAAGGATATATTGCGAGTTGAACGTTGAACCGCGGGGTGGAGATGTTGCAACACGACTTTGTTTAGGGCTTCGCCCGTAACCTTCAGACCCGCCGCGGATTTATAAAAAATCGCGCGCCGTTTGAATTCAACGGTGTAGGCTCTCTTCACCTATTCGTTGCATTTTAACGTTGAATGTTCCTCGGCATTTCATCAAAAAGGGCGCCCGAAGGCGCCCTTTTTGATGAAGCGTGAAACGGCGGGGTTTATTCCGCGTCATCACCACTGCCTTTCACATCCAGAAGCTCGATTTCGAAAATCAGCACCTGGTTAGGGCCAATGTCGCCACCGGCGCCTTGCTCACCATAGCCCAAAGACGGCGGCAGGACGACTTTCCACTTGTCGCCTTCCTTCATCATGGGTAATGCTTCTTGCCAACCTGGGATGATCTGCTGCAGACCGAATGTGGCCGGCTTGTCGCGCTCGATAGAGCTGTCAAACACCGTGCCATCGGGCAGAGTTCCGTGATAGTGGACTTCCACGGTGTCTTCCAGGGTCGGAGACGGCGCACCCTCTTCACCCGAAGCCAACACTTCGTATTGCAGGCCGCTCTCGGTGACGGTAACACCTTCACGCTCGGCATTGTCAGCCAGGAATTTTTCGCTGGCTTCCATGTTCTCGCCAGCCTTTTCTTCCAGTTTTTCCTGCTGAGCCGCGATCATGCGCCCCTGAAAATCGCGGATCAGTTGATCCAGATCTTCGTCACCGAGACGGGATTCACCCTTCTCGTCAATACCATCACGTAGGCCAGCGACCATGGCATCCAGATCCAGGCTCTCTAGGCTGCGCATTTGCTCTGCACTGCGAAAACCCAGTGCGTAGGACGCCTTTTGGTCATCCGTTTTTACTTCTGCATTGTCCTGACCACAGGCTGCCAGCAAGACGGTACCCGCCAGCACGATTCCCAATTTCTTCATTCTGCCTCCAATTGGCCTACGATTATTGTTTCTGTTGTGTCTCAAGCCCCTTGCCACCGCGCATCTCTTCCGCGCTGATCGTGCTTGGAGCCTTCACTGTAATGGGGTCCACCGACACTCCCGGCGGTGGAATTTGGCCATACTGCCAGTTTCCACCCGGGTCACGCCAGCGATACAGCTCAGTCTCGTCCTTTTTTCCCAGCCAAGGCGACACTTTGCCATCGAACAGTTTTTCCGGCTGTTGCCAATTCCGCTCAACATGTTGCCAGTCCAGTAGAGGTTTGCCTCCACCTAACGGCACAGTAAACAGTGCCGTAAGCACCGCTACCAACAGCACGGTAATAATGAGCCCGAAGCGCATAATGCCGAATTCCCCCTATATTGAGCCTCTTCACAGGATCGAGTTCCCGATGAGAGCAAAATACGATCACAATTTACATGACTTTTGCCACTTTTGCGGTAATGCCAAGTTCGAGAGCACAGCTCACTTTCGTTCGACCATGCTCCAGCCGGCATTCCGGGTGAGCTAGAATCATGCGAAATAACCATACAGAAACTGTATAAACAGCGCACAGAGTCGCCTATCGGAGGGGCAGCGACTCCCTGAATAAACCCCACATATCGCGCTTAGTGATTCTGGTCGCAAACAGAAAAGAGGCTTACTGCAAGACCAGCATTGATATCCGCGCCACCGCCCCCACCACCCGCATCCTGCAAAGTGTGGCGCTAACACCCGGCTACCGCCGTCGTCGCCAACCAGGCCCGTACCCGCACGAAAATCTACGAAGCGCAGCGTCAATTTCTGTTCAGCCTGAAAATCCCCTTCCTGGTAACCCTGCACGATACTCAACGGTATGTGCCGGCCAGACTCGCTGTCTGCGCGATCACCACACGGCCCGCCAGATTCATTTGAACCTTCAACGTGAAAGGTTCAAAAGAAAAAAACCTGGAATGTTTCCGATTCCTTCATCCAAGCTTGCCGTTATTTCTGTTCAGCCAAATCCCGCATCGCGCCAGTTAGCTTGCTCAAATCATCCGCTTCAATGACGAATGGCGGCATGATGTAGACCAGCTTGCCGAATGGACGAATCCACACACCCAACTCAACAAAACGCGCCTGCACCTGCTCCATGGCGACAGACTCCTTCATTTCCATCACGCCAATGGCACCCAGCACCCGGGTATCGGCCACCGTAGGCAACGCCTTCAACGGCATCAGTTCGTCTTTGAGCTGAGCTTCGATAGCGGCCACTTTTTGCTGCCAGCCGGAATCCAGCAACAGCTGAATGCTGGCATTCGCCACGGCGCAGGCCAACGGATTGCCCATAAAAGTGGGGCCGTGCATCAATACGCCCGCCTCACCTTCACAAATGCCTGCGGCCACCTGGCGGGTGCATAACGTGGCTGCCAAGGTCATGTAGCCGCCGGTAATCGCCTTGCCCAAACAAAGGATATCCGGGCATACATCCGCATGCTCCAGAGCAAAAAGCTTGCCTGTGCGGCCGAAACCGGTGGCGATTTCATCAAAGATCAGCAGCACACCGTACTCATCACACAGCGCGCGCACCGCTTTCAAATAAGTCGGATGGTAGATACGCATACCGCCGGCGCCCTGCACGACAGGCTCCAGAATCACCGCGGCAATTTCCTGGTGATGCTCCGCCAACATGTGCTGAATGGAATCCAAGTCCGCCGTATTAAAATCACTGTCGTAGGGGCACTGCGGCGCCTCCGCAAAATAGTGCTTGGCCAGCACACCACTGAATAGCGAGTGCATGCCGTTGACCGGATCACAGGCAGCCATGGCGCCAAAGGTATCGCCGTGATAACCGTTACGCAGGGCCAGCAATTTGTCCTTCCCGGCATACCCCTGACTCAACCAATACTGCAGCGCCATCTTAATCGCCACTTCCACAGACACCGAACCGCTATCGGCAAGAAACACTTTTTCCAACGGCTCGGGCGTTAGATCAACCAGTTTTTTCCCCAGTTCCACCGCCGGTTCGTGGGTCAATCCGCCAAACATCACATGGGCCATGCGGTCGATTTGATCCTTGGCTGCCTGATTCAGCACGGGATGGTTATAGCCATGCACCGCCGCCCACCAAGACGACATACCGTCCACCAGCTCGCGGCCATCCTCCAGCATTAACCGTACCCCTTTGGCACTAGCCACGGGAAATGTGGGCAGCGGTTTGGAGGTGGAGGTATAAGGGTGCCAGAGATGGTCACGGTCGAAGTCGAGATCGGTGGTCATGGGGCGAGGTCCAGATAAAACGAGGGAAGACAGGATGGCAGCGGAGGGGGGAAAGTTCAAAGTTGAACGTTCAAAAGAGCGTCTGAAATGTGTGCCAAATCGTTAACGCTCCCGCCGCACCATCACACCTGAATCCACGGTTTTAAACTTTCAACTCAACCAATCGGCAAAGTGCGCTCTGCAACCCTTCGCACTGAGCCATTTCCGGCACCAACACCAATAACCAGCTCAGCGGGTCTACCGATTTGCCTGCCGGTAGCAGGTTATCGCACAAAGCGGGCAAGGTAGTCAGCAACCAACGCTCACCTTCCAGCTCCACTTGCTGGAGTTGGCGTTTGAACTCGGGCAACCGGTCATCCTGCCCAGCCTTGCGGCGCACCGCGCGCAAAGGGCGCAGATAATCCGCTTCGAATTGCTCGGCCACTTCTGCCAACCGCCGGCCGGTTCGGGCATCCGGCTGCTTTCCCGCCTCCGCCAGCCATAACCCACACAGCAGTAATGACACCGGAACTTGATATTCATCCTGCAAATGCAGGCAGCCATTCTCGAATGCCTTGTCCTGCCAGCACCCCAGCGCAAAACGCCACAGATCCGTTTTTATTTTATTACTCACTGGCATCCCCTGATTTACCGCCCTCGGGCAGGTTGGTGCTTAAACAGGCCATCGCTTACACTGCGCCGGTTTCCTGCATGTCTTTCACTGCACGCAGGCCACCGTTTTCAGGCACAAATAGGCTTACCATGCTGTCTCTTGAACATATCAACCTTCGCCGCGGTCCCGACTTGCTGCTGGAAGACGCCAACCTGGTCCTACACAAGGGCTGGCGCGTAGGCTTGGTGGGCCGCAACGGCAGCGGCAAGAGTTCGCTATTTAAGCTTATCATGGGCGAACTAGAGAGCGATGGCGGCAACATTAACTGCCCAGCCGACTGGCGCTTGGCCATGATGGCCCAAGAAGTCCCGGCGCTGGATCAGCCCGCCATCGACTATGTTCTCGACGGCCACCATGGCCTACGCACCGCGGAACGCAAACTGGCCAAAGCGGAACAGGCCGGCGATAACCATGCCATTGCTCTGGCCCACGGCGAGCTGGATGCCTTGCATGCCTGGCAACAACCAGCCAACGCGGCCATCTTGCTAGCCGGCCTCGGCTTTAGTGAAGCCCAACAACAACAACCGGTCTCCAGTTTTTCCGGCGGCTGGCGCATGCGCCTTAACCTAGCCCAGGTACTGATAAGCGATGCCGACCTGTTGCTTCTCGATGAGCCCACTAACCACCTGGATCTGGATGCCATACTCTGGCTGCAGAGCTATCTGGTTCAGCAGCCCGGAGCACTACTCGTTATCTCCCACGACCGCGCCTTTCTGGATGCCATCGTCACCCAAATTCTGCACATCGAGCACAATAGCCTGAAGCAATACACCGGTGGTTATTCTGACTTCGAGCGTGAACGTGCCGAGAAACTGGCGCTGCAGCAAAAAATGCACGACAAGCAACAAACCCAAGTAGCCCACTTGCAGAAATTTATTACCCGCTTCAAGGCAAAAGCCAGCAAAGCCAAGCAGGCCCAGAGCCGGGTAAAAGCGCTGGAAAAGCTAGAACTGATCGCCCCCGCCCATGTGGATTCCGGCTTCAGTTTTGATTTCCACCAGCCAGAAAAACTGCCCAACCCTATGGAAAACCTGGATGCGGTGCAGTGCGGCTATCGCAATGACGGCATAGATACCGTGATTCTCGATCAAGTCACCCTGAGCCTGCGGCCGGAAAGCCGCATCGGCCTGCTGGGCCCCAATGGGGCGGGCAAATCAACACTGGTACGCACCTTGGTCGGCGAACTGCCCACCTTGGGCGGGCATTTTGAAAAAAACGACGACCTGAAAATTGGTTACTTCCACCAGCAACAGGTGGATCGTTTGGACGCCAACGACACCCCATACCAGATGCTGTCGCGCTTCTACCCTCAGTGGAGCGAATCAGAATTACGCAGCGAACTGGGCCGCTTCGGGTTTCAAGGCAATGACGTATTCGCGTCCATCGGGCGTTTTTCCGGAGGTGAAAAAGCGCGCCTGGCTCTGGCCATGATCGTTCAACAAAAACCCGCCTTGCTGCTGCTGGATGAACCGGCCAACCACCTGGATCTGGACATGCGCGAAGCGCTGACACTGGCCCTGCAAGCTTTCGAAGGCGCGGTAGTGATGGTCTCCCACGATCGCCACCTGCTGGAAACCACCGTGGACGACTTCTACCTTGTGGCCAACGGCAGTGTCAGCCATTTCGATGGCGACCTGGACGATTACGCTCGCTGGCTGCAACAACACCGCCGCGACGGCAAACCAGTGAAAGAAGAAAAACCCAGCGATGGGCAAGATGCCAAAGCCCGTCGCCAGCAAGCCGCCCAGCTACGTCAGCAGCTACGGCCACTAAAAAAACAGGTAGACCAGTTAGAACAACAGCTAGGCCAGTGCAGCGAAAAACTGCTAGCCGTGGAAGCCGCTTTAGGCGATGAAGCGTTATATACGGACCCAAATCGAAAGAACGAAATGAACGGCTTGCTCGGTGACCAAGCGCGCCTGAAGAAACAGCACGACGAATTGGAAGGGAAATTATTAGACGCCATGGAAGTGTTAGAAGAGGCAGAAAGCGCAACGTCGTAAGGGGGGCTTTCCTATCACTCCCGGGTACCGCGCTCACTATCGAGGTTGCAGATAACGAGCCAACACCCCAGGCCCACAACCAATATAAAAAAGCCGGCTAAGGAGACCTTGGCCGGCTTTTTTTATCTCCATCGAGATCTCAGCAATGAGGAACTCGACCCTTACTCTGTAGCCGCTTCTATAACGCTTCAATAATGGTAGCGTTTGCCGTCCCTAAGCCTTCACAGATAGTCAGCAGGCCGTACTTGCCACCACGGCGCTTGAGCTCATAGACCAACGTACCCATCAACTTGGAGCCGGTGGCCCCCAATGGGTGGCCTAACGCCTGAGCACCACCGTTCACGTTCATTTTTTCGTAATCCGCACCCACCGCCTTCATCCAGGCCAATGGCACCGAGCCGAACGCTTCGTTCACTTCATACAGATCAATATCCGCCATACTCATGCCGGCCTGCTTAAGCACTTTCTCAGTGGCCGGGATCGGGCCTTCCAATACCATGGTCGGGTCAGAGCCCACCACCGCCATGGCATGAATACGCGCCAGCGGTGTCAAACCCAGTTCTTTAACCGCAGCCTCGCTGGCGATCATAACGGCGGAAGCCCCGTCCGTTATCTGGCTCGCGTTGGCGGCACTGATATGTCCCCCTTCCTGCAGAGGTTCTAGCGCTTTGATCGCGTCCAGCTCTGCTTCCCAGCGAATCCCTTCATCGACCACATGGTCTTCCTGAGAGCCGTCTTCCAGGGTCACCGGTACCGGGATGATCTCATCGCTGAAACGACCCGCTTGCGTCGCTGCAGCACCACGCTTGTGGGAGTCATAGGCGAACTGGTCTAGCTCTGCCTTGCTCACTCCGTATTTTTCCGCCATACGCTCAGCCCCATGGAATTGGCTGAATGTTGCACTGGGATATCGCTTGCTGATTTCACCGGTAAACGGGTTGCCCAGTTCTTTCGCCGCAAGCACCGGGGAACCGATCGGCAGCTGGCTCATGGATTCCACACCACCCGCAATTACCAAATCCTGAGTGCCACTCATCACTGCTTGGGCTGCAAAGTGGATGGCCTGCTGGGAAGACCCACACTGGCGGTCAATCGTAACCCCCGGCACAGATTCCGGTAGGCAGGAGCTCATAATGGAAGTGCGCGCCACGTTAAAGGCCTGTGGGCCAATCTGGCTCACGCAACCAAAAATCACGTCGTCGACTTTCTCTGGAGCCACACCCGTGCGCTCTACCACTGCATCAATAACACGGCCACCCATGTCCGCCGGGTGTACCTTGCTCAACCGACCGTTCTTTTTACCACCCGCGGTACGCACCGCCGCTACGATATATGCTTCTGCCACCGTACTCTCCTCGTCATCACACGCTGTTGACTATCAGGTCATAAAGATGGCATCGAGGCTACGCCCTCTCCACAAGGAACCTCAATGACCAAAATAGACCACCGGGCGTGGATCTAGTCATTTCCAGGTCAACACAAGTGCGAGGGAATACGAAATCGATTACATAGCCAATGCTATAGCGAGCACTATGTACCTCCCTGCCCCCTGTTAGGCTTGCTCACCAACATGTTGCAAAATTAACGAGGTCAGCCCGTGGGCATTACCGAAATATTCCAGTAGCTCAATCGACAAATCCGGGAAGCGCTGGCGGGCATCCTCCACTTGAGCGGGGATATCCCTGCCTACATGCTTTCCCTTATTAAAGAATAAAGGATACAGCTGCACTGTTTTCACTGGTTGGTGTTCAAGCTGTTGAATCGCTTCGATCAATGAGGGGTTGGCGAGCTCAAGAAAACAGGGCAACACGGCCACATATTCCTGCCCGGCACCGGGGCCAGACTCTGCCACCGTATTCACCAACACACGAAACTCATCATTCGCCGTTTCACTGCGGCTGCCATGGGCCATGATCAATAAAGCTTTGGACATGATCGCTCCTTCGGAGCAGCGGGAAATTGGAAGCTCCACATTGCAAGAATTTCACTGACCTCGGGTATTACCCGCGCTTGATCTTTCAACTTGCAACGCAAAGGCTTGCTCTATAACGATTGCATGGCGGCGGGCCAGCGCCTCACGATCGTCATCGTAGCCGCCACCAATCACCGTTGCTATAGGAATATTCCGGCTTCGGCAACGGACGATGACACCCCGGTCTCGATCGGCGATGCCTTGCTCAGAAATATGCAGCCGCCCTAACGGATCATGCTGGAAAATATCCACCCCGGCATCGTAAAGCACCAGATCCGGCTGCTCTGATTTCAGCAATGATTCCAACGTGGAAAATACCGTATCCAGATAATCCTGATCCGTCATCCCCAGCGGCAACTCCACATCCAGATCACTACGCATTTTGCGAACAGGAAAGTTTTTCTCGCAGTGAATGGAACACGTGAAAGCCCGAGGCTCATCTGCCAGCATGGCAGCCGTGCCATCGCCCTGATGCACATCGCAGTCAAACATCAACACCTTATTGACCACGCCCCGATCCAACAATTGGCGGACCGCAAACACCTGATCATTGAAAATACAGAAACCGGAACCGAAATCGTAATGGGCATGATGGGTGCCACCGGCTAGATGGCAGGCAATACCATTTTCTAGTGCCAACTGAGTTGTCATTAGCGTTCCCATAGGCGCAATACAGGATCGCTTCAATAAGGCTTCACTCCAGGGCAACCCCATGCGCCGCAACGCCTTGGCATCCAGCGTACCGTTCACCATGGCCGATACGTACTGCGGGCAGTGAGCCTGACTTAATAATGCGGCCTTAGCCCGGCCAGGACGGAATTCGTTGTCGACACACGCAATTCTGCGGCGCCGCAAATGAGTATGTAATAGAGAGAATTTCTCCATGGGGAAGCGGTGCTTCCCAGGAAAAGGAAAACTGTATTCGGGGTGATACACAAGCGGCAGCACGGGCAACCTGGCAGGCAGTGGTAGGTCGCCGTATTGTGTCGTTTGAAAGATAAACCGGCAAATAACTCAGGATTCAGCGGAGGCCTTGCCCCCTTCACCCAACACCCGGTACAGAGTGACGCGAGACTGATACTGATTATAAATCAGGTCGAGACTGTTCTGGCGGGCACTGTTAAAGCTGCTTTGTGCACTGAGCACATCGGTAAGTTCAGTTTCTCCTTCCCGATAACGCACCTGCGCCACCCGGTAGGCTTCCTCGGCTTGCCGATATGCCTCTTCACGATACTGTTGTTGCTCAGCCAAGCCCTGCACATTACTCAATGATTGCTCCACTTCCTGCAAGGCCACCAACAGAGTACCGGTATAGCTGGCCACCTGTTCTTCCCAGGCGGCCTTGCTTTGCTCAATCCGAGCATCACGTGCACCACCATCAAACAGCGTTTGCGCCAGTGACACTCCGAGGCTGTACACCGCGTCGCCATTGAATAATGAAGACAATGCACTGCTGGCATAACCACCATTGCCGGTGAGCGAAATAGAGGGCCAGTAGTCCGCCCGGGCGGCGGCCACGGAATAGTCCGCCGCCATCAAGCTGGCCTGAGCCTGAGCAACATCCGGGCGCTGGGCCAGCACCTGATCCGGTAGCCCGGCCTGAATTTCCGGTAATTGCAGGCTACTCAGGGCGCCACCGCCCACCAGGAATGCCTGCGGCATTTCGCCCACTAATACCGCCAGGGCATAGCGGCTCTGGCGAAGTTGATGACGCAGGGAGGGCAGCTGCGCCTCCACATTGGCGACCACCGTTTTCTGCTGAGCCAGATCCTGGGGAGAAACGGCACCGTTCTCTACCTTGGCTTGCACCACATCCAATACTTGCTGGGCCAGCGCCAGATTTTCTTCTGACAGCGCCAGATTATCCTGCAGATACAACACCTGCAGATACATATTCACCACACTGGCAATGACCGTGAGCTGCACGGTATCACGGCTGAACTGACTCGCCAGCAGGGAAGCCCGCGCCACATCACGGCTATTGCGAAGCTGCCCCCACAGGTCCAGCTCGTAACTGGCACTCAGTGAGGCATTGTAGCTATCGGTGCTTCCGCCTTCGCCAAATACACCACTACGACTGCCTCCTGCTCCCAGCCCTATGGTGGGAAACAGTGCTGAACCGACCTGACTCAATTGCGCATCGGCCTGCTCAACTCGCGCCGCCGCCACCAGCAAATCCGTATTGGCCGCCAGCGCCTTTTCCACCAGCTGATCCAGCTCCGCGCTGTTAAATTGTTGCCACCATTGCGGGTGGTTCACCATGGCCTCACTGGCCTGCTGCTGGTTGAGCCATTGCGTTGGCATTCCCTGTTCCGGAGCTTGCAGGCCGGACTGCATGGCACAGCCGGAAAGCAAAACAAATACCATCACCCACAACTGTTTATTGATTGCCTTAATCATTACTGAGCGCCTCCACTGGGTTTAGGCGCGCGGCCTTCAACGCAGGTGCAAAACCAAATAACAAACCGATTCCCGCAGCGCAGACAAAAGACACCACCATCACCGGCACGGAGAACACAATCGCCATGCCAAACAGCATCAATAACCAACCCACCAATACCCCTATCACTACGCCAACAATGCCGCCCAAGGCCGATACCACCACCGACTCGGTAAGAAATTGCTGAAGAATATTGCGCTGTCTTGCCCCGGTAGCCATACGGATACCAATTTCATGGATACGTTCGGTCACACTCACCAACATGATATTCATCACTCCGATTCCGCCGACTAACAAGGAAATGGCGGCAATGGAACCGAGCAGAGCCGTTAAGGTGTTTTGGGTTTCCGACACCATTTCCAGCAGCGAGGCCATGTTGAAAACGCGCACATCCTGCTTGCCATGACGCTGGGTTAACAGCGCCACCGCAGCGGCTTCCGTGGCATCGATTTGCGTCACATCATCCACCGCCACCGTAATAGAGTTAAGATAGTTTTGTCCGAATAAACGCAGGGTTCCGGTGGACAGTGGAACAATGACCACATCATCCTGATCCTCCCCCCGATCACTGGCGCCCTGAGCGCTCATCACACCAATTACTTGAAAAGGAATACTGTCGAGTAACAGGAACTGCCCCAATGGATCACCCTCCGGAAATAGATTCTCTTTTACTGTCTGGCCAATCACAGCCACCGGAGAATAGCTCTTGAGATCCTCCTCCCCGAAAAATATTCCCTGCACAGGCTGCCAATCACGTAGCGATGGAAAATCTTCGCTCACCGCCTGCACACTGGTCGAGATATCCATACCATTGGCCCGGGCAGTCACATTCCCAGAAATTTCCGGTACCGCGATGCTTATATTAGGAAGGGACTCTAACGCTTGCGCATCCGCTGGCACCAAGGTGGCAATCACGCCATCCGCCACTCGTTGCATGCCCCGGTCCGGGCGAACGACTAGAAGATTGGTGCCACGCTCATTGATCTGTGCCACCACATCCTGTTTTGCGCCCTCACCAATCGCTAACATCACCACTACCGCACCAACGCCAATAACAATGCCAAGTAATGTCAGCAGGGTGCGCATCCAATTAGCACGCAAAGAACGCAAAGCCATCACCACAGCTTCCATCACCTCACCAGGATCCGGCATCACGGATTCTTTTGGCGGCGCTGACACTGGTTTGGCACGCTCATGGAGATGATCATGATGTCGCGTATCGCTAATCAGGTTGCCATCATGAATCTCCACTACCCGGTCCGCATGGGCGGCCACCTTGGCGTCATGGGTAATCACAATAACGGTGTGGCCTTGCTCCGCCAGGCTGCGCAGCTGATCCATTACCGCTTCACCACTGGCGCTGTCCAGCGCACCGGTGGGCTCGTCGGCAAGAATCACCTTGCCGCCATTCATCAAGGCCCGAGCAATAGATACCCGCTGCTGCTGCCCCCCGGAAAGTTGGCTCGGACGATTTTCCAGGCGATCTTCAAGACCAAGATCTGTCAGTAACTGCTGCGCTCGCTGTTTGCGCTCTTCTCGGGGCACGCCTGCATAAATAGCCGGTAACGCTACGTTTTCCCAAGCACTGGCGGTGCCAATCAAGTGATAACTCTGGAATACGAACCCAAACATTTCCCGACGCAACCAGGCCAGCTGGTCATGATCCATGGCCGTCACCGGTTGGCCGGAAAAGCGATATTCTCCGTCACTGGGTTGATCCAGGCAGCCAAGAATATGCATCAGGGTAGACTTCCCCGAGCCGGAACTGCCCATAATGGCAAGAAACTCCCCCGCCTCAATGGACAAATCAATGCCGTGCAAGACTTCTACATCTTGATCCCCGGCAGGATAACGCTTGCGAATGTTACACAGTTCAATCAACGGCATTAGAACCGTCCTTGACGTGGCAGACTATCCTTGTTTTTTTTCAACGCAACATTGCTGCTCGCTTGGCTCAGCGTCACAACATCGCCCTCTTCAAGCCCCTCATCAATCACGATACGAACGCGATTGTCGATACCTATTTTCACTGGTTGATCCTGTGGTTCCCCCTTGCTATCCAGCACCTGAACTTTCCACGCCCCTCGCCCCGCTCGCTTTACGGCAGCCATCGGCAAGCTCAGCACATCGCGGGCGGAATTAACCACGAAGAAAACCTGCGCGGTCATCCCCGACATTAACTGACCATTATCGTTAGCCACATCGAACTCAGCGGTGTACAGGACCACATTATTCACCACTTCCGGCGTAGGCAGCACTTGCCGTAGCTCACTGTCGTAGCGCACCGTCTCATTGCCAAGGGTGTTGAAATAAACCGGCATGCCTGCGCTTAGTCGATGAACGTCTGCCTCGGACACTTCCGTGGAAATCGTCATCACGGACAGGTCAGCAATGCGCATCAGTGTCGGGGTAGTCTGGTTAGCGTTAAGCGTCTGGCCTTCACGGGCATCCAAGCTCACAACCGTGCCGCTGCGTGGAGCATAAATTTTCGCATAGCCAAGGGTCGCCTGATCGCCCTCCACACTGGCTTGTTTTTGACGAATCTGTGCTTGCAATACTTTGATCTGGGCACCGGTAATCGCCAAGTTTGACTCGGCACTTTGAAAAGCATCTTCACTGGTAGCATTCGCGTCACGCAAACGCTGCTGACGCTGATATTGAAGCTCAGCCAGATTCAACTCGGCCTGCCGCTGCTCTAACTGAGCACGTAACGCTTCCAGCTCAGCAAGGCCCGCATCTACTTGCGTTTGCTGCACGGAGGCGTCAATTTCAGCCAGCAGCTGCCCCTCCTCCACCGAGTCCCCTACATCCACATACAAATGCGTCAACTGCCCTGAGACCTGCGCACCCACATCCACATAATCTCCCGGCTCCAGGGTGCCCAGCGCGGTGACCAGTTCCTCCACATCACCACGCTCCACCGTGGCTGTTTCCCACTGCGTGGCCGGCGCCGACGAAAAGCCCCAGCGCCAACCGGCGAACAACAGGCATACGATTAAAACAACAACGAAAAGAACCGTTTTCGGGAAACGACGAATCCAGCGAGGCATGGGCAATTCCACAGACCAGTAATGATGGTGAGGAATATAACGGGAAATGTTGCAAGAAATGTGGAGGGAGGAAATTGCGAGTTCAAAGTTAAAAGCGCGAACAGCGCTGTGCCACGCAGCCAAAACAACCCCGTGGCCCCGGGAAAAAGAATCGCGGCACTACCGTTTCTAATGTGGCTCTGCCACCGAGCCACGCTTTTCAAGTTTCAACGTTGAACGTTGAACGTTGAACGTTGAACTAGAGCAACCACTCCATCCCATGGCGGACCTGGTTACGGGCGTTTTCAGTGATGACCTCGCCGTGGGCCAGGCTGAGTTTTTCAAAGGGCCACTCGAGGATTCGGGTCACGCTGGCGCGGGCTTTGCGCCGGTTCAGATACACCAGCCGTAAAACCGGATGCCAGCCCGGTGATTTCCACAAGCCTCCCAGTTTCAAATACCAGCGAGTGAAGCCATGGTCGCATTGATGGAAGTTTTCAATCAGATCGGCGGCAATTAACGTTTTACTGGAACAATGATAGAACACCGTCTCGTGCAACATGGATCCTTCGATAAACACTAACTCGAAATCATCCCCCCAGTCTGGATGCGGGGTTTGCGAGAGCACCGCATCCAGTGCCAGATCCTTGCGCTTGCTCGCCAGTTTTGCCGGGCCGTGCAGCACGGCCTGGGGATAACGCTGTTTCACTTCATCGGCAAACACATGGTGAAAAAGGTTCGGGCAAACGATATGCGCCACTTCACCTAACGCCGCCAGTTCCCCGGCCAACGCATCGTCCACCGGAACCGGGGAGTGCAGCAACAAACCACCCGAAGACAATTTGACCACAGTCATCCGAGCGCCCACATGCAGCCCCATAAAGTGATGGGGAATGGCATAGGCCCAGACATTATTGGCAACCACTTCAAGTAACGGCACAGCTGACTCCTTAACGGGATATGCGCTCAGGATACCTGCTTGATCCCGGTGATACAGCCTATTTGCGTAACGGTTCCAGCAAACCTTCCGTGCCGTCCATTTTCAGCATCAGCGCCAGTGCCATCAGCCGGCCTAGCTCACCTTTCGGGAAACCCTTCTTGGTAAACCACAACAGGTATGGCTCGGGCAGATCGATCAATACCCGGCCGGCATATTTCCCGAAGGGCATGGTACGTTCAATCAGGGCAGTCAGATCTTCCTGTTTAAATTCCATAGAGCTCATCTTGATCACAGTGGAGAGGCAGAAAACATAAGCTGCCCAACTCGGTGCAGCCTACCGCCCCACCTTCTCATCGCCAACAATAATAACCATTTGCTCACGACGTACCGCACCCGTGCTCTGCGGCGGACTCGTTCTGCGCCTGACGCAAAATCGACACGGCGCTGTGGGTAAACAGGCCCGCAATGGCCACTGCCACCAGCAGGTCTGGCCAGCGGCTGTCTAGCCATACCACTAGGGTGCCGGAGATCAGCACTGTCAGGTTGGCCAACGCATCATTGCGCGAGCACAGCCAGGCGGATCGAATATTGGCGTCCCCCTGCCGGTGGCGCAGCAATAACAGCGCACTAATCACATTGGCCGACAGCGCCAAACTGGCTACACCCATCATCAGCTCGCCCTGCGGCGCACTGCCCTTCACCAGCGCCCAAATGCTGTTCGCCAGCACGATCACGCCCATCAACAATAACGACACCCCCTTGATACGGGCTGCGCGTACCCGCCAGGCCACCGACTGTCCCAACGCCCACAAGGTTAAACCGTAGGTAGCGGTATCGCCCAGAAAGTCCAGCGCATCGGCCTGCAATGCCCGCGAATCCGCCAGCACTCCAGAGGCCGCCTCCACCACAAACATCACCGCATTAATCGCCAACACGATCCATAGCACTCGTTGGTAATCTGGTGCCGGGTTTCCCACTATCTCGTGATCACAACAACCCATATTGTTTCTCCACTCTCTTTGGGCCCGACATGGCAGTGGCAAACGTCTATTGCTGCCGGTAGCGCCTGCTTGGGCTCCTTGATTTCACTGATTCAGGTTCCATTTAAAAAGCTATAGTAACTACAGGTTCAAGCCCAGTTATCGGCCCATGAGGTAATAATCATGCCAACCCTGTTCTCTATCGGCGCGCTCAGTAACGCCGCCGGCTGCAAAGTGGAGACGATTCGCTACTACGAAAAAATCGGATTGATGCCGGAACCGGCACGCAGTGAAGGGGGACAGCGACGCTACCATCAGCGCCACCGGGAACGATTGGCCTTTATTCGTCACAGCCGCGAATTGGGCTTCACCCTGGAAGATATTCGCGAGCTGCTCACCATGAGTGAACAGCATGGCTGTGCCGATGATATTGCCCGCCGCCACCTTGAGACCGTCGAGCAACGAATTCGATCACTCAGCGCCTTGCGCGATGAACTGGGCCGAATGATTAACGAGTGCGAACAAGGGAGGCCTGGCGAATGCCGGGTTATAGAAGTGTTAAGCGATCACCGCAAATGCACCACCGAGCATGGCCACTAGACCCAGTGGCCACCTCCTGGCCCTTCCTGTCTCTTCCCGTTACAAGCGCCTTGGCTGACATTTATACAACACGTTATGCACCCGTTTACCCCATATGGGTGAGGCATATTCCCGGCAGCTTTCTACAATAAACATAGCCGGCTCTTTTGGGGAGCCAACTAGGTCAACAAAGAAGGGAACAAGGGGAAGATAATGAAATGGACCATTGGCATTGCCATATTACTGGCTTCACAGTTTGCTGCCGCAGACTATTACTCCAGCCTGGACGATGACACCTGCTGGGATGCTCGCAACAGTGGTGGCGCCCCCTGCATGGTGGTGCACAACACCAAATGGAGCCAGTACAGCAAAGGGAATTTTATCGTTACCTACCGCAATTCCTGCAACAATCGTATCTACGCCCGTTTCTGCAATGAACGCAAAGACGGCTCTGAAGATTGCGGCGCCTCCGGCATCGGGGCCGGTAAAACCAAGAGTTGGTCTACATCCAACGCCAATGGCCGCTACAGTTACAGATCCATTGGGGTCGAACGGGGCTCCAAGGACTGGGTGTGCAGCGGCAAGGTATCCGGCTGGCACGATTAACATTCAGTGGCTTGTTTTTGGCGCCCGCTATCACGGGCGCCTAACCTAACCAGAGATGGTTATCCCAGCCGCCCCCCGGCAATGCCAGCCACTGCCCCTGCACATCCGCAGTACGGCTATCGAAGTAACGGCATTTGCCCTGCCCCGAGGTCACCGCAAACCCGCCCGGCACTGCCCCCACACCGGCACAATCTGACATCGGCGTATCTAGCAAGGTCTCCCCGCTATCCAGGTCCCAGATAAAGAACCGGTTGCCCCGTGGCGCCGTCATGGCCACTTGCCGTTGCTGGCGATGAATGGCGATGCTGGCGGTGTACTGATCCATCATTGCCAGCTGTGTCTGGCTGACAGGAAACGGTTGATAGGCCTCACCGGGGCGCTTGATGGCCAGCAACGGCACACGGTTATAGGCGGGGCCATGATATTGCTGCCCGGTCACCACCGTGCCGTCGCCAGCCACATCCAGGTGACGAATACTGCTTTGCGTATCCGTGAGAATTTCCTTGCTGATTAGCGCACCGTGACGATCCATGATTACTAGGCTGGAGGTCATGGTCTCCAGGTTCATTTGTTGGCGGCTGAGCCCGTCAGTGCGGATACCGCCGTTACCAATCGCTAGGGATTCGCCATCTGGCATCCAGGCCAGTTCGTGGGGGCCAACACCATGGGTGGACGCTTCGCCGTCATGGACTAGCTGCAAAGCAGCGTGATCCAACCGGTAGCGCCCCAACACGCCACGGCCGGGCTCATTGAGATCGTTTTCGGTGGTGTACAACCATTGGCCCTGCGCATGGAAAACGGCATGCCCATAGAAGTGGCGATACGGCTGGCTATGCAGGGTTTGCAGCAAAGAGCCATCGCGCAGATCCAACAGATAACTTTCCCTTGCTGGCCGGCGCCCCACAAACAAAGCAACAGGCAGGAAAGGATGGCGAGCCACCGCATGGCAGCGTTCGCGCACCGGCGTCGCGAAGGCCCGCTGGCCATTCAAATAATAGCCCATGGCATAGTGCTGGCCGGCATCATCGTTGCGCGCGGAAAGCAGCAGGGGAGATTTGCCCGCCGTACGGGTCCACAGTGACCCGCCACCCAGAGCGGCCACACCGGCCATCGCCGCACCAGCACCCAGCAACTTACGTCGTGTTAGTGGCATAACGCTCCCCGCAAGCTTGCACCGCCCACTGCGACCAAACTTTTAACTATTAACGCGCAACGGACTCTAGTCTCCGTCGTTGGCGTTAAAACCAATCTGGATATTCAGTGCCCGAGCCAGCTCTATCTGCTGCCGATTTTCCAATTGATCCAGCGCGGTATAAAGCGCCGCCAACGTATCCCTGTGGGAGGGGGCCTGCACCAATTCCACCAGCGGCCCAGGCAACGCCTCCATCCGGCTATTCACATCCGCATAGGCCTGATCAATATCACTCACCAAGCCTTCATCGCTCACCAGAGAACGTACCCGCTGCCATACCGCCCACGCGCCTTTTAGTGACGCTTGCAGGTTTTCAATAGATTGCTGGCTACGCCAAGCTTCCGCTTGATAGGGCTGCGCCACGCCTTTATTCAGCCGGCCCATGGGCACACCCAATTTTTTCTTCAGCACGTCCACACCGGTAATCTGCACCCGCAGAATCGCCGCCAGACCATCATCCGCAGTGGCATAGCGCTCGTTGGGAAAATCGCTTAACTGCAACAACATTCCCTCAGGCCCACGCCACAGTTTCAACACCTCTTCAGACAACGCCCATTGGTGGTTCGCAATACCCTTCAGTAACGGACAATAGCGATCACGGCTGGAAGCCAGTGCTATCGATTCATCAAACAGCACAAATTCAAAAGCGGTTAGCCCCTGCACTACCACACTGGCCTTCTCCAGCTGCTCACCGGTGAGTGGGCCGGCCTCGTCTAACAACGCTTCAGTCTGGCGAACCACCAGGTTGCGTTTGTCCGGCCAGAACTGAACCTGCCAGCTACGATTGCCTTCCGACAACGGGCCGATCATCAACGGCTGCAAGTAAGACCACTGTGATTGGGCGTGAAAAAATGCGGCCTTCATCTTTTCCACCGAGGCCTGCGGGTCCGCGCAGTACGCCTCCACACTGTCCATCAGCGCGGCATTGCTGTCGTGCCATTGTTGGTGAGCCGGCAATAACACCTCAGTGGCCAGCTGAACAGTGACCTCCTGCCGTGGGTTGCTACACGCTGCCAGCATCAACACGGACAACGCGACCGCCCCCTGCATAATCAAAGCACGCATGGTGAATCCTCGACCTTAATCGTCGTTATAAAGAGTTCAAGAAAGCCAACAACGCCGCGCGCTGACTAGCATCAAACGCCAACACCGCATCCCGAGACTGAGCCGCCTCACCTTCGTGCCAGAGAATCGCTTCCATTAGATTGCGGGCGCGGCCATCGTGGAGAAACTGAGTATGGCCATTCACTGCCTCCGTGAGGCCGATACCCCACAGCGGCGGGGTACGCCACTCCTGGCCATTAGCCAAAAACTCCGGGCGACCGTCCGCTAAACCCGGCCCCATGTCATGGAGCAACAAATCGGTGTAGGGACGAATCGTCTGGTTGGCCAGCTCCGGCTCCGCGGCCTCGGCTCCGGTGGTGAACACGGCCACATGGCAGCCTTGGCAATTCGCTTGGAAGAACAGGCTTTTACCCGCCAGCACCTGTTTATCGTCTACATTACGGCGGGCCGGCACGGCCAGGTTGCGGGTATAAAACGTGACGTTATCGAGGATGGAATCACTCACCTCCGCGTCGCCGCCGTTGGGCATGGCCAGGCAATCGTGCTGGGCCGGGGAGCAGGAATCGGTGGGCACCAAATGGCTGGTAAGGCCCATGTCATTAGCGAAGGCTTCCGCATTTTGCTGGCGCAAGCTGGGCTGCCCTGCCTTCCAGCCAAAACGTCCCATGGCCGTGGTGTCATTACGGCGATCCCAAACGCGATTTGCCCGGCCACTGATACCGTCACCGTCCGCATCCTCCGGGTCAGCATGGGCTAACAGGTCTGCTTCCGGAATGGCTTCCAGCAACCCCAAACCAATCACCGGCGGGGCAATGCGCGCGGAAAACAGCGTGGCAGGATGCATGTCTCCGTACGCCAAGTTACTGAAACTCAGTCGAGGCACACGCAGAGCAACTTGGTAGCCATCTTTAAAAGTGACAATCCGGGTGCGGTAATCCACCCGCACCCGGCCTTCCGGCTCAACCCCGGGAATGGCCGCATCCTGAAATTGCCCGCCATAGGTTGGCTCGGGCATTAACCCACCTTGGGTCAAATCATCTTCTGCTTTAGCAGGCACCGACAACCGCACCAACATGGAAACCGCTTGTTTGGCATCAGGGCCAGGCGGGTGACCTCGGCCATCCTTGATATGACAGTTCTGACAAGCGTTGGTATTGAATAATGGGCCAAGGCCGTCACGAGCATCCGTGGAGGCCGGAGCAATAACCCAAGGGTTCCGGAAAAAGCTGTTGCCCACACTGAAATCCAGCCGCCGAGACGGTGGCAGATTCGCTAGCGGCAGCGAAAACGCATTCTGGTCTGTTTTAGTCACTGTGGCCTTACCCGCAGAAAGCTGCTCACCGGGCTCGGCTTCGGTAAAAGTGGGGCCTTGATCACAAGCCGCCAACAGGGCCGCCAAAGACAGCAAGAAATATCGCAAGGGTGGGTATCCTTCTCTCTTGAGAGCCTAGCTGTGCAGACTCAATACTTGAGTCACGAAGACAATGAGCAAGCTTTCCGCTTTTCGCTGGAATGTACGGCTCCAGCACAGCGCCCGAGATAACGGGCCGGCGGCCGGTGCTTTCAACCCACCGCGGGCCTCATGTCAGAAGCTGTGGTTGGCGGTATCCGGATTCAGTGCCTGAATATTTAGCACCGCTGCGGCCGCCTCAATACTGGTAGTCTGCGCGACCAAGGTATCGATGGCCGCATTCACCGTGGCCGCCCCCTCGCTATTCCCTGGCGCAATCAACTGATCAAAATGAATGCCTTTGTTGGCACTGTCCACCAGCCCCTGCAGCGCCGCGCGGCTAGCCTCCAAGTCGGCTTTCAATTGGTTGTCGATGGCCGGCTTATTGGCGGCCACCAAGTCACTCAAGGAAGGGCCGGTCAAGGTTTCACCGTTCACTCGCCGATACTCGCCCAGATACACATTGCGAATGCCCTTACCATTATAAAAATGCGACGCATGCGTATTGTCACTAAAACAGTCGTGCTCGTCTTCTGGGGAATGGGCCGCAAGTGCCACCTTCATCCGCTCTCCAGCCAACTCGCCCAATGACAGGCTTCCCATGCCAAACAACATCTTGCGAAGGCCGTTCTCCACTGAGTCGGCTTCCAGCTCAGCCCGGTAGTTCTCTTCACCCGGACGCCATTCGTCTACCATCACTTCCAGATCGTTAATCAGCAGATCGGTAACCACCGACAGGTACTCGCGGCGGCGGGCATTATGCCCCCCAGTGGCTTGCGGGCCGGTGGCAAAATCCGTTGCCGGGCGCTCACCGGCACCAGCGTCGGTTCCATTCAAGTCCTGCCCCCACAACAAAAATTCAATAGCATGATAGCCGGTGGCCACATTCACCTCGGAGCCCCCTAGCTCATTCAAACTGGCTAACAACTCTGCGCTCAGGTCCGTCAAATCCAGAGCCTGCTCACCAATCTTCAAGGATTCGCTGGCAATAATATTGGCGCGGGCGCCGGGGTTGCCCATCACCGCGTGATAATCCTCATCCACGTAATCAATCAGGCCCTCATCCAGCGGCCAGGCATTCACCTGTCCTTCCCATTCGTCCACCACCACATTGCCGAACCGAAATACTTCACTCTGCATGTAGGGCACCCGGGCCGCACGCCAAGCATCCCGGGCCGCAGTTAGGCTATCTTCCGTAGGTGCTGCCAGTAACGCATCAATTTGAGTTTTCAACTTGCGAGCTTCGGCAAGCGCATCGGTATAGGTCGCCAACGCCACGTCAGCATAGTGGCTGACCACCTTCTTGCCCTGCGTCTGATCATAGGCCTGCGCAACAACGGCCCCGCTGGACTGCGGTTCATCGCTACAGGCAGAAAAAAACAGGGTGGCCAGTAAAAGGCCGCCGGTGGACAGGCGAGTCAGCATGAAAATTCCCCGAGCAGATCGAATATCACAAGCAAACGCGCCGAGCAGATCGACGCGGAAACAGTCTAGGCATACATAATGCGAATTATTCGCATCTTTTAAAAGGGCTGCGTCCAAAATCTGCACATATCCAGCATTTTTCCGCCACAATTCGTCGAATGCCCCCCAATAAACAAATTGTTTACGGTGAACCCAGTTCACAAAAAGTCTAAGATAGCGCCGATCTCCGCTCTCTTTTTTAGCTACAGTGCGAGTCGCCCGCCATGACCACCGTTCTACTAATCCTGGTGGCGCTGGGCTTTTTGTCCATCGTCGTCGAAGATATCGTCCATATTGATAAGGCAAAAACCACGCTGTTTTTCGGGTCCTTCGCCTGGCTACTGTTTTTTATTGCCCCCCCGGCTCATCTCAGTCACGACGCGCTGATGAAAAGCCTTAATGACAACCTGCTGGATATTGCCACCCTGTGGTTGTTTCTGATGGCCGCCATGACCTTCGTGGCTTATCTATCCGGCAAGGGCATTATCGACAGCCTGGTCAACAAACTGCTACCCGAGCGCATTAGCGAGCGCAAACTCATGTTGCTCACCGGCGTGTTTGCCTTCCTGTTCTCTTCCATGGCCGACAACATCACCGCCACCCTGGTGTGTATCGCCGTGTTGATGAACCTGAACCTGCCGGTCAAAAAACTAATGCGCTACGTGGTGCTGGTGATATTTTCGGTTAACGCTGGGGGCACCGCGCTGATTACCGGCGATGTCACTACACTGATGATTTTCCTGGCAGGCAAAGTGGAAATTCCGGACCTTCTATTGCTTAGCCTGCCCGCCGCCGGAGCAGTTGCTGCACTAGCATTAATGCTCTCATTAGGGCTCAGTGAAGAAGTGCACATCAAGAAACAAAACAACGTCATCGAACGCGGAGACAAGGTTATCGCGCTGCTGTTCTTCGGCACCATTGTCGGCACCATCGCCGCCAACGTAGCATTCGGAATTCCGCCGGTGCTGTGCTTCCTGTTCGGTCTATCGTTGATGTTCATGGTGGTGCAGTTCCTAAACAAGGACGAGCCAATTCTGGAATATATCCGCAAGATTGAATTCGACACCCTGCTGTTTTTCCTGGGCGTATTGCTGTTGGTAGGTATGCTCAAGGAGCTGGGTATGCTGGCCTACTTCCCCGCGCTTTATGATGTTATGCCACCCGTGGCCGCTAATTTCCTGGTGGGCTTGGCCTCGGCACTATTCGATAACGTGCCGCTGACCGCCGCGCTGCTCAATTCCGGGATAGAAATGAACTTATCCCAATGGCTGTCACTAACCTATTCGGTCGGTGTGGGCGGGTCGCTACTGGTCATTGGCTCCGCCGCCGGGGTGATCGCCATGAGCAAGATCGAAGTGCTCACCTTCGGCAGCTACCTGCGTTACTTCGGCTACCTGTTGGTGGCCTACAGTATCGGCTTTGTCGCGGTGCTGGGGTTGGGGCTGCTGGTTTAGCCACCGCCGGCATGCCGACTATCGTCCTCGCCGAGCATAGCGAGGGCGATTACCGCAACAAATCAGTTCGCGCCGTAAAAATCATCATCCAATTCTTTCAAATCATTATCGAGCTGTTGCCGATTAGCCTGGCCATCTACGCTACCTGCCCCGGTCAACTCACGGTATTCATCAATACGCTGTTGCAATTCAGTCAACACATCCTCTAGTGCCAGCTGGTGTCGCTCCGCCTCCGTGCTACGATCTGCTTCACCTTGCTTCTCCAATTGATCCAGCTCGCTCTCCAACTCGTCCAGCTTACTTTTAATATCAGCAATCATTTGTTTACCGGCTTCCATAATCAAAACTCCTTTTCAATCGGGGACTTCAAACAAAGCCCGTTTCAGAGTGAGCCCATTTGCCGAGCAGGGTCAAGGCTGCCACCAGCCACGGTTCTTACCGCCAGAAAATCTGGCCAACAATGCACGCCTCTTCCGCCACTAAATGGGTATGGTCGCCGTTACCCAACGCTCAACCGACCAGCGCATTATCATCGCCGGCCTTTCCCTATTAGAATGGACGGCTGGCCTATCCGCACGACACTGGGCGGCACTCACAGCCTATGGCTGCGGTCGCCGGGTAGGCCCGTTTCGTTCACCGCCGCCATGGACAACAGTATGTACAGGACGCAAACACCCGCGCATACCGGCCCCGCCGGCAGCCGGCTGGTAGAGCTGCTTGCTAGCCTGGACCCAAAAGCAGCCTCGTCCTCCCATGCGTGTTTCGCTGAGCGGCTAGGCCGGCTGTTTGACCTGTCCGACACGATTGCCCTGGATACCGCCACCCAGCACCGTCCAAAAGGACCGTTTACAGCTCAGCCCGATATTTCAGAGACTCTGCAGGCTGATCTACTGAAAACCCGCAACACCCTGCTGGAGAACCTGAGCCACAGTTTCGCCGGCAAACAGGCCGCCTCGGTGATCAGCCTGCCACCGTTGAACAAAGACATACCGGCGGGCAAGCGGCCCACCTTTGGCCCCTATGAGCGTTTCCACCAAGCTCACCAGCGGCAGATGATTGCCGCACTAACCAACCTGCGCTTGCGCGCCCGGCGCCACCTCTGTGCCCATAGTGCAGAGCTGGCCCGACTGGCGGAGCTGGATGCGGTGTTCGAACACGGCCTCTCTACATATGTGCGCCGCTGTTTCAGTGCCATGCCCGCGTTTCTGGAAAAGCGCTACCGCGTCCTGTGGCAACAAGGTCAACACACACCCCCACAAGAGTGGATGGCCGCCAACGGCTGGCTATCCCAGTTTTGCCAAGAAATTCAAATGCTGTTACTCGCTGAGCTGGACGCCCGCCAGGAGCCCATTCTGGGGTTACTGGACGCGGCGGCAGGTGCCACCACCGACGCCGACACCCGGCTCACCGACATTGATGATAAGGAAAGCACCACCCCATGAGACGTTTTCTATTTGCTCTCCCGTTTGTCCTCGGCGCCGTGGCCGTTATCTGGATCGGCACCACCTTCCTGGGTAACCCGGTGGCCTTCACCGTTACCCTGCTGATCGCCGCCGTCTACGGGCTCGGGTTTGTCGAATTACTGCGCTACCGCCGCGATACCGCCAAGTTAAACCTGCGACTACAACAATTACCCCACCCTAACGATGGCCGCGAAACGCTGACTCGCTGGCTCAGCGAACTACCCAACACCCTGCGCCACGCCGTGCAACGCCGTGTTGACGGCCATCCGGCCACCCTGCCCGGGCCGGTACTGACCCCATACCTCACCGGTTTACTGGTAATGCTCGGCTTGCTGGGCACCTTCGTGGGCATGATCGTCACCCTCAAAGGCGCCGCCACCGCCTTGGATGGCAGCAGTGAGCTGAGCGCCATTCGCAGCGCGTTGTCCGCACCTATTGCCGGCCTAAGTCTGGCCTTTGGTACCTCCATCGCCGGGGTTGCTGCCTCCGCCATGCTTGGCCTCACCGCGACCCTGTGTCGCCGCGACCGCATGGACGCCTCCCGTCAGCTAGACGATGCAGTGGACGGCCAGCTGTATCGCTTTTCTCTAAACCACCAACGCGAAACGGCCTACGCGGCCCTGCAAAGCCAGTCCCAGGTGTTCCCGGAACTGGTCACCGCCCTGCACACCCTCACCGGGCGCATGGAACAAATGGGCGAACAGCTCACCGGCAACCAGCAGGCCTTCCACAATGGACTCCAAGAGCAATACCAAGGGTTGGCGCGTTCCGTTGCTGATTCTTTACGTGACACCCTAACCGACAGCAGCCGCCTGGCCGCCGAGAGCGCTCAATCAATCATGGCGCAATCCCTCGCCAGCCTCAGCGAGCAGGCTCAAGGCACCCACGAAAAGCTCAACGCAATCACCGAACAACAGCTCGGCGCCCTTACCGAACGTTTCCGTGACACCACCGAGCAAGCCGCCGAACACTGGCGCGCCGGGCTGGCCGAGCATCAGCAAACCAGTGCCCGGCTGGTGAGTGACATCAGCACCTCGCTGGCGGCTCACCACGATCAGTTCCAACACAACAGCAATTCCCTACTGCAACAGGTCCGTGACACCCAACAACAATTGGGCAATGCCAGTGAGCAACAACTCGCCACCATCACCGGAGAATTCCAGACTGCCTCCCGTCAGGCACTGCAAGACTGGAACGCCGGGCTGGAGGCTCACCGGGCCAGCGGCGCAGAACTTCTCCAACAAGTACGCGACACTCAACAGGCCGTGGCCGAACACAGTGAAAAGCAGTTTTCTGCCATCGCCGGCCAGTTCCAGGCCAGCACCGAACAGGCCGCTCAACAGTGGCAAACCGGCCTCAGCGAGCAGCAACGCACCGTGGCCACCTTGGTTAACGATATTCGTAACGCTCTGCACGAGCACAACAGCGAATTCCGTGACAGCGCTGCCGGCCTGCTCAGCGGCCAGCAAACGGGCATGGACAGCCTGATCAACCAGCTGGGTGAGCAACTCAGTGTGTTGCGCGATCAAGAAGCCGCTCGCGGTGACGCCGCCAGCGAGCGCCTAGCCAAGCTTGAGGCCACCGTCAGCGAGCATCTAGGTCGCCTGGGCACTGCTCTAGAAGAACCAATGATGCGCTTGATCGAAACCGCCTCGGAAACACCGAAAGCGGTCGCGGAAGTGATTTCCCGCCTGCGCGAAGAAATGACCCACAGCAGCGAGCGGGACAACGAACTGTTGGAAGAACGTCGCCGCATCATGGCCGAGCTGGATACCTTGCTCAGTGCCCAGCAGGATGCCGCCGGCGCCCAGCGTGACGCTATCGACACCTTGATTCGCACCTCCAGCGAGACGCTGAGTCAGGTGAGCGACACCTTCTCGCAACAGGTCAGCGACCAGGCCAGCCAACTTAATCAGGTCGCCGGCGACGTCGCCGGTAGCGCCGCCGAAGTAGCCAGCCTCAGCGACGCCTTTGCCACGGCCGTGCAAGTGTTCAGCCGCGCCAACGACACCCTACTGGACAATCTTCAGCAGGTGGAAAGCTCACTGGAGAAATCCTCTGCCCGGGCCGACGAGCAACTGGGCTACTACGTGGAGCAAGCCCGCGAGGTGATTGAGCTCAGCATGGCCTCACAGAAAGAAGTCATTGATGCCCTGGCCAACCTACGCCATGGCGATGCCCCTGCGCACAATGGCCAGCGCTCGGTTTCCGGGGTTAATTGATGGACGAATTACACGACAGCGATGCCCAGGCCTCGCCGGTCTGGGCCATCTTCTCGGATCTCATGGCCGCCCTGGTGGGCATTCTGGTGTTGCTGCTGGTGTGGGTGATCGGCATCCAGCTGGAGCTGAGCCAATCCCTAGAGCAGGAAAAAGCCAAACGCCTCGCCGAAGAACAACGGCGCATGGCATTGGAAGAAGCGCTGGCCGACCCGTTGGCCAGCGGCCGGGTGACGTTCAACAATGGCCGTATCGGCATCAGCGGCAGCGTGCTGTTCCAGCTCAACTCCGACCGGCTGCAACCGGAAGGCAAAGCCCTGCTCAGTGATCTGGTAAAACCGCTACAGGTGTTCCTCAGCCAACACGACGATATGCTCATGGTTAGCGGCTTCACCGACGCCCTACCCATCAACCGGGGCAACGGCCGCTATGCGGATAACTGGGGGTTGTCAGCCCAGCGAGCACTCACCGTCACCCGTACCTTGATTGAGCAGGGCATGCCCGCCGATCAGGTGTTTGCCGCCGCCTTTGGCGATAACCAACCGGTGGCCCCCAATGACGATGCGGACAGCCGTGCCCGTAACCGCCGGGTGGAGCTGACCACCGTGCCCCGACAAAGTGAGAAATCCGATGCGCCCTGACGCGGACTCTCCCTCGCCCTCCCCCTCAGCAACTCTGGAGGCTCTGACAGAGCGCCTGGAGGCCCTGCAAGAGCAAGGAGGAGAACACTTTGACCCGGTACGGTTCAGTTTTCTGGCCAGCCTTACCCAACGGCTGGCCACATTGCCGGCCCCTCCCGCTGGCACACTGAGCAAGCTGGACAACCAACTCAGCGAATACCAAAGCGCGTTCAGCCAAGCCAAAGCAACGCTGGACGCTGCTGGCGAAGCCGGCGACGACCCCGCTCAGTTCCGCCCCCGCTTGCGCCGAGCGTCGCAACCCGCTGGGCCCTCACCGTTTGCTCCGCTGCATCGGGCTTACAGCCTGATGACCACAGATGACAGCCCGGAGGAAAACAACACTCTGGCGGGTCTATTAAAACAACAGGAAAAACAGGTACTGGCGGATAATGGCGCCAGTGCTCCACCGCTACCACCCAAACAACGGGAGCTGAACGCCCTGCGTCAACTGCGCAGCCAGCGTCAGGCCCAGCAGGCTCGCCAACGCATCGACGATGCCATTACCCAAACGCCCAGCGACGCAGGCCCACTTAACTCTCACCGGATGGTCACCCGCGCCATTGAAACGCTGCGCGAGCTGTCGCCCGCGTATCTAGAGCACTTTGTGAACTATCTGGATACCCTAATGAGCTTGGAGAAAATCGCACCGAAACGCTGATGCCTCCGGCTCTCCTGTTCAAGGCGACCCCCAGGAAATGGGTTACGGCTAAATCTAAGTTCCACCGCCAAAACGAAAGACGCCCCAAAATGTGGGGCGCCCAAGCGGTAGTTCTACTCCCGTTAGCGAGCCATTACGCTGGCTTCACACTCCCCCCGTCTTCCCCTTTTTTGCCTTCGCTGTCGCCGCCAGACTGATCGCGCAGCAGGTCATCATGCTCCGCCATTTCCCAGGGCAGCTTACCCGGCGCCACATTCAAGAAGTGCAAATAGTTTTCGAACTGGTCGAGCATATCGCGAATGATATCCACCTCATCGTAGCCGAATACATCATAAGAACGGCCACCTCGACGCAAGAACACCTCAGCGCGGCAATACTCATGGGCATCGTTTACCCTGGCCTCACGGCTGCTGTAGGCATATTCCGGCACCGGTGTGGTGATCAAACGGATGTCATAGATAAAACCCACGTGCTCATCGCGATTGACCACCAACTCGGCGCGGATAAATTGCTCATCGAAATCCACCGACGCATCCCAGCCAACCTTACGCAGCTCATCAACGACCTTTGTCATACTGCCCATGGCAGTATCACGGATGAAGGTTTCCACCTCTTGCCGAGTAGGGTAACGAATCATCGCCGTGAGGCGATGGCGCCATTGGCTGCCAGTCATGTGGCGGCTATGAGCCATATGCGCCTGCAAGCTGGTTTCCCGGTGCCCTTCAATCACCAGCGCCCGCCACATGCCCACTGCCGCCAGCAGGATAATGATCGCAAACGGCAAGGCGCTCACCATAGTCATGGTTTGCAGTGCGCTTAAGCCTCCTGCCAATAACAACACCGATGCGATGACTCCTTCCAGAACAGCCCAGAAAATCCGCTGCCAAGCCGGGGTTTCCAGCACCCCACCAGACGCGAGGGAATCCACCACCAGGGAGCCGGAATCCGACGAGGTCACAAAGAAGGTAACAATCAACAATACCGCCAGGAACGACACCACGCTAGACAAGGGAAGGTGATCAAACAGCTGGAACAAAGCCACCGCCTTGTCTGCCTGCACCTGGGTTACCAGCTCGGTATAACCCTGCTCCATAATCAGGTTAAGCGCGGTATCACCAAACACTGAAAACCACAGAAAGGTAAAAATACTCGGCACCAGCATCACCCCAACCACAAATTGGCGGATGGTACGACCTCGGCTGATCTTGGCAATAAACAGCCCCACAAACGGGGCCCAAGCAATAGTCCAACTGAAGATAAACAGGGTCCAGTTACCGATCCAGTCACTGTGGGTGTAAGCCTGTAGATTAAAGGTGCGCTCCACAATATTGCTCAGGTAGCTACCCGTATTCTGCACAAAGCTTTCCAAAATATGCACCGTGGGGCCGACCACAAACACAAACAGCATCAGCAGCACCGCCAGCATCATGTTCAGAATCGACAGGCGCTTCACCCCCTTGTCCATCCCCGCCACCACCGACACCGTGGCCATCGCGGTGACAATGGCGATAGCACTGATCTGCACCATATTGCCCACCGGCACGTCCCACAGATAATTCAGGCCTGCGTTTATCTGCGCGGCAGATAAACCCAGCGTAGTCGCGATGCCAAACATGGTGCCCAAAATAGCGAACACATCGATAGCATGGCCAATAGGCCCATAGATTTTTTCGCCTATAAGAGGATAGAACGCCGAACGCATGGATAAGGGCAACCCATGACGAAACGCAAAGTAGGCCATCACTAGGCCAACCAAGCCGTAAATGGCCCAGATATGGAAGCCCCAGTGGAAAAATGCAATCTGCATGGCCTGCTTAGCAGCTTCCACCGTCTGCGGGTCGGCTACAGGCGGCTCAGAATAATGTAATACTGGTTCAGCGACCCCAAAGAACAATAGAGCGATGCCGTACCCCGCCGAGAACAGCATGGCGAACCATTCTGGAAACGAATATTCCGCCTCGCAATGATCCGGCCCCAGCTTAATATTGCCCCACGATGTCATGCTGATACCGACAATAAAAAGAAAGAATAGCGCCACCACCAGCATATAAAACCAGCCGAACGTTTCAGTGATCCATGCCTGGGCAGAAGAAAACACCTCCCCAGCCAGCTCCGGATCACTGATGGTGCCGATAATCAGCAATAAGGAAACGATCACCGCCGGCAAAAACACTGGCACCAAAATCGTCGAGTTGCGCATCATTCCTTTGTTTACCATATTTCAGCCCTGTTGCTTGTGTGGAGAGGCATGGTGACTTCTACCCTATAGACATCTTTACCCTGCTTCCAGCAGATGTGGTTACACGCGCTTACTATATGTACGCACCATTTTGCGGTAGGCTTTCGATTTTCCGAATCCACTACCACGCCCTATGACACTTGCAACCATGCGCCAACCACTTCTGATCCTATTCACCTTTTTCGCACTAATCTCAACGGCTCAGGCCTATGAGCAGGACTGCAAACTCGACATTCTTCACAGCGCCATCGGCGCCAACCATAGTTTCAATCTCAAGGTGACCTGCAGCGGCTACTACAACACACTGACCTATCTGCTACGGGCAAAACAAAACAAAAACGGTGTCTCACGCCTCGACAGCGAAACAGGACAGCTCTACATTCGTGGCAACGACCAAACCAGCGGAGGCATTACGATAGAGATGCAGGAAGGAGATAAAGTCAGCATTGAAGCTAAAATTCTTCAAGCGTGCGAAGTATTAGGTGAGGCCACACTGGAATATACGCACAAAGAATCACGCTGACTCCCTGTGCCCCTAGCAGACTAATGCGAATGTTCTTGCCGTTGGAAAACCTAACCGTAAGAAGGAAAAAGCACCAATTCATCCCCCTCGCACCATGGCTTATATTTGACCATGGCTTGCAAGAAAAATGGATGCTGCAACCAGCGCTTCAGCCACACCTGCAGGTTAGGGTAAGGCAGGCTGTAAAAAGCATCGCGATCTACATGCGCGAATTGGCGGACAAACGGCATAATACCGACATCCGCAAGGGTCACATTATCCCCCAGCAAGAATGGGTGTTTAATCAACAACCCTTCCAAGACCTGCAAAAAGGCTTCACCGCATTGTCGATACTCTGTCTGGGTCTTCTCTGGGTAACGATCCGCGTATTTATAGCGATCAAGCCAATATTTGAATTCGCTATCATTTTGCTCAATGAGAGCATCAATCTGACCCGCGCCCTTTGTATACAGCAACCCTTGCGGATCATTTTTCTCAAGCGCCCATATCATTATATCTCGGCTCTCTTCAATTACAGTCCCGTCGAAAAGCTGCAAGACTGGCACCGTTCCTTTAGGGCTAATTGTTAACATCTGGGCTGGCTTATTCTTTAGTTCCACCTCACGCAACTCCACCCGCATCTCAGCAAACAAGAGTCCTAGACGAGCGCGCATGGCGTAAGGGCAGCGGCGGAAAGAATACAAGCAGTGAAATGAGGAGGTCATGGAGTTTATTTATTGTTGAATGAAGTAAGTTAAGTAGAAGAAATACATAGAACCACAATCGTATTAACGCCCTAGCTGAAACAAACCCACGAAGCCCCGGTTTCGACACGGTAGTCTATCAATCGGAAGTGAGAAAACGATTCAGCCTTATCGCTTTCGATATCGCCGGAACCAGAGCCGCCTGTTATGAGTAAAAACTGCACGTTCCCGATTAGGCTGAGCACGCAAAGGGGTTTTCAAAGGCCCCTAGCGAACGATTTTCCGATGTCTTCGCCAAACATAATTCTGTGCCCATCTGGAGTAACTACGCCAAACTCACGCAACCCCCAAGGTTTATTAGAAATAGTCTGAAAAATATCAACACCGCGCTTCCGATAATCACCATAAATATCATCAATGCCCACGCAATTCACATACGCAAAGTAAGAATGTTCATTGGTCGCTTCAGCAGAAATCTCATCCGGGCAATGCCCCAACATAATATGAAAACTGCCAAGGCTCAGGAACGACCAGCCGTCTACTCGAAAGCGAACAGAAAAACCAAGCTTATCTAAAAAACATCGTTCACTTTCATCAACATTATTGACCGCCAAAACATGCTGAGTTGCTTTAACTTCAAACACCTACGACTCCTTTCATCGGCATGTGAATTTATCAGTAACAATGAGGCCGGCGCGCAAAGAGCACCCGCAGGCCACTGATTGTGAGCGGGCCTCCCTCAAAATCGGTATGGCACTCTCTTTGTCGAATTAGAGAGGCACATAAATGATAACGTCGGATGACCACTTCCCATTTGTTAGCCATTGCTCAGGGAACTCTTACGAGAATGCGCTTTCTCAAAATAGCCAGCCCATGCCTCACCTATTTGCCACTCTGAATGCTCAACATCTTTTCTCATCGTTGAAATGAACCAAAGATCAACCGTACTGAAGAGTATACGTAGCAACAAAAACACCCAAGCGATAATGCCAGCATGCATGCTAGACGCAATGAGAAACCCAAACCCGCCAATAACCAGAGAAGTTATGAGTTCGCAATACTGCTGGATGATCTTATTACGACAAATTGAAAGTGTATGCTGAATAAGAGCGGATACATCAGACCTTTCGTTAGCAGTAGTGGATTCATCGACAACTCTGACCAGAAAATCACGGAATTTATCAGCTCTTTTATCCCTTTCCGACCGATAAATACGGTACTTACGAAATAGTTGTATAACTCCACCGATCCCCATGGCTATTAGCGCAATAACTGACGCTATGGAGCCGACAACGCTCAGTTCCACATTCACTTAAACTATCTCCAATTTTGGCTAACTCCGTAATAACCGGTGCAGCCTTGCTGCGCCAGGCGCCGTAGGCGCGAAGATGATTGATTTGCTCGGCATTTTCAATCATCTTTATCGGCATGATAACTGCTTGAGCAGTAATAACAGCGAGCTTCAACGCCACCATCATCGAGCGGCCAATAATCCACCAGCTCTTCCTGCGCTCTATGAACTCCACAGATATCACAGGTACCCGGCAATTCGTTGCTTTCCTCGTTTTAACAGAATGTGTAACGATATCCCGTGCTAGAATCATCGGTGACGACTAACGTAAAGCAACCACAGTCCGACCAATCTAGGCGCACTGGGTCTGCATCAGAATCAGAGGAGCAATCGATTAAATTTGCTTCCTCGACTTCATCGGCCTCTTTAATAGCAGTACGAATAGAAAATTCATACTCCTCTGATAGAAATTTAAAGGTCTATTTCGTTTGTATTGGAATATTGCCTTCGATATCTAATTCAGCACGATCGTCTAAAAACTCCATTATGGAGCGAAAGAGTCGACCGGTAGAGCTTATAACTTGCGGAAGATCCATTGTGACTTTGTGCTGCTAATGCAGTGGTCAACTAATACCGGACAGTGATTTAGATTTTCCCTCGGCCAGCACAGGCGCGATCCCACCATTGTAACGCTGAGGCTTACGGGGACTGTAGCAACCCATCAGGCAATCTCCGATATCTTTCTTTGCCTCATAAAATTACTGATAACCCATCGTCGGCCGCCACTCTGACTTCAGGCTACGGAACAGCCTTTCCATAGGAACATTATCCCAGTAGTTACCCTGCCAGCTCATGCTTTGCCACATTCGATTGCGCCATAGACGTTGCCGGAACAGACGGCTGGCGTACTGGATACTGGCCGCCCTAATCCGAGTGGAACATGACTTTATCAGGTTGTCCTCGCTGCTCCCAAGCATGATCCAGAGCCTTCACAAGCATGTCTGCATCGGGTGGCTGGAGATGGCCCAGCCCACAACCCGCCTGGCTTAGAAATCCAGGACGACGGCCAGGTAACTCCGACCCTCCCCGTCCAGATGTGGGCGATGTCTCCGCACCACAACTGGTTCGGCTTCTGCACCGCAAATTCTCGATCCTGATAATTTGGTATATCCAGTCGCGCAGCTGTCGCCTGCTTTTAAGCATTGGCAGAACTGCTACAAACTACCCCGAGTGCACGATAAGACTGCGGTCAACTTCTCCCCCCTGCTCATTGAGGAGTCCTTGTACCGTATGGCTTCGCGCCGAACTGCGGCTCTGGTTGAACAAGCGGTTCACTTTGACTTGTAGGTCCACGCGCTCTGCATCAATGAGACAGATCCGCTTAAGGTGATCAGAAGCAACAGGAACGATGCACATTAAATGTTGAACGGACCAATTCCACAGGGCCTTGCTCACCCAGCTGGCCCTATCAGGCAGTACGATTCCAGCCGTCCGACATCAAGAGCGCACTAGCCTTTTTTAGGAGACACTTCTCGCGTTCCAGACGCTCACACCGAGCGTCAAGCTCTTGCATCCGGCGCTGCTCCCGGTAACAGCACGGCTTTTTTAGGGGTAACGCCCTGACGCTCAGCCTCAAGCGGTTTGACCCCGCGCCGCAACACGCTCTTGACTACACCAAGCGATGTACTGGTTTGGGAAACAGTATAGCCTTGATCCAGCACCAAGCTGGCCACTTCTTGCTTGAATTCAGGAGTAAAGGAGCGTCGCTTTCTAGTCATCTGACACCTCCCAAGGTGGTAACTTTACCACCTTCGGAGGTGTCCAGATTTAGTAGACCACTACACTACTGGCCCGAAGCACATAATGCCTGGCTGCATTCAATCAGTGACATCGCACCTTGCCTTGCATCATCAACACTCACTGTCAGCGTACCAAGCTGAACACCCAACGATGATAAAAGCGGCGTTAATATGCTGACAGACAGACTACTCAGAATGGGGGAGACAACACTATTAATCAAACCTTCAACAAGGCCCTGCAAACCTAACAATTCTAATAACCCCAAACCTAAAAGCCTTACCTCAAGGTTCTCGAGGGTTAACCGAATACGCCCAACATTAGTAACCGACTGCCCACTATTATAACCATGAGCCACGGTTCGCGGCTCATCGCTCTCAAGAAGAGTAACCTCGAAATGAAGCTGTCCATCATCTGACGAAAACAGGCTGGCATCTACTTGAGCATTTACTGCTATCAACCCTCCCGCAATCGTAGTATCGATCTCACCATCAAGGCCCACCCCACTCACTGAGGCATTTGTGGTAAACGTTACCTGCTGGCTATTTCCTGAAGCACATTGTGCAGCAATCAAATCTACCTCACCTTGCCCTGTTGATATTGCCAAGGGCACAGTAAGCGAGCCTAGCGATAATCCAAGCAAAGAACCCAAATCTAGATTCACCGTCAATGTTAGCTCAATATCGGCACCATACGCCTTGGAAAGCCAGTCACCTTCAACTGGATCCCATCGGGCAGCACCGATAAGTACCGTTGGTGCCTGATTGACTACCAACTCAAGAGTCACCTCTTCGCCTGGAAGGCCTGGTATATCGAGAGTGATTGAGGGGAGCGAGAAGGCAAGCTCAGCCACTTTAAGTACAAGCGACGTCACCGTGTCATAAAGTGGGAATTCGCTATCTTCCGGAACGGTTGTACCTTTAACAATCCCCAACACATCACTTAATGGAATACCGTCCAACCCACCTGCTTGGATTGCTGCATCAAGTATATCAATGGTTGGCTCTGTTACCGCTCCTACAACCTGTAAAGCTTGCGCTAAATCTTCTGCACTCAACACCGGTGAAACCAAATCAGCCACGTCATCAACGCCCAATGCCTGAAGCAGCTCACCAATCGATGCCGTAGTCCCTGCCAGGCTGGTTAAATCTGTAGGATCAATTGGACCAATACCCAGCACGCCCCCCAAAACCGCACCTAAAACAGTATTATCCTGCGCCAATACAGCAGTCTGATTGACTGTGCTGATTGTCGCTATCACTTCTTTGCGTGCAACGCTATGTGCTGAAAGATCACCCTCCAGAAAAATAGCCAAGAGCCCACGCACAGGAGAAGAAAGAGAAACCGCCACACCATTACTTTCCCTGGCATCAAAAACAACGGGGCTAACCTGATAGCGTCCATCAACTCCATCTACTGTTACAACCTGAGCACTGGTAACAACAAAGTCCCTACCAGGATAGTCCCTAGCTAAAATCGTTTCTGCATTATTGGAAAGATCTGTCGCATCCGAAGCTAGCTCCGAACCAAAACAAGTTTGACCACTAGCTGCAAGTTCAGACGCAACGGCATTAGCTGCGGCTTGCAACCGACGCTTTTCGTTATAAAGGTTACTGCCATCAACAACCAACGCGACCATTAAAAATATAAAAGTCAGGCTCACAAACCAAACCAATGCGGATCCATGCTGTTTTTTATTACGCATATAATTATGCATGGCACACCTCATACTATGACAACGCATACCGCCATCGGTTATACAGGTTATGGCTTAATCTATGAAAGACAAACAGACCAGCCAATTACTTTCTAATCACCTTCACTAAGAGAGTCCGCTCTTTCTTGCAAACTATCCGGGATAGCTGTTTTAAACGTTTCACCAATCCTTATCTGACTATCTACATATAATTGCGCTGACAACTCACTTTCAGGTGTAACTGGCGCTAATCTTTGCTGCTTCAACAGCCTCTCTGTTGTTGTCTCATGCTGAGAAAGCAATCCCGGCGAAGATAAACCGTAATCGTATTGCTCAGCGTCAGCATAAGAAAAGGCGCTCATAAATACCGTAACGAAAAATAAAAGTGTTTTGTTCATAACTCCACTCCGAAACCACTCGCTAAACGTTCCGCACGCTCTAACTCACTTCGCTTAAACCCGTACTGCTCTTTAAGCATCGCTATACCGCGCTCATTTCCACCAAGAATGTAAGCGATAGCTAAGTTTTGGCGCGCCACGCCTTGCCCGTTCTGCAACTCCAAAGCCGTGCGCAGATGATACTGAGCTTTCTCATAATCACCGGATACCAATAGCGCATAGCCATAATCATTGCGTACTTTTCCAGAAGCGGGCAGCGCATTCACCGAATAACGGAACAGATCCATTGCTTCAGATAAGTCCCCCTGCTTCATGGCGACAATACCCAGCCCGTGATATGCCTCACCACTCTTGCACTCATCTCGCAATACAGTAAAGACCGTTTTCGCACGAGAAAGATCACCGGTTTCCGCCAACAACCGACCGTAACGACTCCAATATTCCTGGTTTTCCTGTGGCGCTTTTTGTAGCTGAGCCAAAGCAGCGTAAGGGCGACTTTTACTCATCAGAGAGTCAACCATTTCCAAGTCGACCATTCCTTCCGGATCACTTGCCTTATCGCAATGGACATTCGGACTAAAACTTTCAAAATCTGATATCACGAGCTGCTGGTCTTGGCTTGCACATCCGCCCAAAATTAAGGCTAGCACCATTGCCATACCCGGGTTCATCCTTTTCATTAAATGCTCCTGCTTGACCACTTAGCGGGTTATCGCTTGTACAATGTTCACGCCTGCCGGACCACCAACAATGATAAATAACGCCGGCATCATGAAAATCATCATTGCCACTGTCATTTTAGCGCCAACACGATTCACCTCTTCTTTAATACGGCTCTTCTCAACATCTTGAGCCTCGAGTATCAACTGCTCAATACTTTCACTAATAGCTCCACCCAATGCTCCCCCTTGTTTTAATAGCCGGGTAAGGCTATGCAGAACAGGAATCTGCTTTCCCTCTCCAATCTCATCAAGAGCAACTCCACGCTCCGCCCCACTCTCCATCAACCTATTAAAACGGTCTAACCGGTGGACCAAGCCGGGAATCATGGGCCGAGACTGAACAGCCGCTACACGAAAGGCTCGCTCAATCGACAAACCCGCCTCCAGCAACATCGACAATAGCTGAGCAAACTCAATCGCCTCCTGGTTCTGGCGATGGCACGCTACTTTAGCGACAGATCGAAAATAACGACGACTACCAATAAATCCGACAACACCTAGAAAAAGCGCTATAAACGGCCCCTTTAAAAGAATTCCCAAAAGGGCAAGCGCGATGGGCAAGACCCAACAAAAAGCAAGGTATAGAGTCGGTATCTTTTCCGGCTCCTTACCTGTTAGCTTCAACGCCTCGTAAACTTCGTTATAATCCTCACGCATCAACGCCGACGAAATCAGCCGTGAAGACAGGCCCAGGGCCACCAGATCTTGGCTTTCAGTTTCATCCCCTCCATGATTGTGGAGTCGCCCCATCACCTTCCTGCGGCGTTCCCAGCGCCCAGCCTTAAACACTAACCAAAGGGCCAGCAGAGCGCACAGCAGTGCTAACATGAAATTAACCACGGCCAACTCCCTGCACCATACGAAATACAATAATCGTACCGACCACAATCAGCCCAATCGACGTCATTAGCATTTTTTGCCCAGACTCAGTATCAAGCAACACATCGCGGAAACTTTCATTTAGGCCGATCAACGAAGCGCCGATCACTAGAGGCAACACAGCAAACGCCATTGCGGTAAAACGAGTTTCTGCGGTGGCCGCGAGAAACTCTCTACGCATTTCCTGTTGCGACCTTAGTGAGCGAGACACTTTTTTTAGAACAGGACGCACCGCACTACCGTAGTGACTTGACGTTCTCAACGCCACAGCCACAAAAGTTAAAGGAGGGATTCTGTATAATTTTGAGAAATCATCGATAAGTCCAGTATAGTCACGCCCGGACTCAACAGCACTTCGCAAACGGAAAAGCAACGGAAAGAAAACTTTGGGCGCATCGTTTAACGCGTTAACTAACGCCTGCTCCAAAGAGCGCCCCGCATCAATGCCACGAATAACATCATCAATAACTTCAGGGGTAGATTCAAAGATCAAACGTCGTCTTTTTTGATACCGATAATTCCAATAAAAAACGGCAAACAATATTGCACTCACCAACAAGAGGATCACAAACATTAGCCCGACAAACGCTTGAATTATTGCTAGCAGTGCTAAAAATAATAACAACCCAACAGCTATTGACGAGTTGCTCAATCGCAAACCCGCTTTTAACTGCAGGCGGTCAAAGCTTCCAGATCCCAAGCGGGAATCGATTGCAGCACTACTGACATCCAAAGACTGGCTATAAATTCGTGCCTGCACCGCTCTTTTTTCTTTCTGTCGGTTTCGGATGACAATCCATACCCACTGAATAAACAACAAAAAAACAGCGAATATTGCCAAGATCTTTGCTGCCGATAGCAGATGCTCGCCATCCATAATCAAGACTCCTTACTACTTGGAGAGCGATATAAACACTCCATCTGATAGGGATCTTCTTCAGTTGGCTGAAGAGAGACAATTTCACTAATCTCCCTGCGTCCATCAGGCAACCTTTTTAACTGGATAATCATGTCTAAAGCGGAACCAATAAGTCGCGCAATAGCCTTCTCACTTGCATCATAGCCGCTTACCGCCAATAGAGTTTCTACCCGCACCAAGGCTTCCCTGGAACCATTTGCGTGAATGGTACTCATCGACCCTTCATGGCCAGTGTTCATGGCTTGTAGCAGTTCAATAATTTCCCCAGACCGCACCTCACCAAGAACAATTCGATCAGGACGCATGCGCAGCGCATTCACTACCAGCTCACGCGCAGTCACTTTACCTTTTCCTTCGGTATTGGCCGGGCGAGTCTCCAAGCGCACCACATGCGGGTGCCCAAGCATAAGTTCTGCAGAGTCCTCAATCGTCAATATCCGCTCATTTTGAGGAATATAATGGCTAATCAAATTCAAAATTGTGGTTTTACCTGTCCCCGTCCCCCCACTCACTAAAATATTTCTTCTGTTCTGCACTGCAGTAATTAGAGTATTTAGACACTCTTGCGTCATGGACCCGCTGCGGATGAGCTCCTCAGCTGTAAGATGGTGTTTGTTGAATTTCCGAATGGAAATGGAAGACCCATCAAGAGCCAAAGGGGGAATGATGGCATTAACTCGCGAGCCATCGGGTAGCCGCGCATCAACCATGGGACTAGCTTCATCAAGCCGCCGTCCCAATGGGGCCAAAATACGACGAATCACACGCACTACATGATCGTCATCAACAAAGCGTACCTGCGCTCTTTGCAATACACCCGCAACCTCAATAAAAACATTTTTCGGGCCATTCACCAGAATATCATTGATTCGATTATCACGGAGCAGAGGCTCTAAAGGACCAAAGCCTGTGACTTCATCAATCATGTCTCGGATCAGCTGCGCCACATCTTGATTTGACAAAGGTATACGACGCTCAACGATATGTTGCTGAACGGCACGATTGATCGCCTCTTCCACCCGCTTTTTATTATTTCGGGCGACCTCAATGCCATCCTCGTCCAACCTCTCTACCACACGTTGGTGCACGCTGGCTTTTAGTTGTTGGTATTCCTCGTCAATTCTTCCTGCCACGATTGCCTTCCTGGTTTATTGCTTTTATTCCCTGCAGCCTTGCCGCTGAAAAAAGGCTCACCGCAACAAACGCCGACGGCAAATTACGCCTTATTTCCATGCATCAATTTCGCGACCCAACCGCCTTGAACACTTTTAATATTTGGATCCCGCCCACCCATCAGGTCACTAACTAATCCATTCATTTTTCGATTATAAGCACTGCGTGGAGCACTCTCGCGAATAGGCACACCTAAATTGATTGATTCCAGACGATGCTTCCAGTCCATAGGAAAGGCGGCTGCGACTTCTACGCCCGTACTTCCATTCACATCATCCAAACTTGGAGGTATAGCAGATTCGTACCCATCTATAACAAAGTGAACCTCGCTATCTTTAGGCAGATGAGGCCTCCAGTTAGCTATATGCTCACGTACCGCCTTTAGCTGCCCCACTTCAGGATGCGCAGCGACAATCAAATCACTGACATGGACACCTATCGTTTTGATCCATGAGGAGTGCTGTTCACAGCCAACATTAAGGATGATTCGATCAAACATCCCCATTAATCGGGACAAGGCAATAAATAAATCAACACCCTGATCTCCAAGAAAATCAACACCCGTCCCACCGGCCAACAACCGCAACCCAGGGCGGTATTCCTCCAGCGCGGTTTCTATAAGGGTGTGATCCACAGTGTCTGGACTTGCCAGTAATTGCGTCAGATCATAGGTGCCGCGATTTTCAAGATGAAAGATTTGCTCACTATTACTGACCACATCTATCGCGAGCGTCGTCTGCTGTGAGCTACAGCTAGCCATCGTGGCCGCTATATTCTGTGTCAGAAACGTAGTGTCAACTCGTGGAGAAACACCGGCCACCAGAATTAAATTTTTGGTACGAGATGTCAGCTCATCTCCTACGTGCCCCGGTCGCACAAGCTGATGACGCCGCAAGCGGTCACGTAATTCCACCGCTTCACAACCAACAATCACACAATCACGGGCCCCTGCTCGCATACATTGCAGCAGCGTTTCTTGATCTGCATAACGGCACAACGCCATCACCGTAATCCATGGTCGAGCATTACTGAGCGCGGTAATCACAGCCATAGATTGACTGCTATCTACATCAGAAACTTCCACCAAGGCCACTGTAGAATTCGTGGCCTCAAGTAAACGCAGAACACGACTCAGATCAGAGCGACTTACACGCTCGATACGTCCGCTTCCTTGAAGAGCATCATCCAACCAAGCGTAAGCACCCTCGTCCTCAACTACTGCTAACAGGCTTTCTTCAGTCATCGTAGTCGCCCCCTACCAGCTCAAGCCATGACGAACTGGCCGAGATCCATTGCGAGTTTCAGTCATCATGTCCAACCAACCTGTACTGCTATTGTGGTAGCCAGCACCGGGCAATGGACCGGCCTCAGTCGACGATCCCGGTGACACAAGATGAGGCGTCACCACCATCACCATTTCCTTGTCTTCTCGTGACAGTTGACCCGAGCGAAAAAAGGCACCTAGCACAGGCAAATTGCCCAAACCAGGAATTCTATTGCTATTATTCACCGTGTTTTGACTTACCAGACCACTAATAATGAAGGTCTCCCCCGGCGCCAACGAAACGGTTGTTTCGGAGCGGCGAACCCTAAGCCCAGGAATAGACGTCCCAGCACTTTCCACCCCGGCGGAGAAATCTAGCTCACTCACCTCTGGCGCTACTTTGAGAATAATTTGGTCGCCACTGATAACAGTTGGCGTCAATGCCAAACCAATACCAAAACTCTTAAACTCAACCTGCACGCCGTTATTATCACTGCGAGTAGGAACAGGAAACTCGCCACCAGAAAGAAAAGTAGCCGTTTGACCACTGAGTGCGGTCAGAGAAGGCTTCGCCAGGGTATAAGCAAACCCTCCACTTTCTAGCGCATTAATAATCGTTGTTGAATTCTTGCCAAGACGAAATAAGTTGAAACTATCGGAGGGGCCTCCGCCTCCCGGTGAGGCAACGCCCACTTGAGTATTGCCCCCATCAAAAATATTAGAATATTCAAAACCAAAGCTATTAAGCTTGCTCCGGCTAACTTCCATAATCCGAATATCCGTTTGCACTTGGGTTCCAAACGGCAATCTTTTTCCTGCCGTCGCGGCAACAACCACCGTACTCCTTAATGGCTCATCCATACCGTCTAACCAAACAGTAAGCACCGACGATCCTTCCTGCTGAGCAGTCAGCAATAGCTCAGCAGGAGCACTGACAGCCACAGCGACAGCATCAGGGCTGGAGGTGGCAACCTTTGTTACACGATCAGCAAAAGCTACCACATGCTGATCCCCCGGCCCCATGCGCATCACCTTTTCAAAGGAGTCCGCACCCACTGGCACGGAAAAAAGCGCAGACAGGGCGATCCCAACAACTGATAGATGCGACAACAGCATTGCAAACAAAGAGCGTCTAGACAGAACCGTACCGGCAACTCGAGACTTTCCATTGCATCGTTCCGACACCTTTTTCTGTATCACCTCAACGTACATAAGTACTCCTTGAAGTCGATCCTTCATAGACTTCCACTTTATTTCCGCGAGGGGGGGCCACACTCCGTCTTACCGGTTTTTTCTCAGGGAACAAAGAATCCAGCTTAGTAGTAAGCATCAATTCCTTCTGCTCTTTTCCACTGAGACCGACAGCTCCACCGCCAGCACTCTCATTTTGTTCGCTTCCTATATCCTCTCCAGCCATAGCCAAGCGCAGCTCGCCATTGCTGTCAGCTAACAACAATTTAGGCAAGGCTTCGCGGGGTATCGCCAAGACAGCAGTCGCGTTTCTTGAACGACTCTTTTCCTTCTCTTCATCCGTCTTATCGGCATCCTGAAGCTGGCCTTTTACCGCCAATACTTCAATAGCCTTAAGCAAAATCATGCTCGTGGGTTGTTCATCTTGCCCCTTGCGAAAATGCACCAACACATCCACCAAATCACCAGGCTCCAACAGCCCGCCAACAGCCGAGGCATTATCAATATCGATGGCAAATGCTCGGAACTGAGCAGGAACAGACTGCGCCAGACGATTACCGGCTTCTAGGTGAACCTGAGAGAGAATTTCGCCGTTGCGAACATGCTGAAATAAACGCTGCCCCACCACTTGAGCGTCAGCTTGCAGAGCAGACGACAATGGCGCAGAAACATCAATTTTTTGAAAATCATCATCCGCAACAATCGAACCTATGTTTAGCTCTCGTGTTGCAACCCAGTAAGTATATTTAGGTTTATCCGCAGCACGCTGTTGCGCAAGCGCCTCATCCGCTCCTGCCCTTTCCGGTTTTGCCGGCGAAGGATCTCGAGCCAGACCCACTAGGGCTAAAATCACCGCCACCACACTCAGTATTAGCGCAGGTAGCATATAGAGCCAACGAGCCCCCATGTCCCCTCCTTAGGTTTTACTTGCCAGCAACCACCTGAACACAAGCGCTGACGCCAACAGTCTCGCCCCACCAAACGGCAGTGCAATCAAATTGTTACCCTAGATGTTACGCTCAAACAGTCTGGCAAAGGCGGAAAACCACCGAAGATGCCTAGCTGATCAGGCCCAGTCGCGACACCCGACGCCTCACTGCAGCCCCCATCCGTTAGAGCAATACTCAAATCACACACGACCTCAGCACCCACTGTCACACAAGCGTCAGCGGGCACCGAGCCCATAAAGGTAGGCACATTATTAGCCAACGCGCCATTGGCCAAACTTGCAGCCATAACCCCAGGATCACTAGTGGTATTACGGTCCAGCGTGGTGGCTGCCGCCGCGGCTCTGTCGACAGACACCTGCATTCTCATTTGCCAAGAAAACAGAACGCCGTAGGTCGCCGCAGCGTAAACCAGACCGATCACCAGGGGAGACACTAGCAGAAACTCCAGTGCCACAACCCCTTTAACAATTTTCTTCACGCGTCTGATGAGCCGCCGCATGCGGAAGAATCGTTGAGGCACTCGACAATGCCGTCGAACACACCATCAACCTCACCCGAAAATGCGACAAAGATCACGGCCAATGCAATCACCAGTACAGCGGCGAGCATAATATATTCCAACGCACTGGCCCCACGCTGATTGCGTGCCCGGCCGGGGAGCTGAGTGAAAAGGCGAACAAACAAAGCCTGAGAAAGGGTTTTCAACATATCCATAGTATTCTCCATACATCTAACTACGTAGACTATTGTTGTGTGAAATCAAGGTGAAATTTTATGCATTAATATAGACGTATTCCGTTGATCCTATGCAACCGTGATACACCCCACAACTGCGAGCATGTAGCCTTTTGTTGCAAAACATCCCGCTCATGTAAAGCTAGCACCAGCCCTATTTTGTGACGCGGATCAAACCACTGTTCGGGTAGGAAAGACGATAGACGGGCACCCTAACGCATATTTTTTTATATTTAACGTGAAGATAAAGCGCGCACTTTTCTCCAAGCATAAAAAAACCCGGGAGAGAATCCCGGGTTTTTTTATGTCCGCTACCAGGCAGGCAAGCTAAAATCGATTATTTGATTTTAGCTTCCTTGTAGGCCACATGCTTACGCACGACCGGATCATACTTCTTGGTTTCCATCTTTTCAGGATGAAGACGCTTGTTCTTGGTGGTGGTATAAAAATGACCAGTGCCAGCAGAGGACACCAGGCGGATTTTTTCACGAATAGGACCGGCCATGGGTTAACTCCTTCTGTTAGCCTTAAACGCGATTGCCGCGAGAACGGATATCGGCGAGTACTGAATCGATACCTTTCTTGTCGATGATGCGCATACCTTTAGAGCTTACCCGCAGACGCACAAAACGCTTCTCGGATTCAACCCAGAAACGATGGTGGTGCAGATTCGGCTCGAAACGACGCTTGGTCTTGATGTTCGAGTGAGAAACGCGATTGCCCGTTACAGGGCGCTTACCGGTCACCTGGCAAACTTTGGACATTGTCTTGCTCCGTAAAACTTCTTGCGGGGGACGGTAGAGCCCCGGAAAAGGCGCGTTTTATACCAACCCACCGCTCAAGTTTCAAGCTAAATTTGAATTTAAACGACCACTGGAGGCCAAACGGCGCAAGCTAAGCGCCACCAAGATCTCTTCTTGTACGGCTAAAACATGCTCAACAGGCGACATTGTGAGAGGCTAACACGCTCATTTGCTTAGTTCCGCATGTTTCGTCAGGCATGCCATGCCAGCACACACGTGCTTACACTGCTCCGCGAGACGCCAACGACACCCAACCGCCATCACCAATCACCAAATGATCCAGTACTCGCACTTCCACCAGCCCCAGCGCCTCCACCAAGCGGCGAGTAATAGCGTGGTCCGACTGGCTAGGCTCCGCCACACCGGAAGGGTGATTATGCGCCAGGATCACCGCCGCAGCATTGTGCTCCATGGCTCGGCGCACCACTTCTCGAGGGTAGACCGCAGCGGCATCAATAGTGCCCTGAAACAGTTTCTCGAAAGCAATCAGCCGATGCTTGTTATCAAGAAACAAGCACGCGAAAACCTCAAACGGCAACCCGCGCAACTGGGCAGTGAGCAACTGTCCCGCTTTGTCCGGATTATCCAAAGGCAACCCCCGCTCTAGAGGCTCTGCCAAATAGCGGCGACCTAATTCCAGTGCCGCCAGCAACAATGCCCGTCGGGCTACCCCCATCCCAGGCAAGTGCGCCATTCGTTCCGGGCTCAGATCCAACATGGCCCGCAAACCGCCACTACTCACTAACTGCCGACGGGCCAAATCCACCGCCGTTAGCCCCTGCTGCCCAGTACGCAAAAAGATCGCCAACAACTCCGCATCACTAAGCGCCTGCGCCCCTCTCGCCAATAACTTTTCCCGCGGCCGCTCATCCTCCGGCCAATCTGTTATAGCCATAACAATGCTCCACGCGGCAACCTGTACGCAGCCATCACCCTCTTCATCCCCGCCTGCCACACGCTGAATGACTTATATATTCGTCTCAAAGCTCACCTCCCCCAAAAACATCTTTGTTTTATGTGTAGCCTGTTGCGCCCCGCGTGCCGCGCCTCTTATAGAGTGCTACTCTATGTAGCCTGACTTGATAGCAGTTTAGCGGCTGCAGCGGCAGTGGAGATTCGCCATATCTGCCGTCATCCAAACAAGGGTTTTTGCATGCAACGTCTGATGAACAAACGCGTCCTGCTGGGCGTCACCGGTGGCATCGCGGCCTATAAAGCCGCCGATTTGGTACGCCGACTGCAGGATGTCGGCGCACAAGTGCGGGTGGTCATGACCCAGGGAGCCTGTGAATTCATTACTCCACTGACCATGCAGGCGCTATCAGGGCATCCCGTACACACTACACTGCTGGATCCAACGGCCGAAGCCGCCATGGGCCACATAGAACTGGCTCGCTGGGCAGATCTGGTACTGATTGCGCCCGCGTCCGCCAACTTCATGGCCCGTTTGGCCCATGGCCATGGCAACGATCTGTTAACCACCCTGTGCCTGGCCACCGGCGCCCCTATCGCCATTGCCCCGGCCATGAACCAGCAAATGTGGGCGGATATCAGCACCCAAAAGAACCAGCTGATCCTTCAGGAAAAGGGCATCACCATTTTCGGTCCCGGCAGCGGCAGCCAGGCCTGTGGCGAAGTCGGCGCCGGGCGCATGCTCGAGCCGCTGGAAATCATTCAGCAGGCGGCGGAAGTGTTTGATAACCAGCTACTCACCGGCAAGCATGTGGTGATCACCGCCGGTCCCACCCGGGAGTCCATCGATCCGGTGCGTTACATCACCAACAAAAGCTCCGGGAAAATGGGCTTTGCGCTGGCCGAAGCCGCGGCCGAAGCTGGGGCCAAGGTCACCCTGATTGCCGGGCCGGTGTATCTACCCACCCCTTCACGGGTGGAGCGCGTGGATGTGATCCGCGCAGTGGATATGTATGAAACCTGCATGGACGTGGTGGAAAATGGCTGCGATGTCTTTATCGCCACCGCCGCCGTAGCGGACTACCGCCCGACCGTGACCGCCGACCACAAGATCAAGAAGTCCACCGAAGAAATTCACCTTACATTGGTAAAAAACCCAGACATCGTGGCCTCCGTAGCTGAACACGCCAAACGCCCCTTTACCGTAGGCTTCGCAGCAGAAACCCAAGACGTGATGGCCTACGCCCAAGGCAAACTGGTGAACAAGAAGCTCGACATGATCGCCACCAATGATGTCTCCGGCACCAATGTGGGCTTCAACAGCGACAACAACGCCCTCACGGTAATCTGGCCCAGCGGCCACAAGGTATTGCCGCTGGCCTCCAAAGCCCAAATTGCCAAACAACTGATCGAACTGATCGCGATACGCTATAAAGACTAACGCTGACACGCTGCACGCAGCATGTAACACGCCCGATTTTATCCCGTGATGCATGTAACCTGACCGAAGGAAACACCATGAGACTGCAATATCGGGTACTCGATACCCGCCTTGGCGACAGCATTCCTCTGCCTCATTACGCGACCGACGGCTCCGCCGGGCTAGACCTGCGCGCCATGGTCAAGGAACCGCTAACCCTGCAACCAGGAGACACCGAGCTGCTGCCTACCGGCATGTCCATTTTTATCGATGATCCGGGCTATGCGGGCATGATCTTGCCGCGCTCAGGTCTCGGCCATAAACACGGCATCGTGCTAGGCAACTTGGTAGGACTCATCGATTCTGATTATCAGGGCGAACTGATGGTGTCCTGCTGGAACCGTGGGCAGCAGCCCTTCACGCTGGAGCCCGGTGAGCGCGTCGCTCAGCTAGTGATTGTGCCGGTAATGCAGGTAGAACTAAAACAAGTAGAAAGCTTCAGCGCCAGCAAACGCGGCGAAGGCGGCTTCGGCCATAGCGGCCGCCAGTAATACAACACAAAAGCAACAAACCATGCGGCACAACAACGCAGCATCGCTCGCACCACAACCTAAACCGCAATAACACAGTGGTAGCGCCGGGTAAGCGGAGGGGATATGGGGACAAAAAAGAACAACAAGCAAGATGAATCCACCAACGTCATGAAGCAACTGCTGCCCTTGGTTACAGCGGGCATTATCGGGGTAATTGCGGCCACCGGCTGCCTTTACGTCTATCAAATAAAGCAATTACAACCCGAACAACAGCATACTCAGGCTCAATTGTTGGCTCGCTCTTTGGCCAATCAAGTCCATAGCACGATCGAGATATCACGTAAGCAACTGGACATTCTCAGTAACCGCCGCGACGCAAACCGCGCTCTGGCAGACAATGACCTGTCCAGCTTCAACATGCATCAGCAGCAATGGTTCCCCGAAGCCTCAGTCCAGTTAATTTCCCACCGTGATTCAGATATGTCCCGGCTCAGCTACACGGCCCAAGAGCTACTCAAGAAGGCCAGCTTGGGCCAAAAGCCCGAGCCCGTCATCATTGCCGGCGACATACCCCGGCTAGTGATCGCTCGCGCCACCCACAACGAATTTGGCAGCCTACTGCTCACCCAGTCCTTAGTTCCGCTGGCTACCGCCCTGCGCGCGTCTATCCCAAACGGTGGTGCGCTCGCCGTGAAATACGCTGGCACCCCTCTGCTCAACAACAAGCAACGCGCCAGCGGCGGCACCGCTCAGGTCACGCAAGGCCCGGTTGAAGTCAGCCTAGCACTACGCGCGCACAGCGATAATAGCCTGATTGTCGCCATCCTTGGCGTCTCCCTGGGTGCAGTTGCCATCCTCCTAACCACCCTGCTGGTCAACCGCCTGCTGAACCGAGCCCTGCGACAAGACGTCGCCGAGCTAATCCGCTACAGCGACGAACTCATACACCAACCGGGTGTCACCGCCCGCGACCATTTCCAGTTTCCAGTTTTAAAAGGCGCTAACGAAGCCTCCGCCCGGCTGGCCCAAAAATTACGCGAGCGCGCAGGCGCCACTCGTCCCCATGCCGCAGCCCAAACCGACGCCTTGCTAGTGGAGGAAAATGACGACGATAGCATTCTACTAATAGATGACGATGGCGGTGACCAAGCTGTACCCGACAGCATTTTTCGCGCTTACGACATCCGCGGCATAGCCGGCGACACCCTAACCGCTCAAGGCACCTACCTGCTAGGACGCGCCATCGGCAGCGAAGCCGGCGAACTGGGCCAGCAAACAGTGCTGGTGGCCCGCGATGGCCGCCTTTCCAGCCCGGAACTCAGCCGCTCATTAATCAAAGGCCTGCTAGAATCCGGCCGCGACGTGGTTAACCTGGGCCTAGTCCCCACTCCGGTTCTCTACTATGCCACCGAAGTACTAGAAACTCAGACCGGCATCATGCTCACCGGCAGCCACAACCCGCCCCAGCATAACGGCCTAAAAATCGTCATGAACGGCGACACTCTTTACGGCGAACGCATCCTAGCCCTTAGCCAGCGCATCAAAAACAATGCCTTTAGCGAAGGCCGCGGCCACGAAGAAGAACGCGACATCGCCGATCGCTATCTCAACGACATTGCCAGCGACATCGTGCTGGCCCGCCCCCTAAAAATTGCCATCGACTGCGGCAACGGTGCCACTGGCGAACTGGCGCCACGCCTGTTCAGCCAGTTAGGATGTGAAGTTGCGCCACTGTATACAGAGATCGACGGAAACTTCCCCAACCACGCCCCAGACACCGGTAACCCGGATAACCTCACCGACCTGATCCGCGTAGTACAGGAACAGGAACTGGACCTGGGCCTAGCCTTCGATGGCGACGGCGACCGCGTCGCAGTGGTTACCAACACCGGCGAAATCATCTGGCCCGATCGCCTGCTAATGCTGTTCGCCAAAGACCTGCTCGCCCGCAGCCCCGGCGCCGACATCCTTTTCGACGTAAAATGCAGCCGCGCCCTGCCTGCCATTATCCGCAAGAACGGAGGCCGTCCATTGATGTACAAAACAGGGCACTCGCTAATCAAGGCCAAAATGAAAGAAAGTGGTACCGCCTTGGCGGGTGAAATCAGCGGCCACATCTTCTTCGCCGACCGCTGGTTCGGCTGCGATGACGGCGCCTATGCGGGAGCTCGCCTGCTGGAAATCCTTTCATTGCAAGATGACACCGCCGGCCAAGTATTCGACCAATTTCAAACCGGCGCCACCACCCCAGCGTTGTATATCGATGCCACCGACGACAACAAATTTGCACTGATCGACGCCCTCGAGGCCCATGCCGACCAATTCACCGGCGGCCGCCCCACCACCATCGACGGGCTACGGGTGGACTTTCCTGATGGCTGGGGGCTGGTGCGCGCGTCCAACACCACCCCGTCACTGGTGGCCCGCTTCGAAGGGCGCGACGAAGAGGCACTGGAACGAGTAAAAGAACAGTTCCGCAAACAACTGCATGCAATCGATAAAAGCCTAAAATTGCCGTTTTGAGTTAGAATCACCGAACTGAAAGGTCAAACGTGGAGATGGCACCGCGCAAATCGGATACTCTTTTGCTCCACGCTTTATCCTAAGAGGGAACGCGGACAAAGCCCCTGCAATGCAAAGCGTTGGCCCTGCATTTTGAACGTTAAATACCTCCGCTAAAGCGAATACCCAAGGAGACCCAATGGACGCCAATAGTGCCCATGACACCGCCCGAATTCTGATTGAGGCGCTACCCTACATTCAGCGTTTTGCCGGCACCACGGTAGTCATCAAATATGGCGGCAATGCCATGGAAAACGAGGAGCTAAAAAACAGCTTCGCCCGTGACGTAGTAATGATGAAACAAGTGGGCATCCACCCGGTGATTGTGCACGGCGGGGGCCCCCAGATAGGCGAGTTACTGGAACGTCTTGGCAAAGAATCCAAATTTGTTCAGGGTATGCGTGTCACCGACCGGGAAACCATGGACGTGGTACAGATGGTGCTCGGAGGGCTGGTCAACAAAGACATCGTTAACCTGATCCAGCATAACGGCGGTCAAGCCATCGGCCTCACTGGCAAAGACGGTCGGCTGATTAAAGCTCGCAAGATGGTTCTCAAGGCAAGCGATGCGGATAGCCCTGCATTACAGGCCTCAGAGATCATCGACATCGGCCACGTTGGCGAAGTGCAGGGTATCGACACTCGCATCATCGACCTGCTCGCCGGCAGCGATTTTATCCCTGTAATCGCACCCATCGGCGTAGACGACAACGGCGCCAGTTACAATATCAACGCCGACCTTGTGGCCGGCAAAGTAGCTGAAGTGCTGCGTGCAGAAAAACTCATTCTGCTCACCAACGTCCCCGGCCTGAAAGACAAACAAGGCCAGATCCTCACCGGGCTCACCACCGAAAGGGTCAACAGCCTGATCAAGGACGGCACCATCTACGGCGGCATGCTGCCCAAGATAGGCTGCGCCCTAGAAGCAGTGCAAAACGGCGTGCACACTGCCCACATCATCGATGGCCGGGTGTCTCACGCCGTTCTGCTAGAAATTCTCACAGACAAGGGGATCGGCACCCTAATTAGCAAAGACTAGTTGAACAATAAAATTTTAAAGTTTTCAGCTTCAACTTAAGTCGCCGGCAAGAGGGATTGCCGGTGACTTTGCTATAACCAATTTATAAGAATATTGCAGCAATAAACCCGGGAATGTTGGGCGCGGGCATAGCATATGATATATCTCTTGCCACACTCGCGCTGCAGCTTGCCGCTTGCAGCTAAAAACGGGAACGACATTTCATGACCGATAAAAAACCGTCTCGGAAAGAGCAGATCCTGCAGTCGCTCGCCCACATGCTTGAAGCCGCACCAGGAGGACGCATTACCACCGCCGGGCTGGCGCGGGAAGTGGGTGTCTCCGAGGCGGCGCTATACCGACATTTTCCCAGCAAGGCAAAGATGTTCGAGGGGCTGATCAGCTTTATCGAAGAAGCCATTTTTTCGCGTATTAACCGTATCGTGGAAGACGGTCAGGCCAGCGATCAGGTGGAACAAATACTCACCTTGCTGCTGGCGTTCACCGAGCGCAACCCCGGTATTACTCGGTTACTCACCGGCGACGCCCTGACTGGTGAAAACGCACGCCTGCACCTGCGCATCCAACAATTCTACGACCGAGTGGAAAGCCAAGTAAAAAAAGTACTGCGTGATGCAGAGCTGAAGGAAGGCTTACGCACCCAAGCCACCCCAACCGTCACAGCCAACCTACTGCTGGCCGTGGCCGAAGGGCGCATTGCGCAATTCGTTCGTTCTGGCTTCAAAATTAAGCCAGGCCAGGACTGGCCGGCCCAATGGGCGCTATTGCAACCCACCTTGTTTCGGTAAAAGGAATTAAAGGCGTTCGCCACCGTGGTGGCTATTTTCTTCAAGCTTTCTCCGCTTCATTCCGCACTAAACCAGAATCAGGGCGACCATTATCCGCCCTAATTCTGGCCTTTCTCAATAACCTCAAGACGCTCAATAATTGGCGCGTATTGTTGATTGGCTTGATCTATTTCTTGATCGAACTCACTTAGTTTTTTTTCCGCGGTGATGATCTGCCGTTGCAACCGATCAATCGCTTCTTTAACCACCTCCGGCACCTCTCTACCCGCCCGCTCATTGCGTGCCGCCGTGGCAATCTCATCATCCAGCTTCGCCTGTAACTGAGCCAGATTATTCTCTTCGTAACTAATACTGAGCTCCAGCGCTTCGACCCTACGGTCCCGCGCCCGCTCCGCATCTTCCGGGCCGGCATATAATCGCAACATATCGCGATCTTCCCGTGCCTGGCGAGCCTGCTTCATCCGCTGGGCCTTGGCTTGGGCGTCATTGAGCTCCACACCCTCCACGTCCTCCAGCACCCGGCCATATTGATCCAACAACTGATAACCGTTGCGGATAGCATCCATCGTCAGGGTTCGGTTCAAGTGCACCACACCATCCGTGGTTTCATGTCGAAAGTAGGCGCCATCCGGCATCCGCTCATTCGCGCGCTGCCCGGAACGCGCCCAAACCGACGAAGGCAGTAATGGCGAAACCAAAATGAACGCCATCAACAGGACGACGATTCTCATTATTATTGCACTCCATAGCGCTCCCGGTATTCACGCATAGGCTCCACCACGGCTTCGCTATCCGGTTGCTGTTCCAGCCAGGCGACAATATCACTCATGGTAACGATAGACCCCACTGGCACTCCCAATGCTTGCTCAACTTCCTGAATCGCAGACAGGCCCTTGCCCGCCTCAGAGGGCTCTTTACCGCACTCCTGCCGATCCAGTGCGACCATCACCCCCGCCATGCTCGCGTCGGTCTTCTCGAACATCGTCGCCACTTCACGAATCGCAGTCCCGGCCGTGATCACATCATCTATCACCAGTACTCGGCCCTGCAATGGCGCACCCACCAGCCAGCCGCCTTCGCCATGGTCCTTGGCTTCCTTGCGGTTAAACGCCCAAGGGTAATCCCGCCCATGGTGTTCGGCCAGCGCCACGGATACCGCCGCTACTAGAGGAATACCTTTATAGGCCGGCCCGAATAACATATCGAATTCCAGCCCGGATGCCATGATCGCATCCGCATAATAACGTCCCAACCGGGCAAGCGCTTCACCGCTATTGAAGGTTCCCGCATTAAAGAAATACGGGCTATTACGGCCGGATTTCAACGTAAACTCACCGAATTTCAAAGCCTTACGCTCTTCCGCGAAGCGCAAAAAGTGCTTTTTATAGTTCTTCATAATCAAGCCTGTGTGCTACGTAACTTGCTCTCAACGGTGAAGCACCGTGCCGCGCACGGTGCAAAACGCACCTTTGTTTTGCTTTTACCAGCCGAGTGCGACCTGCTGCGCTTTAATGATCTCACCGATACCATTTTCAGCCAGCTCCAACAAATTGTCAGATTGCTCACGGGTAAATGGCGCGCCTTCTGCTGAACCCTGGATCTCGATAAAACCGCCTTGCTGAGTCATCACCACGTTCATGTCAGTGCCTGCATTGGAGTCTTCCGCGTAATCTAGATCTAGCACAGGGGTATCCTTGTACATACCCACAGACACCGCACCCACTAACCCGGTCAGCGGGTCGTTTTTGATCTTCTTGGTTTCCAGCAGGTAGGTAAAGGCATCAACCAGCGCCACACAGGCCCCGGAAATGGATGCCGTGCGCGTGCCACCATCGGCCTGCAGTACGTCGCAATCCAGGTAAATCGTGCGCTCACCCAGCGCCTTCATGTCCACCGCAGCACGCAAGGAACGGCCGATCAGTCGTTGGATTTCCAGGGTACGCCCTCCCTGTTTCCCGCGGGTCGCCTCGCGGCCAGAGCGGGTGTGGGTAGAACGCGGCAACATACTGTACTCGGCGGTGAGCCAGCCTTGGCCCTTGCCCTTGAGGAAACGTGGCACACCATCTTCCACGGACGCTGTGCACAGCACCTTAGTGTTCCCAAACGCCACCAATACGCTGCCCTCGGCATGAACGGTGTAGTTGCGGGTAAAGCTCAGCTCACGCAATTGATCGGGGGCTCGGCCGGATGGGCGCATGGAATCTCCTGAAATAGTAAAAACGAAAGGGCCGCCATTGTAGCAAACACCGACGCCAATGCCTTCCTTGCACCCAAACCCGTCTCCATTAGACTAGGGAACCATTACTGTAGGAGCGTGCAGGCAAACACCGCAGAGCTCCACCCCACTGACAACAACGAGGTTCACCATGATTTGCAGCATGACTGCTTTTGCTCGCGCCGACCGCCCGCTTGAGGGCTACGGCCTTGTCTGGGAAATCAAAGCCGTGAACCATCGTTACCTTGAAGTCAGCCCCCGCCTGCCCGACGCCCTTCGCTCACTGGAAAACGCAGTACGTGAACGCTGCCGTAAAAGGCTCGCCCGGGGCAAAGTAGAAATTACTCTACGCTACCAACAAGATGAGAGCGATGCCGCCCTAGAACTCAATGAGCCACTAGTGAAGCAACTGTCGGACATTTCTCGCCGAGTCGGAGACTTGGTCCAACATTCCGGCCAGGTCAACCCCATGGAAATTCTCCGTCACCCCGGCGTTCTCAGCACCCGGCAGCTGGATGTGGCGCTACTGCAACGCGAATCCCTAACCTTACTTGATGAAGCCCTGCAATCCCTGATCGACACCCGCAGCCGAGAAGGCGAACAGCTAGGCAAACTGATTGAAGAACGGCTCGACGGCATCATTGTCCAAGTAGAAATCGTCAAAGCCGCCATCCCGCGCATCAAGGAAGCCCAACGTGAACGCCTACGCAGCCGCATCCAGGACGTCATTGACTCCCCGGACCCGGATCGCCTGGAACAGGAGCTGGTTCTTCTAGCGCAAAAGATGGACGTTGATGAAGAACTCGATCGCCTGCTAACCCACGTTACCGAAGTGCGCCGCATCCTCAAAAAAGGCGGCCATATCGGCCGTCGGCTCGACTTCCTCATGCAGGAACTCAACCGCGAAGCTAACACCCTGGGCAGCAAATCCGTAGACAGCGAAACCACAGCGGCAGCGGTGGAGCTAAAGGTGCTGATTGAACAGATGAGGGAGCAGATCCAGAATATCGAGTAACCCCCCCATCCTTAAAACCCTGTACTTATTGAAATTTTATTAAATTAGAGTCCAGAGACATCCGCTCAAACCCACCATAATCCAACCCATAATGGTGGGTGAAACATAATTCTCACCCACCATCCTCTACTCTCAACACCTGTTGATCGGCAGCAATGACTGCATACCCATCAGCGTGTAAATACCTCGCCCCATCGTTAACCCGCCGACGCTTCATCCTCGAAACGCCCTTCAACCGCAACAGCAGCAGACGAACCGAACAACCCCTTAAAGGCCGGATAATACTTCTTAAAATCCGCAAGAATTTGCTGAAATGGAAGATCATCAAAAACGCCATGCTCTTTCAAATATTCCATATGACGATTGCCGGCCTGATCAAATGCATGCAATACAGAGTCATGAATGCCATCAAACTCAAGCGGTTTTACACCGGTCTTATCGCAAAGTGATTGATTAAACGCCGGAGTCGCTTTTACCCAGCGGGTATCGATATACAACTCCGTATAGCCATGCCAAGCAAACACATCTGTTTGCATCATCTCTTTCAGCTTTTCAGAGCTCAGATGATTTTTCACATCGGCAAAGCCCAAACGGCAAGGAATCCCAACCGCCCGACCGGCAGCGGCAAGCAGCACAGCCTTTGCCACACAGTAACCATAGCCATTGGCCAGCGTCGTGCTTGCCTTTAATCCCTCTTGCGAGAAACAAATCCGATACGGATCGTAGCGAATATCATCACGCACCGCGTAGTATAGCTTTACCGCTTTTTTTATCGGGTCCGTCTCGTCACCCACCACAGTTTCAGCAAAACTGATCACCGATGGGCTGTCAGAATCTATATATTCAGAAGGCTGAAGAGCCGCTTCAAAATCCATCGCTGCTACCTGCATGATCTAAAATGTTCGCTTCCATTCTACACATCGACTCGATGCCATTACCAAACATTATCGGCCTCTCTAGCTGCGGCATTCACAGCACTAACCAGAATAATGGCCTCTACAATAAAGAAAGGTTCACCGCACGCGCTCTCCCCTAAAAATTTATCGAGGTTTTGATTCGATACTTTTACGATGAAGACGCCTCTATTTTCCGGCAGTCAGATTCTAACGAATCTCGAGCAGCATGAGGCGGGAATACCAGTCTCCGGGGTATCCCCGAGCACAGCGTTGAATTATCACTGGTGAGCTAAGTTCGAAGGCAAGGGGTCCGTCACTGATAAATCGAATCAGGAAGTTGAAACAGACAATTACCCGCTAAAAAACGTATGCCGAAACGGCACTGTGGAAGCCCGCGCCAGCATTAAGTCACCCAATACCTATAGCGTTTGGCGTTCACAGGTCAAAACGCCCGTGTGGCCTTTGTTTGTTCCTGGTGGTAATCGGCCAAATTCGACAGGGAGGGGGTAATCACGTGCGGGAGGGGGAGACAACCAGCCATATGGCGGTAGACGGTATGGCGACGAGAAAAAAGGCCGCTGCTTGCGGCTTCCGGGATAACGACTTTTATCTTTATGAAGAAAAAGTCGTTATCCCAGAATTCTACGGTGAATCTATTTCCAGCTCATTCATCCAGCCAGTTTTTTAGCCGCGAAGATTACCGAAAGGTTCTAGCACCGAATAAGAAAGGAACATTGGAATACTTCACCCTCTATCTCCTTTGTTCCCAACCTTGCCTTGTAGCGGTAGCCCGTGCCACCGCCACAAACAGCAATCACTACCAGTTTCAGATCAAAGACTTTAATTCAACATCCAGATCACTCAACACGTCAGCGCTAATACTCTTACGGTGCTGAACCAACTGCTTTCCAACCATAAACGCAATGGGCATATTCACCGCATCAACGGCAATCACACAGCCCTCACGGAGATAGAACACCGCAAACGCTTTGTCTTCCGTGCTGCCACGCATGACTCGTTCATCATGGTCCTGCGAGAGCCCCACCATTTGCAAACGAACATCATATTGATTCGACCAAAACCATGGAGCGCTATCGTAGGGCTTATCCTCTCCCATCAAGGTCGCTGCCGCAGTACGTGCTTGATCGACAGCGTTAGCAACGGACTCGAGCCTCTGCATTTTCTCGAAGAAAAGGTTTCGGTGACGAGTGCAATCACCTATCGCCAGGATGCTTGGGTCAGAAGTGCGGACATATTCGTCCACCAGGATACCGTCTTCACAGGATAGGCCGGCAGCCTCAGCCAAAGCCGTTTCGGGTATAACGCCAATCGAGACAAGCACAACATCTGCGTCAACCGTTTCGCCATTTGCTAACGTTACGCCAGCCACTCGCCCCTGATCTCCAGCTTTGAAGCCGGTGACAGCAGTATTAAGACGCACGTCCACGCCAGAACCACTGTGCTTAGCATACAGGAACGAAGACATCTCAACGCCCGTAACTCGCTGCATTAGACGCTCAGCGCCTTCCAGCACCGTAACATTAACGCCTTTCTTGCTCGCACTGGCTGCAACCTCAAGGCCAATGTAGCCGCCACCGACAATAACCAAACGGGCACCTGGTGACAGTTGATCGCGCAATGTATCCGTATCAGCAATGTCATGCAGATAATGGATGCCTTTTAATTCAGATCCAGGCGCATTAAGACGCCTAACGTGTGAACCTGTGGCAAGAATCAGTCGGCCATATTTCAGTGTGCTCTGATCTGACAATGTAAGGGTTTTGTTGTCTCGATCAATGTTCTCAACGCGCACACCAAGTCGCAACTGATGCCCCGCACCTTCATACACCGAGCGCGGTTTCAAATAGAGAGATTCCTCGTTAACCTCTCCTGACAGATACGTTTTGGATAAAGGCGGGCGCTGGTAGGGCGGATAAGGCTCTTCGCCCACCAGAACCACCTCGTGTGGATATTTCTTTTGTATCAAGGCTGTCATCAACGCACCTGCTGCGTGCCCGCCTCCAACGATGACAGTGGCATCTTGTTTTTCGTTTTCCATGCTTCTCTCTTTATCTGTGCCTTGGGCCAAATTATGTAAATAAGCACCGTTTCTAATGAGATGAGTAGGTGAGTTCACGGGTTTAGCTGTCGCGATTATGACACGAGGTGGTGCAACGCGCCGCGCTGCACGGCACACGCCACTCAACCGTCAGTATGCTTGGCATCCTCAAGGATCATGGCTGCACCCTTCTCAGCAATCATCGTTGCCGGTTGATTGGTGTTGCCACCAACCAAGGTTGGCATGATGGACGCATCAACCACTCGCAAGCCTTGCAGTCCATGGACTCGCAAACGCGGGTCTACCACCGCCATTGCATCTACCCCCATCTTGCACGTGCCCACCGGGTGGTATGCCGACTCACCGCTAGTCCTCACCCATTCAGCCAGATCATCATCACTCTTCAACGCCGACCCAGGCGAAATTTCAACCTCATGGTGCGACTCGAGCGCTCGCTGGGCTAGGATCTTGCGCACCAAATGAACGCCACGAACCAGCTGCTCAACGTCGGCCGTCTCGGCCATATAGTTAGGGTCGATCAGCGGCGCCTGGAGCGGGTCTGCGCTGTGCAAACCGACACGCCCACGCGACAATGGCCGAAGCCCGTAAATCATGACGATATAGCCATAACCACTCATCGCCGTCTTAAAGTCCCGGCCATGATCAGCATACAACATAGGCCCGAAGTGCAATTGCAGGTCGGGTATGGATTCCTCAGGCCGAGAGCGGATAAAACCTCCGGCCTCAGCACCGTTGCTTGTCAATACACCGCGCCGCCCAGTCAAATACTGCAGTAACGCCCGCATTCCCTTGAGCCAATAGCTGGGATGCATGGAGATACTCTGGCGACTGCGTGCTTTGACACGCATGAATACGTCAATATGATCCTGAAGATTCTGCCCAACACCCTCCAGCGCATGACGTAACTCAATGCCGTGTTTGGACAATTCCTCACGTGGGCCGATTCCGGATAGCATCAGAAGCTGTGGAGAATTGAACGCGCCGCCGCAAAGCACAACTTCGCGCCCTGCTCGGACCTGAACCAGCCCCGTGGCAGACCGGTACTCGACACCGGTAGCGCGGGAACCCTCAAGCAGCACACGTGTAACATGAGCACCACTACGAACCGTAAGGTTGGAACGCCCTGCCGCAGGCTCGAGATAGGCACGCGCATTACTGCAGCGCGCTCCGTCCTTCTGGTAAGCGTAGTAGAAACCTACGCCTTCCTGCTCTCTGCCGTTAAAATCTTTATTGTGCGGGTGCCCTGCCTGTACCGCAGCCTCAACAAACGCCGAACTTAGCGGGTTCGTATAACGTCGCTCGGCCACATTGAGAGGCCCACCTTCGCCATGGAACTCTGCTTCAGCCGGTGCCAACGGCGGTTCGTAATGCTCGGTTTTTCGGAAGTACGGCAACACATCGGCGTACGACCACCCCTCACATCCCTCTCTCGCCCAATCATCATAGTCACGAGCATGGCCACGTATATAAACCTGCGCGTTCATGCCACTGGAGCCACCAAGCATCTTCCCGCGCGGTTGAAACAGTGAGCGGCCATACATGTGACGCTGCGGTTCGGTATTGAACTGCCAGTTAAAGCGGCGGCTAAACATCAGCTGCAGGAACCCCAGCGGCATGTTAACGAAGGGGTTCCGCCGGCTCTCTGGCCCCGCCTCAAGTAGCAGCACCGAGTAACTGCCGCTCTCGGAAAGGCGGGCAGCCACTGCACACCCAGCCGAGCCCGCACCGACCACCACATAATCGAATTGTTGTTCGATCACCTTTCCGTTCTGGCGAGTCATTATTTTTTAGCCGTCAACTTAACCATCATCTTGGAATAGCCCCGCACAAAGTTCGATTGCACGCGCTCCGGCTCACCGATCACTTCGATGTTTTCAAAGCGAGGGAGAAGCTCTTCCCACAGAATACGCAGCTGCAGTTCGGCAAGGCGGTTGCCCATACAACGGTGAACCCCATAACCAAACGACACATGGTTACGCGTATCTTTGCGGTCGATGATGAATTGCTCAGGATTCTCAAATTTTCTCTCATCCTGGTTGCCCGACGCATACCACATCAGCACGCGATCACCCTTCTTGATGGTCTGTCCGTTCAGCTCCACATCCTGCTTGGCAACCCGGCGCATATACGCAAGCGGCGTTTGCCAGCGAATGATTTCAGAGACCATATTGGGGATAAGCTTTGGGTTCGCCTTTAGCTTCTCGAATTGCTCTGGGAACTGATTTAAAGCCAGCACCCCCCCGCTCATTGAGTTACGCGTGGTGTCATTACCGCCAACAATCAACAACGCGAGATTACCAATGAATTCCAAAGGACGATTGATCAGATCTTTTGTGTCTTCATTGGACTGAAGCATGCTGATCAAATCGAAACCCGGCTCTTCACCTGCTTTTTGACGGGCTTCTTTATCACGCCAAAGCTTGGAGAAAGCCCACGCCATATCTGCCGCGTCATCAAAAAACACATCTTCATTCGTAAACTCGCCGCCGGTTGCCGAGGACGCGCCGGACAATCGATCCGACCAGCCAACCAGTTTTTCGCGTTCGTCATACGGGAAATCTAACAGTGAGGCTAGCATGCGCCCGGTCAGCTCTTTCGACACCACCGGCACCCAGTTGAACGGAGTGTCCAACGGCAGGCTATCCAGTACGTCCCCGGTGCGCTTGCGGATCAGTCCTTCCATTTCTTTCAGGTTCTTGGGCGCAACAACACCCTGGACTGCCCGACGCTGTACGTCGTGCTTGGGAGGATCCATAGCGATGAACATTTCAACCGACAGGCCTTCCGGAGGATCACCCAAGATAATTTGGGGTTCGGCGGAAAACAAATCATGGCTCTTGTCCACGAAGACGATATCTTCGTAGCGTGTTACCGACCAGAACGGCCCGAAAGCACTGTTCTTCTGATAGTGCACCGGCGCTTCATCACGCAACCGCTTAAAGTACGCATTCGCCTTACCTTGTCGGTATAAAAAAGGGTTACTCGTATCGATATCTTCTATCGCCAAATCATTGACGTCAGGCAAATCGGTTTCAACAAAGTGCACCTGAGGGCGGGAAGTGCCAATGGTCTTCCGCTTCACCTTCATCAAGTTTTTTAGTGCCTTGATCTGTAGATGCATTGGCACGACTTTGGATGTGGCGTTAATTATTTTTGCCTGGATGTCATTACTTGTACTTGAACTCGTTGACATGTCGCTCTCCGCACTTACATTTGAAATTCTGGCAATTGAACAGTCATTCCGTCCATTGCCTCAGTGGCCTTAACCTGACACCCCAACCGAGAGGTTTTTGCACGCTCAGGTGTCATGGACAACATTTGTTCTTCAGCATCATTAATCGGCCCGGTTTTATCGAACCATTCTTCTGGAACAATCAGGTGACAGGTACCACAGGCACACTCCCCGCCGCAATCCCCATCAATACCGGGAACGGCGTTGTCTAAGGCAACTTGCATCAAAGTAATACCTGCCTCAAATTCTGTTACATGTTCAGTTTTATCATTCTCAATAAAGGTGATTTTTCCCACAGCTGCATTCTCCTACCAAAAGTCTGTATGAAACCTAGCTTGTCGCTGTATAGCCATGCCGGCGAGGACATTTCTTGACAGCATGGGGACATTTCAAGACAATCAAGGTCATTCCCAAGGAGTGATTATGCCAAAAACATCACAGCAAGAGGGCCCCCAAACCCCCGAAGCTGACATTCCGTCGAATTATTCACGACTGATTGCACGTGAACTTGGTCTCGCTGCCCGGCAATTACCAAAGTTACTGCGCGGCACAGGCCTCGACGTTGAGCAGCTTTTGAAAGAAGACAGCTTACTCACTGCGACCCAGCAGATTCGCATCCTGCGCAATGCTCTGGCCTTGTCTGGCAAGCCTGAGTTCGGATTACGACTAGGCTCGCGCCTAACACCCGCAACCCATGGTGTAATGGGCTTGGTAGCCTATAGCAGCCCGAACCTACTGGCCGCACTACAGGCATTCCATACCTTCCTGCCCACGCGCGCAAGCTTCATCCAGTTACATTTGCAACAGGTTGATGATCTCCTCGTATGCTTGGCTAACTTCCAAGTGGTGGTAGATGAAGATGTTGAGCGATGTTTGGCGGAGGCCGTTATCAAAGCGTTCTTCGAAATGGGCGAATTCATCGTGGGGCACCCCTTATACGAAGCCGAGGTCTATTTTCGCCATCCAGCCCCCACATACCAAGCTGTATACCCAGATTATTTGCCTGGGTCGATTCATTTTGGCTCCAATCAGCTAAAACTCACTTTCCCGATGGAGTTATGCCGGATACCAAACGCTTCAGCGAACAATGAAAACTATAGCCTCGCCTTTCAGCAATGCGAATCTATGCTTGCTCGACTGCAAAACCATGAACCAGACTATCAAACCCTACTCAAAAAAATGATGCTGTCTCATCCAGCCGGCACACTATGCGAAGAAGAGGCGGCCGGCGCTTTATTCATTAGCAAGCGCACCCTCTCGCGTAAACTCAAAGAAGAAAATAGTAGTTTTCGAAAGGTTCGAGCTGAAATTCTTTCCCGTCAAGCTTCCGCTTACTTGCGCGATACCCAATTATCCGTAGAGGCTATCGCTTCACTGCTAAACTATCACGACACTGCAAGCTTTAGGCGAGCCTTTAAGCGCTGGTTTGGCATGCCGCCCGATCAGTACAGGCAGCGCACTGATTAGCAGGCTGAGAGGGGTCTGTGGACGACCAGGGGAGCGCCCCTCGCAGGCTACTGAAAACGAGCCCCTGCTCTACGGGGAAGGCGATCCCAAGATTCGTATGTTGATCGGATCGTACGCCGCGATATTCAGACACACCTTTGACCAACCGACCTCAATCCACAAACCAAAGCGCCCACCTACCGCTTAATTACCCCATCTTTTATTACCGCCCAGACAAAGTCACCGATATCCTTCACGGTATACCGGCCGTCTTCGTTAAACCACGTTGCCACCCAGTTTAACGCTCCGAGCCCAATAAGGCGCAGAAGATCACGATCCACATCAGCACGAATAAGCCCTTGAGATGACAAGGATTTCAACATAGCAGACCATAGAAGTTCGTATCTGTCCCGGAGATCAATCATTTCTTGGCGTGACGCACCATGTAAGGAGCGCCACTCAAAAAGCAACACATAGACCTTATCCGACCCACCAACCAGCAACTCAAGGTGGGCATTGATCCCCAGCCGCACCTGCTCAAGGGGATCACACTCCCCCTTAATTGCCTCAGACAAGGACCCCGACGCCTGCTCAAGTGCCAGCCGCATTAGGTCTACCAGGATGCTCTCTTTAGAGGGATAACGATAATGCAGGCTACCAGGCAACATGCCACAAGCTTCGGCGATCTCCTTTACGGTAGTTTTATCAAAGCCCTTTTGCCGAAACAGACGAGCTGCAGCACCAAGCACAAACTCTCGATCCGTCTCGGCCACCGACATCGCCTGATTTTTTTTTCTTCCCACAAGCCACTCCCATGCTGTAAGTCTTTGATTCTAACATTCCTTTTGGAGGCGGCCCAGCCTTGCTCTCAGATCGCTCCACCTAGGCTATACATAAACAAGAACACTGTTTAGCCCATAATATTGAATTTGGTTGGTCATACAAATAAAGTCTAGATAATGAACTCTATATCGGAGCAATCCAATGGCCCTAGCAAATCGCAAGATCGGTTACGACGAGGTTGTAACCCGTGACATTCACTTTCCCATGAATATCGAAAACGTGGCCCGCCACTGGTTCGGTAATGACCCTTGGTCCACCCACTGGATGAACGCCATCCTTGCCGCCGTCCCAGACGGCGAGCGCTGGGTTATGAACTCAGCCAGGCGACAACTTAGCAAGCTTGACGACCCGGAGGTGCTCAATGCCGCCAAGGAATTCATTCGCCAAGAGCGCATTCATGCTCGCGAGCACGACGAAATGAATGCCATCGGGGTGCAGCATGGGGTTCCCATCGACAAAGTCGAAGGCGTCTTCAAACTGATTCGAAAGCAACTCCAGCACCGTCTCAGTGACGACATGCAGAGCTCCATCGCTGCGGCGTTCGAGCATTTCACTGCGATTATCTCCTCGGTACTCCTTGAGCATCCGGAACTTTTTGACGAGACCCACCCAGAACTGCGCGCCATGCTCTATTGGCACTTTGTTGAAGAAACCGAGCACAAGAGTGTCAGCTACGACGTGTTCGTCGATGCCAGTGGCGGCGGCTTTCGCAGCTACCGGTTGCGCGCCAGTGGCATGCTACTAGCCATCGCCCTGGGTTTTCCCCTCATGATTGGCAACCAGACCTATCTACTCTACAAAGATCGCCAGATTCTGAATCTGCGCTCAGCAGCAAAAATGACCAAGGTGTTGTTCTGGCGGCCCGGCATTCTCTCCAAGGTCCTCGGTGGTGTAACACCCTACTTCTCACCCACCTTCCATCCTTGGGACGATGACAACCGTGATGTGATTCGTATCTGGAAGCGCGCCTACGAAAAAACCGGCGATGCCCAGAAGGCGTACCAGGCACTGCGAGATCACCGCGCCAAGCACGCACCGGAAACACTTTCTGCACCACAGGCTGAGCCCGCATGAGGAGAAGCATGAAAAAGAAACCGTTACCCCCGTCCACCCAAGCGGCCGCCGTCATCACCGGTGCCGGCAGTGGCATCGGTCGTAGCTTCGCCTACGAAGTGGCCCGCCGCGGTGGCTCGGTGCTGTGTGTCGATATCGATGCAGAACGTGCCGAACAGGTGGCCAGCAACCTGCGGGCACTCGGCAATCACGCCATCGCGCAACAATGCGACGTGGGCGATCAAGCGCAGATGGAGTCCCTGGCGGAGAATGCCGAGTCCCTGCTCGGCCGGCCGGTGACACTGTTGATCAACAACGCGGGGGTCGGTCTCGGCGGTCCGATCGGTGAAGTGTCGCTTGAAGACTGGCACTGGTGCATGAACGTCAATCTCTGGGGCGCCATTCACGGCTGCCATTTTTTTGCCCCGGCCCTGCGCGACCTCGGTTACGGAGGCATCATCAATGTGGCCTCCGCGGCCGCCTTCGGATCTGCTCCGGAAATGACCGCCTACAATGTCACCAAAGCCGGCGTGCTAGCCTTATCGGAAACGCTTTCTTCCGAGCTGGCTGGAACCGGTGTGCAGGTCACCGCCCTGTGCCCAACGGTGGTTCCGACCAATATCGTCGAGAATGGGCGCCTGCCTGAACGTCGACGTGACTTTGCCAGTTCAGCGATGACCCGCTTTGCCCTGACCAACGCTGACCAAGTTGCTCGCCAGACCCTCAATGCCCTAGACCGTGGAGATCTGTACATGCTGCCACAAATCGACGGCCGCATTGCTTGGCGACTGAAACGCTTGACGCCAAGACTATACGCCCGCGCCATTGGCGAAGCTTACCGAATACTGGCTGATTAACCGCATTCATGGGAAAGAAAAATTCAAGGAACTAACATATGGCTTCTATTCCCGCACACCTCATGAAGTTGCTTCTTCGTGCCGGGGTCAAGCGCGATATACGCGACCCGGACAAACTGGTAAAGCACTTACGCAGAGCAATGAACGCTCCTTTGGCGCCCTCACCGCTTCCACGCGGAATACGGTTACAGCGAGGCAAGGTTGCCGGGACGGCAGGCCACTGGCTCAGCCCCACCGACCCACAAACAACCATACTCTACCTGCATGGTGGCGCGTTTATTGGTGGCCGCCTTGCAACCTATCACAACTTTTGTGGCCATCTGGCCCGCACGCTTAACGCGCGGGTTTTTCTTCCAGATTACAGACTCGCGCCAGAGCATCCGTTCCCGGCAGCGACGGATGATGCCTTTAATGTTTATCGTGAACTAATGGCTGATCCCCGCCCTATAGTCATTGCTGGAGACTCCGCAGGGGGCAACCTGACTCTGGTCACGCTACTACGCGCCCGAGATCACAAGCTGAGAATGCCGGCCTGTGCCGTAGCCATCTCCCCAGCATCAGATGCCCGAGGCAATTTGATGTCCCGACAGGCGAATAGCGACAGTGATGCCATGCTATCTCACTGCATGATTGAGGTCGCAACGGATGTCTACTTGGCAGGCGCTGATCCCGCCCACCCATATGCCTCACCAATCACCCAAGACTTTACCGGCTTGCCACCTCTACTTTTCACTGTAAGCAGCGAAGAGTGCCTGCGCGACGATGCCTATGCAGCCGCTCACTGCGCCCGACAAGCCGGCGTGCCTGTGCAGCTTCTGGAACGTAAAGATATGCCACACGTCTGGCCCGTATTCACTTTCCTGCTGCCGGAGGCAAAACAAGACCTCCCCACAATCGTCCGTTTTCTTCGCAAATATCTTGCCACCACAGACGCCCACGAGGAGGCATTTCACACTGCAAACGAGAGCGACACGACAATCCCGGAGATATCGTCATGAACATGGCTGCTTTTGCAACCCAGAATCCTCGCTATAACATTAGCCCCGATCATGAAGTAATCATCATTGGCGCTGGCATCTCCGGCATTGGTGCCGCAATCCAGCTACGTGCCGATGGCATCAAGGACATTCTGATCCTTGAGCGCAGTGAGGATGTGGGTGGCACATGGCGCGATAACCGTTATCCGGGGATCGCTGTCGACATTAGCTCTTTCACTTACTCATTTTCGTTCGAACAGAACGCAAATTGGTCGCGAGTATTCGCTCCGGGAAACGAGCTTTACCAGTACACTCGGCAGGTAACAAGCAAGTATGGCATCTACCCCCTTATTCGTTTTGGCGTCGAAGTCACTCGCGCCAGCTTCGATCTTGCTAACCATCTCTGGGTGCTTGAGCTTGGGGATGGGCGACAACTTCGAGCGCGGCATATTGTTTCGGCTTGCGGCGGGCTGATCTCGCCCAAAATGCCGGATATTGAGGGACTGGAGAAGTTCCAAGGCGAAGTCATTCACACTGCCCGCTGGCCGGACGATCTGGATCTCAGTGACAAGCGGGTTGCCGTGATAGGCACCGGAGCCACCGCAGTGCAACTGCTTCCGGAAATTGCCGTCAAGGCCCGCCAACTCGATGTCTACCAGCGCACCCCTATCTGGGTTCTAAAAAAACCGGATCACACCCTGCCCGGCTGGCTCAAGAGCCTGTTCCGAACCGTACCGGGTCTGCAACGCACCCTGCGCGGAGCCACCGATACCGCCAGTGAAACCCTGATGGTGCTTTCAACAATTTATTACCGCCAAGCCCCTTGGCTGGTGCGCATGTGCGAAAAAGCGGGCATCGCCAACATGCGTAAACAACTGCCCAACCGCAAGGACCTTTGGGAGAAACTGACACCGAAATACGGGTTCGGCTGTAAAAGGCCCACGTTCTCCAACGAATATTTCCGCACCTTCGCCCGGGACAACGTTGAGCTAGTCACTACGCCGATTAAACACATCACCTCCAGCGGCATTACCACCGATGATGGTCGCTCACGACGCATCGATACCTTGATCCTGGCCACCGGCTACAAAACTTTTGAGAAAGGAAACATCCCCTCTTTCGACGTAATCGGCAGCAACAGCATTAATTTGGGCGATTTTTGGCATGACCATCGCTACCAAGCCTACGAAGGCCTGACCATCCCAGGCTACCCGAACTTCTACATTATGCTCGGGCCCTATGCTCTTATCGGGACTTCTTATTTCAAGATGGTCGAGGGTAATGCTATCCACCTCTCACGCTGCATCCGCGAAGCCAACCGGCGTGGCGCCACCCAAGTGGAAATTCGCCAGTCAGTACATGACGATTATTTCCGCAATATTCAGAAGCGCCAGCAGAACACAGTGTTCCTCAACCACAATTGTGCGCAGTCAAACAGTTACTACTTCGACCACCACGGTGACGCGCCGATGCTGCGCCCATCTACCTCTTTAGAAATGCTGTGGCGGGCCAAACATTTGCCAATGAACCATTACCAGTTCAGTCGACTGGGCGATCACCCAAATCCCACCACCCCCAGCACAGTGGAAAGCAAACGGGTTAGTCGCATACCCTGACCCCCTGCAAAAGGCGCCCTGACGGAAAACAACCTTCTAACCTAGCGTGCCACTGGGCACGGCAAAATAACTAGGCTATTCTTCGGGGCTATGCTGATGCAAACTGCATTACTATTATAATTTGCTAACTCTTCTAACCACATCACAGACGTGAGGTACTGGATACGTTATCCCCGGTCGAGAAACCACGATTTAATCGACTGCTATCACTGTAACTGTTAGGCACTTCCACATACACTCTAGTCATCTGTCAATAATCATATGTGGGAGGGCAAAGACAGGCGCTGCGTAGACATAGACACAAGACAAGAAATCTGACAAATTTGAAATTTGCTTGGTTGTATGGCCAAACAAAGTAAATAACCAAAAAAAAAGACACCCCCCTTAAGGAGCCCATGATGCCTTCAACAAAAACAAAACGGTTGCCTCTCATTGCTGTTATTTGCGGCACCGCACTACTCTCTCCTAGCTTAACCATTGCTGGTGCTGGCGACGGAGCCTCCAACTACGGGCTTGGCCCCATGAATGTAGGCTCTGCCCTCGCATTCAGCCCTTTTACGTCCAACAGCTGGTCGGTTTACTATAACCCTGCAGCAATGGCCCGCTCAGAGGAAGGCGAACTGAGTATCGTTGCACAATATGGCGACCAAGAACTACGAGGCAAATCACTGGGGGGCTCCGCGCCTTTAGATCGCGAGAACGATGTACTCTCCGACAGCAGCTCCGAGTTGCTATTAATCGGCTTCAAAAGCCGCATAGCCGGCATCAGCAGCACCAAAAGACCGATCTATTTCGGGCTTAACGTTGGTACCGATGAATACACATCCAACCTCTTGCCATACCAAGCCAATACCTCACAAGAAGGGCAGTTCCTACGCTACGAGTCGCAACCACTTTATCTTGCGTTTGGTGGCGCTGTCAGCAATATCATAAGAGGCGTTGACGTCGGGGCCTCCGCCCGCCTAACCCTGGAAGCTAAAGCAAAGCTGGAAACAGTCTCGGACCTGGGCGGCAACACTGACTCGGAAAATCTCTCCCTTGAAGCGTCCCCCTCACTATCCCCAGCATTAGGTATCAATATCCGTTCTGGCGAAATGTTTTGCGGTTCCAGTGAATGCATGCCTTTTGGCATGGACAAACTCGAAGTTGCGCTATTTTGGCGTGATGAAAGCAGCTACGAGGTGTCCGTCGATGCAAACGTAGTCGTGCCTGGGGTTATACCTGAACCAGGGCTGAGTCTGGCATTGAGCACCATCGACACCTATCAACCCGAGGTTCTCGGCGCGGCGCTCCTGCTTCCGGTAGGCAAATTCGAACTGACCGCCGGCATTGAGCAACATAAATGGTCTGCTCTTGAACGCGAGTTCGCCAGTGATACCATCCGTGACCAGGCCAACCTGGCATTTGACGACATCACTATTCCCCGTATTGGTGTCAGTTATCAGTGGTCGGAATCAATGAAGCTATTTGCTGGTGCGGCCCTGGAGGACTCCCCCTTAAAGTCCAACCGATCCCAAGATGTTAATTACCTAGACACCGATAAAAAAATCTTCGGCTTAGGTGCAAGCTACCGCCTAGCAAACGCGCCGGTATTGCATATGCCGCTAGAACTTGCCTTCGCATACCAGTATCAAATGCTGGATGAAGCAGACTTTGAGTTAACGTCTATCAACTCCCCCTCTAACCCCAACTCGTACGAGACCCTACGAGCCGATGGCGAAATCCAAGTATTTTCTTCCTCTCTATCGCTGAAGTTTTAACAGCTGCCGTGCGATAATACCTGGAGAATAATAATGAATGAAAAAAAAACTAATATTTATCAATTATTTACCGCCCTTCTCGTCGCGACCATAGCTAGCATCCTATATGGCTGCGGAGGCGATGATGAGGGCGATGTGACAACTACAACTACGTGGCAAGCTCCTGATAGCCTGATTTTCTCTTATCCTTACCCTGATCAAATAGAAGTACCATCTTCCGCCCTGGTGGTTTTGCGTTTTTCCACTGAGCTTGATCAAGAGGTGATTGACGACATTGATACCCGGCTGCTGCTGGTAAGTGATCCCGACGACAGCACAGTCGCGGTTGAATATCAGGTGACGGATAACGGCAGGGGTCTGGTTCTGCACCCCCTGTCCCCCCTGCTTCCAGCGGAAACTTACCACCTAGCCGTCAGCGGAGCCGGCCTCGGAGCCATTGATGGTGATTCCGTGGCCCGCGTGCAATTTCAGACCGCCGGCAGCCAAGCTGGCGCAGCGGAAGCCATGGGCGCCGGCCCCTTCACTTTACTCTCGGCCCCCCCCTTGGACCAACCACAATTGCTCGCATCAAACGACGATGCCAGTCGCCCCAACGACATGAGCACTTTCAGGATGGCATTCAACCAGACACTTGACCCTACCAGCACAAGTTATGGCGAAAACGGAACCGTCCAGCTGCGTGACAACCTGGGCCAGTTAGTGCCTGCCTCCCTGTTCTTGCAGGGCCGATACCTGAGCCTCGACCCCTCCCAGGATCTGGAACCGGTGGAACACACATTGACCATTACTGGACTGCGCGCCCAAACAACCGGTGCTGAGTTGCCAGAATACAATCGTACATTTGTTCCAGTCTCGACACTTCCTCGCGCAACATCCATTCTTAAGGTAGGCAGCCTTGGTGCTGAGCAGCCTGATTTGACCTCGTTGTTAACCGGAAACCCAATCAACCAGGTCCCCGTCCAGTCCTTTGTGCTGGGCAACGAGTCCTTTACGGCATTGAGTGGTGATCTTGCTGCCGATCTAGGCTTTGCACCAGATTTTCCTGGTGCTGTGCCATTGCGAGTGCCCGCCGGTTCTGTGCTGCGGGGCTCACCTGTCGATGTCAATATTTTGGGCGAAATACCCTCCGGCCTTGAGACAGGTGAAGTTACCATCACACTGCTCAGTGACGCCAACGGTTACCTGATTCCCAATCCGTTCAGTGATTCACCGTCAGTCCCTCGTTATGCCCTGCTTAATATGGACGCGGCAATGAGCGCAGAAGGAATGGCGCCGAACGGAGCCCTCAGCCAGAACCTGCTCAATGTACAGGTAGCCGGGCTAGCCGTTGTTGAAGATGGGGTGCTGGTACTGGATGCAGTCAGCGTAGTCGAACCCGAAGTGTTAGGCTTGGAAAAGGCATCGGGCTTACTTTCATTCCGCATGGAGGCCTACGAAAACCAGCGCCAAGCGCCTTCACCCACTCCCGATGCACGCCCTCTGCAACTTCACTCTTGGGTACCAGGCATCTTCCAGCCCAATGCTCGCCCCGGCGATCCAATTATCTTGAACTTCAACAAACCACTGGACCCTGCATCGGTATTTCTTGACGGCGCCATTCAGGTTAGGGTCGATGGCGTAGTTCAAACATTCGAGATGAGGCATGATGGCGCCACGGTGGTGATAAGCGAAGACATTCTTGAGCATGGCAAAGATATCCAGGTAACCCTGACCAGCCTGCTTCGAGATACTCAAGGCAATTCGCTTAACCAAGATCGAACACTCGATATTCGCCTGCCGGAATTCATTCTTCCCAATGGCAACGTAAATGAGTTACGTTCACCTCTTGTCTCCGCTGTTTTCCCGGGCTACCCCTGTGCGATGACCGGTGCCGTGCTAACCGGACCACGCGAAAACTGGCGAAACGGTCGATGTGTGGGCGGCAAAAGTAGCGACCCGCTTTACCCAGTACCAAACCTTTTCAAGGACTTTAGCCTCCGAGCTATTTTCAGCCGCAGCATCGACATAGCCACTGTCAACGAGAACACCTTTGTTGTTGAGCGTTTTAACACTGGCAATAATGCGTGGGAGCTCGTCAACGGCCGTCTTAAGGTATTTGCACAACGGACCGAGTTTTATCCTGAAAGCCCTTGGCAAGTTGGTGACCTTTACCGCTATACCCTTCACTCTGAGGCCGGGTCTCCAAATTGTGGGGGCAACGCCATTTGTTCAAATGATGGAGCCCCGATACAAACACGCCAACTGTCTCAGTCCAGCTCTACCGCTCCTGGCCTGAGAGAAGGCGGCCCTAACTTGACCAATCACTTTGTGGTAACAGGGGAAGAGGATCGGATTACCCGCGTATCATTACGCTCACTTCCGGTAGCAGATGTAAACGCGAACCTCAGTCTCGAAGACAGCGAGCAAGGCGCGGAGCCGGATGGAAACGGTGGAGCGACTGCGGAATTCAATTACTTGCAACTTCAACTCAAAGACTTCTCTGGCGTTGTAACCGATGCCAACATTGGCTGTGATATAGGCGAAGATTGCCCAGAAAAGAAGTTTGCTTTCGTGGGCGCAGGTGCATTGCAAGCCGGGGTAAGCAGCTATGAACCAGATGTCACCGTAAACCGCCGCCTCATCGACAGTGACCCGGGCACGTCAAATGAAGTCACCGGCGCCGTGATTGCGAAAGTCTTTCCCACTATTCTCCCCACCACCAGCGTGTTTCTGCAGGCTAGGGCATTGGGAATAATCTCCATACCACTAGACACAGGCCCTTTGATGCTCCGCCTGGCATACGAAAACAACAACCCAATCACGGGGTATATCACCCAAACCCCTGATGGCCCCTGGTTCAGCACCACGTTTGATCTCATGGTAGATGCACCAGAACTAGAACCACGGCTAATTATTGAACTCGGACATGATATCCGCAGCAAACTAATCACTGGGGTCGTCCTGGAAGGGCCGTTACGTTTTGTTGACGATGGCCGCCTGATTCTAAAGGTCCGCAATCCTGACCCCCTCATCATACCGGCCAACATTGATCTTTTGGGCATAGGTTTGGCTGGTGTGGAACTGGAGGTACCGCCCCTAGGCGTAGACCTGACATTCACCTTCTTGCCAGTTAAAAATCTCTAAAGCATTCCCCGTAATGCTATGCACTCTTATGCCCCCTTCATTGGGGGCTTTTTTTATGGTCTAGGGCAGGATGCCGAAAAAGCGGCGTAGATTTCACGAAGAAGTAGCCGTTATCCCGAAAACCGTAAGCCATTCTCTTGATGACCTTAATCCAAACCTTCATTCCCTCTAGCATGCTAGGCCCGGCTCAAGAATTCAGCGCGAAGTGGCACTAGCGGCGATACCCTCTGCGTACAGTGTCCATTTTTTGGCGAAGTGAATCATTGCCTTGATCCCCCCGCACGCGATCTATCATATCTCCTGCCGAATTTGGCCATCGCATCGAACAACCCATAGGCCACCCGGGCGTTGGGAAGCAAGCCTCGACCTCAGATCCATGGTCAAGCTCATGTCCATTGCCACCGCTTGAATCTGACGGGAGTGTGGCCACACCCGCTCAAAGAACCGTCGAATCACGGCTCTGAAGCGACCTTCGTTTACCCAGAGCACCTACCACTCTTGGCATTCACTGCCATGTTGGTATAACGATCTCCTTGAACAGGGCAGATTTATCCATCATCACATAGCGGGCCTAGCCAAGATCCGGGGCACCAGATCGCGCCCCGTCGGGTCTTGTCGATGGCCTTGTGGTTTGCAATCCTGGCAGAGAGGCAATCAACTTGAGCGGCAACATCGGCACAGCCCTTCTGCATGCTAGCGTAATTGCTCTGTGAGCCAACGCTAGACAGACAACCCGCCCAAAGCTGCTAGCCGCACACCTCAAGCCAGATTCAGCACTCAAATGAATGCCGATCTCGAATACGACGCAACCGAGATCATGAATCAAGGGACACGCTTGGTAGCAACCGCTACATAGGTGTGTAACGGGGGAATCGGGTACTCAGAGGCAGAAAGGCGGGAGTCATGACAGGGAAAGAAACCCTTCTGGCCATTCTACGCAAACGTAGCCTCGGGCATGAGCGCAATGTTTTTGTTGTGTTGCTTGGCCGCACAAAACAGTGTAACTCGGTGCATTGTTCGCCCCTACCTATCTCGATCTAATCCGTGGTGAACCTTTTCTCACTGTAGAATTCATGAAGGGCTTTTTTAGCCACATTTGCACCCCTGCGACAATTTACTCAAGCAGCACTTCCCTTTTTGTGAATGAAACGTTACCATTTGGTTGTTTGACCAAACAATCAAGTGCCTTTAATAATGCATTATCAAGATAATCCCACAACGCGTAACCAGAGTGCTTCAAGTGCCCCCCCGGAGACTGGCAGGGACATACAGTTCCAAGGAAACGGAGGTTTGGCTCTTAGTGCGACCCGGTTCGGTGATCCAAAGTCGCCGCAGGTGCTACTGCTACATGGCGGCGGACAGACTCGTCATGCATGGACGCACACGGCAACCGTCCTGGCAAAGGCCGGGTACTGCGCCACTATCATAGACGCCCGAGGTCATGGGCAAAGCCAGTGGTGTCCAAAAGGTGATTACAGCGCCACTGCCTTGGTGTCCGACCTCCGCGCTATCATTCAGTCGCTCCCCTCGTCGCCGTATATCGTCGGTGCATCAATGGGTGGCCTCACTGCCATGCTCGCGCTTGGAGAAGAGGCTTCTCTGAACTGCCGTGGCCTTGTACTGGTAGATGTGGCTCCCAAGCTGGAACGCAACGGCGTTCGCCGGATTATTGAATTCATGCGTCGCCACCGTGACGGATTTGACTCTCTGGAGCAGGTGCGGGACGCGGTCGCTGCCTATAACCCGGGGCGCAAAGCACCCGCGAATTCACAGGGTCTCCGCAAAAACCTGCGTGAGGATGTGAACGGTCGTCTCCACTGGCACTGGGATCCAGCGTTTCTTGATCATGCCGAGATCCCCGAAACAGATGAAAGCATGTTCGGCGGGGCCCGACTCAATCGTGCGGCGAGGCACCTCAGCATGCCGATATTACTGATCCGTGGTTACCACAGTGATGTACTCAGCGAAACAGGTGCTCAAGAGCTTTTGGCCCTGGTACCCCAAGCCCAGTACCGGGTGATTGAGCAAGCGGGTCATATGGTAGCCGGTGACCGCAATAGCATTTTTACGGGGGCTGTGATGGATTTCCTTCAATCGATTGATCCGCCCATTCAACAGATACGCTCCACTGAGCGGAGAGTTAAAACATGAAACACAGACATCTAGACGTTCTAATAATAGGTGCTGGCCTGTCCGGCGTGGGAGCAGCTTGCCATCTTAACCGCGACTGCCCTGATCTACGCTACGAAATTGTCGAGCGTCGTAAGCGAGTAGGCGGCACATGGGACCTATTTCGCTACCCCGGCATTCGTTCGGACTCAGATATGTTTACTCTCGGCTATAACTTTCGGCCTTGGACAGACACAAAAATGCTTGCCGACGGTCCCTCCATCCGCAAGTACATCGAAGAAACTGCCGAACAGCATCAGGTCGTTGACAAAATTCACTTCGGTCTCAAAGTTCTTTCCGAGGAGTGGAGTAGCGAGAGCAATCGCTGGACCGTCACCGCCCAGAACGAGGAAACCGGTGAAGAGGAAACCTTCACAGCCGGATTTGTGCTCAATTGCACTGGCTACTACAACTATGATGCTGGCCACACACCCAAAATACCCGGCATAACGCGCTTTGGGGGCGACGTCATTCATCCTCAGCACTGGCCTGAAAATTACGATTACAGTGGTAAACGGGTGGTCGTAATCGGTAGCGGAGCCACAGCTGTAACGCTGGTACCGGCAATGGCAGACAATGCCTCTCATGTGACCATGCTACAGCGTTCTCCCAGCTATGTTGCATCCGTTCCGGAGCAAGATCTAATCTCTAAAAACCTGCGTCGTGTATTACCAGAAATGGTCGTTTACCGTATGGCTCGCGCGCGCAACGTTTTACTTCAGAGAAGCGTATTCCAACTGTCAATCCGAAAGCCCAAGGCTATCCGCAGATTACTGTTAGCCGCTGCCCGTAAGCAGCTTGGGCCAGATTTCGACATGAAGCATTTCCAACCGCACTACAATCCTTGGGAAGAGCGGTTGTGCGCGGTGCCAAAGGGCGATCTCTTCCGGGTTCTTCGTGAAGGCAAAGCCTCGGTGGTAACAGATCATATAGCTAGCGTGACTAAAACTGGCATAAAGCTTAAATCCGGAGAACTTCTTCCCGCAGATATCATCGTCACAGCCACCGGTCTGGATTTGCAAATGTTCGGCGGCGCAAGCATTCGTGTGGACGGTAAGGAACCCAGTATTTCAGACACCATGATGTACAAAGGGTTAATGCTTGAAAACATCCCCAATATGGCATTCGTCTTTGGTTATACCAATGCCTCCTGGACCCTAAAAGCCGATATCGCTTCCGAGTTTGTTTGTCGCCTACTCAAGCATATGCAGAAGACCGGCGCTGACAAGGTGACACCCGTTGACGAAGAGGACTGTGGAACTGACGTCAACTTCCTCAACCTTCGGTCAGGATACATTCAGCGTGCCGATGATCGCCTACCACGCCAAGGAACCAAACAGCCTTGGCAAACACTGAACGATTACCTGCGCGACCTTCCCGCCCTTCGTTATGGGAAGCTTGATGATGGCTACCTGCATTTCGAAGGCAAAAATCTCCATAAACCTAAGCGCAAACTGGTTCAACAGCTACTCGGCAGCGCGCTAACCAAAGAGGCACAACGATGAAGTCATTTTCTGGAAAAGTTGCCGCCATTACAGGAGCGGGCTCCGGTATCGGCCAGGCCACAGCCATTGCACTGGCAAAAAAGGGATGCCATTTGGCTATCTCAGATATAAGCCAAGAAAGCCTCGAGAAAACCATCAAGATGCTTGCCCATTATCCGGTGAAAGTTAGCAGCCATGTCGTTGATGTCAGCGATCGCGAAGCGGTCTATAAATACGCGGACGACACCGTTACTGAGCACGGCAAGGTCAACATCATCATGAACAATGCGGGTGTTGGTCTTGGTGAAACCGTAGAAAACATGAGCTACGAGAACTTTGAATGGCTTATGAACATCAATTTTTGGGGCGTGGTATACGGCACCAAAGCATTCCTGCCGCACCTGAAGCGTGCTGATGAAGGGCACATCATCAATATCTCAAGCGTGTTCGGCATTATCGGCGTACCGACTCAATCTGCCTACAATGCCGCTAAATTTGCTGTACGCGGTTTTACAGAATCGCTGCGCGAAGAGCTTGATATAGAGGGCGGCCGCGTCAGCGCTACTTCAGTTCACCCTGGAGGGGTCAAAACCAATATCGCTCGCAACAGCCGCATGGGCGACATGGGTGACATGGGTATCGGTGACAAAGAAGATATTGCCGATATGTTTGAAAAAATCGCTATGACCACACCAGAAACCGCAGCAAAAACTATTCTAAAAGCTGTACGCAAGAACCGGCGGAGAGTATTGGTGGGCGGCGATGCCATCATGCTCGACACCACCCAGCGCCTGATGCCCACAGGCTATCAGCGGCTGCTCGAAGTTATGTTTAAAAAGCAGCAAGGCAAGAATAGCAAAACCGCCCGCAAGGGCATTGCTTAACATCCTTTAATTAACCATTACATTTAATACTGGAGGCGATATGCGCTCTTCAAACCCTGTCAAAAGCATAAAAAAACTCAGCGGAGCCCTCGTTGGCATTCCGCCTAGACATATTAATTTTAGTTTCCCAGAAAATATGCCGAAATACTTCTACGCAGGAAATGCAACTGCCACGACATTTTTCGCAATGCTTTCGGGATTTTTTCCGCCGGGCGAACGATACTTCATGGAATCGGTAAGACACTTTCGAAATGAAGTTAAAGACGAAACTCTGCGTGCAGAAATTTCAGGATTTATGGGTCAGGAAGCCATCCATGGTCGCGAACATGACCGACTCAACAACATCCTTTCTGAGTACGGCTTTGACATGCAGGCCCCGGACCGTTTCGTTAAAATTGGCCTAGCCATACTTGAAAAGTTACCCCCGAGCACGCGACTTGCGGCCACGACTTTTATGGAGCATTTCACTGCCCTTCTAGCCGAACAGCTCCTTAACGATGAACAATTCGTACAGCAAGCTGACCCTGAAATGATCAAGATATGGCAGTGGCATGCACTTGAAGAACTTGAGCACAAATCTGTTGCTTATGACGTTTACGAGCTGATCGGGAACAGCCGTATCGAAAGAGCCGCCGCAGCACTGGCGTCCGTAGTAGTATTGCTTCCGATGCTAGGAGTAACTTGGAGCTGGATGCTGGCAAAAGACGGCCAGCTAGGTAATTTAAAAGATAATATCAAAGGTCTTAACGTATTATTGGGTCGCAATGGTTTTGTATCACGCATACTATCAAGGCTTCCCGAATTCGTAGAACCGAATTTCCACCCCAATCAACACAATACCAAACAGCTGGAGAGCAATTGGCGAGATAAGCTATTTGCCGTAGGCGGAGCATTGCATGATCAATATAGCAATTCAGCTGCCTGATTATGTTAGCCCGTCACCTGCACGTAGGTAGGGTGGCAGCATAAAAGATTCACCACGAAACCCCGGGAAAGCGGCTTTTATCTTCATTAAGATATAGTCGCTATCCCGGGTATCACCACCATTTTATCTTGATAAAATGGTTCCAGTCGTTAATTTTTTTACGCCTTCTTTTCTTTGGGAAACCCGCAAGCGGACTACGTTGATCCTGCTTCAAACTATCCGGGTTGCGAAACAGTAACAGCGTGATTACTTTACTCGTATTCGCGTAGCCTTGTTACTACATGGTTTCTGGCTTGTCCCACCCTCCACGCGACCCAACACTACCCTGCCGAATTTGGCAATCACAAATCACATGGAACAGCTCATAAACCACAGAGGCACAGTGGGCAGAGCTCAGCATCCACTGCCACGCAGCCTTAATCAGGAATTTTGGAAAAGGGCATACCTATCTATGCACATGAATAACCTGTGCTCGCTCCAGACGTGCTTTTTCGATCGCTTTTAGAGTGTGCCAATATACGCTGTCAGGAGGTGATCTGTTTGAGTGGAAACCGCTGCGATGCGTGTAATCGAGATCAAGTTAGCGCTGAATTAAGCACTCAAAGACAGAAACGCGGGGTAAATACTGGGGAGAATACCTTTCTACCGGTTAACGAAAACTAACATGTGTCATATAGCGTAACAGCTGAGTTCTTATTCTGCTTGCTGCCTCTCATTTCATCCTAATACACGATGGTTTTAGCCCCAAAGCCTAGTAGCTAGCCTTGGGGCTAATTTCCGAAGAAAGCTTAACAAGCCGCCCCTTCAATATCGCTTAAGATAAACTGTGCCGCTCGCTCACCAATCATCATGCATGGTGCATTCGTATTACCACTGATCAATAATGGCATAATCGAAGCGTCCGCAACACGCAAACCCTTCACTCCGTTCACACGTAAACGAACATCCACCACCGCGCCATCATCACTGCCCATTCGACAAGTACCAACCGGATGGTAAATGGTTTCAGCACGCTGACGAATATCAGCATCAATATCCGCATCGCTTACAATGCTTGAGTTAGGCTCATCGTCCCCCCCAAAAGCCGGCTGAAACGATTTGCTGTGGAAGACCTTTCTCGCCAATTTCACGCCCTCACGGAGTACACTGACATCCTCAGGATCAGAGAGGTAATTCGGATCAATGATTGGTGCTGCTAATGGATCGCTATTGGCTAAACGAATCCACCCTCGACTTTTGGGTCTAAGCTGGCAAACATGGATAGTGCAACCGAAACCCGGGGTCAACTGGCGGCCATGATCACGAAGGAACGCCGGCAAAAAGTGAAACTGAGCGTCGGGCCGATCCTCATCGCTGAGCAAACTAACAAAGGCCCCTGCTTCTGCAGCATTGCTGGCCAAAAATCCGCGCCGATGACGGAAATACTGGTAGAAAGCACGAATCAATCGGGGCAAAAAGAAAGGCGACATCCCAATAGACTGCCGACTTCGATCCTTTATTAAGACCGTCATATCCAGATGGTCCTGAAGATTAGCTCCAACCTCCGGCAAATGATGTAGGCAATTGATCCCGACTTCATTTAGGTGTTTTTTATCTCCAATACCCGACAACATAAGCAGCTGAGGAGTGTTGATCGCGCCACCGGACAGAACAACCTCTTTATGTGCTCCTATTTTCGTGACATTCCCATCACCATCACGTATTTCAACCCCAATCGCCCGGCCATCACCAAACAGCACTCTTCTTACCTGAATCTCAGTCATTATTGTCAGGTTTTTTCGGCCACGTGCTGGGTCCAAAAAGGCGCGCGCTGAACTCCAGCGCCGCCCATCCTTTTGTGTTACCTGAAAACGCCCAAAGCCTTTTTGATCTGGCCCGTTAAAATCATCATTACGGGGATAACCCAGCTCCTCGCCAGCGCGGATAAACATAGGGGTCAAGGGATTAATATCCTTCACCCGAGTTACATTTAGAGGCCCACCAACACCATGGAAGCTATCTTTGGGGTATTCTTCGTTGTTCTCGTGCGCGTTGAAAATAGGCTGCACATCCTTCCATGCCCAACCTGACGCGCCCTCCGCCGCCCAATCATCATAATCCTGCTGTTGTCCACGAATATAGACCATAGCATTAATTGAACTACTGCCACCCAGCGTTTTGCCACGGGGCCAATAGAGGCTTCTATTATTAAGATTCTTCTGTGGCGCTGTGTCATAACCCCAGTTTCGCTTGCCTTTTTTGATCAACCCAATAAGGCCAAAGGGAATATTTACGAAGCCACTATTGTCATGAGGGCCTGCTTCAATCAGGCACACGGAGTATTTCCCACTCTCGCTTAAACGGTTGGCAAGCACGCAGCCGGCCGAGCCCGCGCCCACAACGATGAAATCAAATGCCTCCATGTGCACTATCTCCTACTTGGCTAAAGCGCGTTATGTGATGTTCCCGGTCACCATGACTCAATGAACAATGAGTAATAAGGCGAAAGTAGTGCCCGATATTAAGCTCTTCAGTAACGCCAACACCACCATGTATCTGGATGCCTTGTTGGGCAATAATCACCGCCTGGCTCGCGTAGTAAGCCTTTGCTCCCGCAGTAGCTCGAACACGCTCGGAAATGCAGTCACTTTCCGCTTTTACCGATACCATCAGAAGCATCGATTCAAGCTGCTGTAGATCGATAAAAAGATCGACAAGATAATGCTGTATCACCTGGAAACTGCCAATGGCAGTGCCAAATTGCTTCCGTGTTTGAGCATATTCCAGCGTTGACTGAAATACCTGACGAGAAGCCCCATACATGCGTGCACAATCCAGCGCACAGAGATAATCGTACCAAGCAAGAACAGCCTGCTTAGCGTCCTCTCCACGACACAAAATCATTTCTTCACTGATTTCGACATCATCGAGGGTCAAACTGGCAGCACGACTTCCGTCCAACAGCCGATACCGCTCGACATCACAAGCCTCAATAGGCAATACGATAATCACCAGCTCATCACCAGACATCGCGGACAACAATACGGTATCTGCACAACCACCATCTGAGACGATATGCTTCTGGCCTGAAAGGCGTCCGCTATTAAGCCTTAATGAGGGCTTCAGTATATTGTAGCCGGCATGCCGATCGTAAAACCCACATGCCACTCGTGCATCACCGGCAATCACTTTCTCAAGCAATGACAGTGATGTTGATGTGTTTACGTGCTCCAGCAACTTTCCAGGGGAGACGATCAAATCGACATAAGGGTCAAGACAGAGAGCTGCCCCCATCTCCTGCACGATCGCTGACACATCCAATAACGTGCCGCCGTATCCGCCAACAGACTCCGCAAAAGGAAGACCGAACCAACCCAAATCTGTCATTGCCTGCCAACGGCCTTCGTCCAAATGGTTGCTCTCATCAAGCTGAGCAATATAGGTATCGAACGAGTAATTATCTTTTAGATAACGGCGCGCCGTATCGGCAATCATCGTGGTATTTTCAGGTAACTTGAAATCCATGCCTCACCTCACAATCCGAGCAGCATCTTTGCCAATACGTTTTTCTGAATCTCGTTAGATCCACCATAGATAGTGCAGGCACGCAGGAAGTTATAGCGGCGACTGGCTTGATTAAATACTTCGTCTCCAATCGGTTGCTTATTATCCCATGGCAGAGACATCAGCCCACCGATCTCAACCATCGCCTGAGAAACTCTTTGCTGTAATTCGGTGCCTTTAATTTTCAGCCCTGAAGACTCTGGCCCAAAGGGCTTACCCTCATCGGTCGCAGCTACGGTACGAAAATTGGTGTACTCCAATGCCATCAAGTCTATTTCCAGAGATGCCAAGCGCCGTTGAGCCTGCTGCCGCTCATTTTCAGTGGGCAGACTTTCCATGGCTGATTTGAGACGATTTATTTCATGATGAATATCAGCCACGCCAGCAATAGTCGTACGTTCGTGAGTAAGCAGGAACTTAGCGATGGTCCACCCCATCCCTTCCTTGCCCACAAGGTTTTCCACTGGAACCTTCACATCTGTGAAATACACTTCGTTAAGGTGGTGATGTCCATCGATCGAGTAAATCGGTCGCACCTCAAGCCCAGGCGTTTTCATGTCGATCAGTAGGAATGAGATGCCCTGTTGTTGCTTCACGGTGTTATCTGTACGCACTAGGCAGAACATCATGTCCGCCCAGTGTGCCTGAGTCGTCCAGATCTTCTGGCCATTTACCAAATAATGATCACCGTTAAGCGTGGCACGCGTTTTCAATGAGGCCAGATCCGAGCCAGCATTAGGTTCGGAATACCCTTGGCACCAGAGCGTTTCTCCACTTTGGATACCTGGCAACCAGCGTTCCTTCTGTTCTTCAGAGGCAAAGGTATAAAGCACCGGCCCAACCATGGCTACCCCAAAAGGACTCGTCGGTGGCGCACCGGCCAAAGCCCGCTCTAGGTCGAAAATATAGCGCTGAGTTGCGCTCCAGCCAGGGCCACCATATTGCTCTGGCCAAGTCGTTGTCAGCCAGCCTTTGCTTCCAAGCAAACGCTCCCAGCGCTGCTGCATGCTCTTATCCGGCATCGCCCCGCGGGCGGTACAGCTGCGAACATCTTCAGGGACGTTTTCAACCATCCATTGCCGGATGCTTTCACGAAATTTCTTTTCTTCTTCGTTGAAATCCAGATTCACGGAAGTCTCCAAGCTATTATCTGTTTCGTGATACGGGCGAAAAACTCAATTCAGTTAACCCGCATACTCTTATCTTCCCAGTAAGGGGATCGAAGTTCATTTTTTAATACTTTTCCTGCCCCACTGATGGGTAACGGCTCACTCCGAAACTCAATCGAACGAGGCACCTTATAGCCAGCTATTTTTTCTCTACAGTGATCAATGATATCTGTCTCACTGGCACTACTTCCTTCGCATAACACCACTATCGCATGAACAGATTCTCCCCATTTTTCGTCAGGGATTCCGATCACTGCGCATTCTTGTACTGCCGAATGACTATATATAGCGCCTTCGACCTCAACCGAGAAAATGTTCTCACCGCCACTAATAACCATATCTTTGGCGCGATCAACAATGAAAACGAAACCATCCTCATCCATGTAAGCAAGATCCCCTGTATGCAACCATCCGTTGCGCAGAGTTTCTTCCGTGGTGGACTCCATACCCCAGTAACCACGCATGACATTGCCACCACGCACACAGATTTCACCAACTGTGCCACGAGGTACTTCTTCATCGTTTTCATTTACAACCATTACCTCAACACCCAAGGCCGCACGCCCTGCGCTCCGTAACTTTTCGCCACCAGCAACATGAAACTCAGGAGCAAGCGTGGTAATGATTGGTGAAGCTTCAGTCTGGCCATAGCCCTGGGCGAACGAGGCTTTCGGCATTTGCTCCATCGCGCTTATCAACACCGCTTCTGGCATCGGTGAGGCTCCATAAAGCATTCGCCTTATGCTGCTTACATCGTAATTAGCAATACGCCCAGATGAGGCAAGAAGATTAACCATGGTTGGCACAAGCAAGGCGTCTGTGATTTTCTCGCGTTCTATGAACGCCAAAACTTCATCAACATCAAAACGAGGAACAATTCCATGGGTTCCTGCTGCAAGGGTTACAGCAAAAGTGCTGGCCATGTCAGCCAGATGGAACATTGGAGCAGCATGCATATAGACAGTGTCACGCCCATACCCCATTTCTGCGACGACATTCAGTGCGTTGAATACTAGGTTGTCGTGACTAAGCATTACCCCTTTCGAGCGCCCCGTAGTACCGCCGGTATAAAAAAGGCCAGCAAGGTCATCTCCGCCCGCGTCTACATCGCTCATTCGCTCGGATTGAACAATAAGCGATTCATAATCAATACAACCTTCCGGACACTCACCATCACCAATAAAAACCACATGCTTTATTGATTCAAACTGTGGTCGGAGTATCGGAAGCAACGCTGAAAAGGTGTCATCAATGAATAGAATTTTCGAACCTGAATCATTTAACGTAAATGCAATTTCCGGCGGTGCGAGACGAATATTGATAGGGTTTACCGCAGCTCCCGCCCAGGGAACCGCATAAAAATACTCCATATAGCGGTCACTGTTCAGCGATAGGATCGCAACCCTATCGCCCGACTCAACCCCCAGCCCTACCAGACCATTTGCAAGGCGTGCGATACGATCCTCAAACTTCTTCCAGGTTTGTCTCCGGCCAGCAAAAATAGTGGCCGTACCTTCTCCATTTAACTGAACAGCACGACGCAAGGTCTGTGTGATATACATGACTGGACGCTCCATTGAGGATTTTAAGAAAGTTTTATTGTAATAAATCAGATTGTTTCCAAGGCTCTCTTGTATATAAACCGACCCTGCGAAACTTTATTTTTTTCAATAAATAGGTCCACGACAACGATAATGAAGCGTCTACCTTCTCTAATAATTCTTGGTTCGGCTCGCAATGTTCCGGCGAAGGCAGGCCTAAGATAATCAAAGGTCATGCTTGAGCATATCGACTTATCATTAATCCCATTATTCGATGTCAAATAGCTTCCAGCAACGATCTCTGCAAAGCTGGCCAAGATGCCGCCGTGAAAAGTTTTGATTAACGGATTACCGACATGTTTGTCGCGAAACGACATTTCGTAGGTTTTTACGCCATCATCATCACCTAACCATATGCCGAGAAATTTCGAGTATGGTGATTCATCAGGGAGTGCATGATGGGAAGGAGGAGCCTCATTTCTTATATCAGAGCCAACTTCCCCCGACTGCTCTTTCGGCACATCTTTTTTATTATCTTTTTCTTTTGCAATTGGTTTATCAAACGAAGGGCCTAATGTTCCGATCGCAAAGCTGCCAGACACTGATGCCAACACATCATCTCCAGAACGGCCGAATGCCTCTCCACGGACATAGGCGATGTCCCCTTCAATAGCAAAGCATACGACTTTGCAATAAATCGCCTCATTGATACCCGGCATAGTGATGAAATCGACACGTAGATCGATAGTGGCGATTGGCCGCATATCTCCGAGACGAATAAAAATCGCCAAGCCACAAGTCGTATCCATCAATGTAGCAATTGCACCACGGTGTAACACACCGTTGCTATCACACATATCAGGCACACAGGGCATGCCCATAACCACCCCGTCAGGGGCAACTTCTTCCATCTCGATTCCGAAAGCCCCAAACAAAGGGTGTGAGGCACCAAAAAAACCACTCGCGGCAAGAAGATCTTTAGATATTGAATTTACAGCCGTCATATTAGCAACTTTCGTTCTTCATAATGTCAACGCGGCGTCTATATACCGCAATTCTGCTTCTCTCACCTTGGCTATGGCTTCACGGATCATCTCAGTAGGAAACGTCTCACTTTCAGAACCCAAGCGAAGACAATCAGCCAATGCAGACCACGCACTGGCAGAGTCGCGCATCAAATCAGACAGGCCCATTTTTTTGAGTGCGGGGATTACCTCCTCTGCCTCATCAATAAACTCTGCATACATAGTGCGGAAACCACCGCCGCCAGTACCGCGCTTCTCTATCACTTGATACGCAAAACGCAGCAACCAAGGCCATTTTTCAAAATCTTTCCAGCGATGAAGATCATTGATCCAAGTATTCAGTGCTTCAATGCCCTGGTTTTTATCACCATCTTTAAGCGTTTGCGCATTACGAATAATCGCACTCTTGACCTGCTCGGGAGAGATTTCAACTGAGATATCTTCCGGAGCGAACAGAGAGCCGTGATGAATAAAAGGTGGCGTCAAAGAAAAGCGCGCCAGTGCCAGCTTATCGCGCGGCACCTCAAGAAGCTCAGGCCGCTCGGTATCACTCACCAAAACCGTTTTCCCATCATCAGTCCGCTGCCAAGCAACAATTGCATGACCGGGGAAATGGGTACTACTTTTAAAATAAGGAAGGTGATATATATCGGTTAACAAGAGAGCAGGACGACCAGCATCAAGATATCCATCTAGCGCCTTCGCAGCGTCCTCTTTATCCTGCCAAGATTCCCAATGAAACGGCACTCCCAGTGTTGAGAACACCGCCTCTTCAAAACCCATTGAGCGAACATGAACAATAAAAGGCGTATCAGAATTTGGTATTTCCACATAGGTAATACCAAGCCCCGCACCCAGGCCAAAACAGAAAGCCTCAGTCAGGTTAAGCCCATGAAATTCGAGCAGATCCCTGATGGCTGAGCTACCACAATGACGTCCAGGCCTATGAGTGTGCTTATGGTATTCGGCGCCACTCATGCCAGCCTCCTCCGGCTTTCTTTTCGGCATTAGGCCACCACTTTTAGGGAAACAGGACCAACAGGGCCGTAAATTGTTTCCGATGCCTGCATCGGGTCGCCATGCTCCTCATACTCCGAAAGCCAAGCAGCAACCTTTTCTGGCATACCCGTATCCCAGGGGTGAAAGCCTGGACGGAACCAATCTAAAAATTCAGGCAACATCCCAGTAAGAATGCCTTTTCGGCCATATAATTTGTTAAGGCCTCGCAGAATCACACCCGGCTTTCGCGTAGCACCGTCGAGCCTGAGCATATTCCAGAATACTGGAGCTACAACAAGATGAACCATCAGAGTAGCAACAATTAGCGCCGACGCGCGGGTTAGGTAACCGCCACCAGCAGCACTCTGGTAAAGATCGTAAGCAACAGCCTTGTGCTCCACTTCTTCTACGCCATGCCACAGGAAAAGTGCCCGCATGACCGGGTCAGCATCCCGAAACATATCACTATCTTCACTAACCATTGCCTCACCAAGGGTTGCAGTGAAGTGCTCAAATGCCGCAGTCATCGCTAATTGGTACTTTTTAGGCAGGTACTTTTGTGTAGTGCGGATAAATGTTCGCAGATTCGCAGTTACCTTCTCCACGTCCACACCCTGACCAACCATCACATCATTGAAACGATCATGGACAATCCCGTGCTGACCTTCCTGACGAATAAAATGACGAATATCTTCACGCAGACGGCTATCTGTTACTTGATCCTGAAAGTTACGCACAGATTGGATAAAAAACCGTTCGCCTTCCGGGAAATGCACTGACAGCGCGTCAAAAAAGCGAGTAAGAACGGGATCGCCCGCATTCCAGTGCCGCGGAACAGAGGAAACATCAAATGCGACTTTGCGCGGCTGGATAGGTACAGAATTCATAATTCCTCCGAATGAGCAGTTACCATTGCATGGTTTAATGCAATTATCTTATTTGGCCAAACGACCAAATGTCAACACCCAAGCCCTTCTCCCTCTGACTGCCAGGGCTCTATCAGCGATCAAATCATCGGAGGGTGAGGCCTAAGTCGGCGGGAGCAAGGAGCCTCGAAAACGGCAACAGATTAACCTAAGTCCGTCAGCGCGCCTTCGCTGGCCGAACCCACCAGCCGTGCGTATTTGGCCAGCACACCACGGGTATAGCGTGGTGCTGGCTGTTGCCAGTTAGCACGGCGGCGCGCCAACTCCGCATCAGACAGCGCCACGACCAGGGTGTTGGCTTCGGCATCAATGGTAATTTGGTCACCGTTTTCCAATAATGCCAGCGGACCACCATCGAAAGCTTCTGGGGTCACGTGGCCTACCACGAAACCATGGCTGCCGCCGGAAAAGCGACCATCGGTAATCAGCGCCACCTCGTCACCCAGGCCGCGCCCCATGATGGCAGAGGTGGGGGTGAGCATTTCACGCATGCCTGGGCCGCCGCGGGGGCCTTCATAGCGGATCACCACCACGTCCCCGGACACCACAGTCCCATCATTGATCCGCTGCTGCGCTTCTTCTTCCGAACCGAACACCCGGGCCGGGCCGGAAAAGTGGGTGCCTTCCTTGCCGGTGATCTTGGCCACTGCGCCATCCGGCGCCAAATTGCCATAAAGGATGCGCAGGTGACTTTCTGCTTTCAGCGGCGCAGACAGTGGCGCGATGATCGTCTGATCCAGTGGATAAGGACTGACATCCGCCAGGTTCTCAGCCAAGGTACGGCCGGTGACCGTCAGGCAATCACCCTGCAGCAAACCCGCCTCCAACAGCACCTTCATCAACGGCTGAATACCGCCGATGGCCACCAACTCGCTCATCATGTAATGGCCACTGGGGCGCAGGTCCGCCAGCACCGGCACCCGCCTGCCGATCTCGGTAAAGTCATCCAGCGACAGCGGCACCCCCACGGTGCGCGCCATGGCGATCAGGTGCAGCACCGCATTGGTGGAACCGCCCAGGGCGATCACCACAGTGATGGCGTTCTCAAATGCAGCCCGCGTCATGATGTCCGAGGGCTTGATGTCCTGTTCCAGTAGCGCCAACACTGCTTCGCCGGCGCGCTGGCAATCATCACGCTTCTCTTCCGACACCGCATTCTGTGCGGAGCTGCCCGGCAGGCTCATGCCCAGCGCTTCAATAGCCGAGGCCATAGTGTTGGCCGTGTACATGCCGCCGCAAGCACCGGGCCCGGGAATGGCAGTTTCTTCTATCTGCTTGAGTTCGATTTTGTCCATGTCGCCGCGGGAATGGGCTCCCATGGCTTCGAACACAGAAACAATATCCGTGTGGCCCTTGCCGGGCATGATGGTGCCGCCGTAGACAAAGACGCTGGGGCGATTCAGCCGCGCCATGCCCATTAGGCAACCGGGCATGTTCTTATCGCAGCCACCAAGAGCTACCAGGCCGTCAAAGCCTTCACAAGCCGCCACGGTTTCAATGGAATCGGCAATCACCTCGCGGGAGACCAACGAATACTTCATCCCTTCGGTACCATTGGCGATGCCATCGGAGATGGTGATGGTATTGAAAATTACCCCTTTGCCGCCGGCCGCATCGGCTCCAGCGCAGGCTTTTTCGGCGAGCTCACCGATATGGCTATTGCACGGCGTCACCTGACTCCAAGTAGAAGCAATGCCCACCTGGGGTTTATGAAAATCCTCATCGGTAAACCCCACCGCCCGCAGCATGGCCCGGCTGGCGGATTTACCGGGGCCGTCCACGACCTTTGCTGAATGGCGGCGACGCGGATCGCCCTTTGAGTCACTCATATTTTCTCCTGATTCCAGTTAACGCTTCACCGCCAGCACGGCAAAGGTGTCGCCCACGTCCACCCGTGCCGGGTGGCGGCGGCCGATCAACATGCCCGCAAACGGCGCCCGATAGTCCACCGGTGGCTCACCGGTACGTTCCAGGGAGTACACGCGGGCAAGCACGTCACCCTGTTGCACCCAGTCACCCAGCTCCACCGCAAATTCCAGCAGGCCACGATGCTGACTGACACGGTAATAGTCTGCGCTGGGGATCTCCAACGCCTGCGATGCCACCGGCAGCGGATCACCGGGCAAGATGCCGGCAAAACGCAACACATTGTCCACGCCTTGCTCCGCCAATGCCACGGTGCCCGGGGTGGTGGTGCCGCCTCCACGCAGCTCGGTGCTGATGAAGACCCGGCCTAGGCTTTCCACCACGCTGTCGAATAGGGCGGCCTCTTCCAGCTCCGCCATAAACAGGGTGTACGGTGCGCCAAAAGCTTGGGCCCCGGCCAGGCAACGGGCGCCAAAGGTGGCGTCGGCCAGCCGATGGGTGGCCGCGAAGGGCAATAGATCCAGAGTACGCCCACCGGAATGCATATCCAGCACCACGTCAGCCAACGGCACCAAGTAGCGGGTGAAGTAATCGGCGATTTTTTCGGTAAGGGTTCCCACGGGGTTGCCTGGGAAGGCGCGGTTCAAATTGCCGCCATCCAACGGGGAGGTGCGTGTGCCGTTCAGCACCGCTGGGTGGTTCATCATTGGCACAATGATGACTCGGCCACTGATCTCTTCAGCGCCTAGCCGGTTGGCCAGCTTGAGCAGGGCGGTGATGCCTTCGTATTCATCACCGTGGTTGCCCCCGGTGAGCAGCGCGGTGGGGCCCTCGCCGTTACAAATCACCGTGATCGGGATCATCACATTGCCCCACGCCGACTGGTCATGGGAGTACGGCAGCTTGAGGAAACCATGTTGCACGCCGTCCTGATGGAAATCCACCGTGGCGCTGATCGCGCTGTCCTGCATAGCGAGTCCATTATCTCCGAATCAGAGTGCATATGACGCACCCGGTTCTTTACGCCTATAATGCGCGCTTTACCAGGATCGCGAACAGGACATTCCTTAATATGGCCGACAAAGGCACGCTGTACATCATTTCCGCCCCGTCCGGCGCCGGCAAAACCAGCCTGGTGGCCGCACTGGTCGACAAGCTTGCCCAGGTACGCATTTCCATTTCGCACACCACCCGGGCCATGCGCCCCGGTGAAAAAGACGGCGTGAACTACCACTTCACCGACCGCGACTGTTTTGTGCGCCAGGTGGAGCAGGGTCGTTTTCTGGAACATGCGCAAGTGTTCGGCAATCTCTACGGCACCAGCGCTGACTGGGTAGCCCAGACCCTGCGCACCGGCGACGATGTCATTCTGGAGATTGACTGGCAAGGCGCCACCCAAATACGCAAACAGCTCCCGGATTCAGTCAGCATCTTCATTCTTCCGCCCTCCCTGGAGGCACTGGCTGGCCGCCTGCGCGGCCGGGAAACCGACGACGAAACGGTTATTCAGCAACGCCTAGACGGCGCCCAAGAAGAGATGAGCCACTACGGAGAATTCGATTATCTGGTGGTCAACGATGACTTCCAGCGTGCCCTTTATGAGCTGGAAGCCATTGTCGAAGCTCGCCGGCTGGTGACAGCACGACAGGTCGCGCGCCAAGCCGCCACCCTGCAGAACCTGCTCGCCCGGCGCTGATCGCCCGGCGCCGCGCTTGCCACGGCACCGCCGTTCGGCGGCCGGCACTGGACTTGCCCCGCCCTCAGCCCGTAAAATCGCCTCCTTGCGAATTATCAGACGGCGCGGGTTCATGTCGAGCCCGCCTCGTCAGCTTGTCAGGAGAGCAACATGGCACGAGTTACCGTAGAAGATTGCCTGGAAAAACTGGATAACCGCTTTGAGCTGGTGCTGGTTGCCGGCAAGCGCGCCCATCAATTGCAGAGCGGCGGTAAAGAGCCACGTGTAGCTTGGGAAAACGACAAACCCACCGTTGTCGCCCTGCGCGAAATCGCAGAAGGCCTCGTCACCGCTGAATCCGTGGATAACCCCATCGCGGACCGCAGTGCCGACGTGGACGAGCTAGCGCTGCTGACCCAGTCTTTCGGCGAGTAAGTACCCGCCCCCCCTGTTTTATTGCGATAGCAAAAAGCAGACAGAGAAACGCAGAGGCTTAGATTAGAGCCTCTGCGTTTTTTTGTGGGCAGCACACGGTGCCCCCATTACTCTTTACGATCCCCCATTGTTTTTACCCAGCCGAATAATAGTTCGTCGCTATCCGCCTTATCGTAGACAAACCCCGCCCTCAAATCTAAGCTAAGAGTCATCTTAGAACCTGCTACTCGCCAAGGGCGTGACGAGGCCTTTTGCCCACCATTCATAATTTGGAAAAACGGTTACGTAGTTATCTGGACGATGATCAAATCGCCCAGGTCGTACACGCTTACCATTTTGCCGAGCAAGCCCATGAGGGCCAGTATCGTCGCACCGGCGACCCCTACATCACCCATCCACTGGCAGTCGCAAACATCCTTACCGACATGCACATGGACCATGCCTCGCTTATGGCGGCCATGCTGCACGACGTAATCGAAGACACAGGCATCAGCAAGGAGCAGCTGGCAAACGAGTTCAGCGAGGAAGTGGCCGAGCTGGTCGATGGCGTTTCCAAAATCGCCCAGATCAAGTTCGAATCCAAGGCCGAGCAACAGGCAGAAAACCTGCGCAAGATGATGCTGGCCATGACCCGGGATATCCGCGTTATTCTTATCAAGCTGGCCGACCGCCTGCACAACATGCGCACCCTGCATGTAATGCGCGCGGAAAAGCGTCGCCGTATCGCCACCGAAACCCTAGAGCTGTACGCCCCCATCGCCTTCCGCTTGGGCATGTACAACATGCGGGTTGAATACGAAGACCTGGCCTTTCACGCCATCTACCCCATGCGAGCCAAGCTGATTGGGCAGGCTGTTAAGAAGGCTCGCGGCAACCGCAAGGAAATCCTCTCCACCATCAAGACTAGCCTCGAGCATTGCCTAGAAGAGGAAGGCATCGAAGCACGCGTGCTGGGCCGCGAGAAGCACCTGTTCAGCATTTACTGCAAAATGAAAGAGCAGCACAAACCGTTCGTGGATATCATGGATGTGTTCGGTTTTCGTATCATCGTGGACCGGGTAGATACCTGCTACCGCGTGCTTGGCGCCGCACACAACTACTTCACCCCGATTCCTGGGCGCTTTAAAGACTATATTGCCATCCCTAAGGCCAATGGCTACCAGTCCCTGCACACCACGCTGAAGGCTCGCTCCGGGATCCCGCTGGAAATGCAGATTCGTACCGAGGAAATGGAAGCCATGGCTAACAATGGCATCGCCGCCCATTGGCTTTACAAGTCCGATGACGAGCCTGGCTCGCCCACCCACAGCCGCACCCAGAGCTGGATGCAACGGTTACTTGAGCTGCAGCAAAAAACCGGCAATTCCATGGAGTTCATCGAAAATGTGAAGGTGGACCTATTCCCGGACGAAGCCTATGTGTTCACCCCCAAGGGGGATATCAAGGAACTGCCCGCCGGTGCCACAGCCGTGGACTTCGCCTACGCGGTGCACACCAAAGTGGGTAACAAATGCGTCGCAGCACGTATCGATGGCAAGCTTGCCGCTTTGTCCACACCACTGGAGTCCGGGCAGACCGTCAAAATCATCACCGCACCCAGCGCCACGCCAAACCCAGCATGGTTGAACTTCGTAGTTACTGGCAAGGCACGCACCAACATTCGCCATTTTCTCAAGAATCAACGCCGCGAAGATGCGGTCGAGTTGGGCCAACGGCTATTGGAAAAAGCCCTGCATTCCTACGAGATGGGCATGGATGATTTGCCTATCGGCCGCGTGGTCAGTGAACTGGCCGGTAACGGTTATGTGGAGCTGGATGGCCTACTAGAAGATATCGGCATGGGCAATCGCCTAGCGCCACTGGTCGCGCGCAAACTTGCCGGCGCCCGCGATGACGACGAACGCCAGCACGAAGAGGACCGACGCCCACTAGCCATCCGCGGCAGCGAAGGCCTGATGGTCAGCTACGCGAAGTGTTGCTGCCCTTTACCCGGCGACACCATCATCGGCCACCTTAGCGCCGGGCGCGGCATCGTAGTCCACCGTGACACCTGCAAAAACCTGCTGGCGGAAATGCGTAACTCCCCGGAGAAATGCATTGCCTTGCGTTGGGATAAACAGGTGGAACAGGAATTCACTGCCACCCTGCGTATCGAGCTAATCAACAAGCGCGGCGTGCTCGCCATCCTGGCCAACAGCGTGTCGGAACTGGGTTCCAACATCGACACCATCGACATGGCTGAGAAAGACCCCACCCTCACCATTCTCAATGTGACCATGACCGTAAAAGATCGGATCCACCTAGCGCGCATCATCAAAAAACTACGCACCCTAGACAGCATAGTAAGAATTCACCGGCTTTAAGAAACGCTTCTCGCAAGAGCTGAGCATACTCAAACGTTCCCTATTACGCGCTGATAGTTCGGAGCGTTCTGACGGTTACCGAGGCCTCCCACCTCATCACAGGCAACGTCCTTGTGGCATGAACGATAATATGGAGGCGGTCTCACTTTGAGAGCGGACAAGCCGTTTACCTGTACGTTCGCACCAACTTGACTCGGTGCTATCCTCTAACGCTCTTTTGGTTGCGCCTCAGGGCATCCCATGCAAGCATAACGGCCTTAAATTATTCTGCTCGCTCAATGGCATCCAGCCAACAGCTCAACTATTGAAGATTCAGACCATGTCCAACCATTCTGTAATCAGCACCGACAAGGCCCCACAAGCCATTGGCACCTATTCCCAGGCCATCAAGGCTGGCCCCACCGTTTACCTATCAGGCCAAATTCCACTGGTACCAGACACGATGGAACTGATTGATGGGGACATGGAAGCGCAGATTGAGCAGGTGTTTAGCAATCTGACAGCCGTCTGCGAAGCAGCCGGAGGCAGCCTGCAGGATATCGTAAAACTCAATATCTTCCTCACCGACCTGAGCCACTTTGCGCTTGTCAATGAAGTGATGGCACGACATTTTAGCCAGCCCTATCCGGCCCGAGCAGCCATCGGTGTGGCCGCACTACCCAAGGGCGCTGGCGTGGAAATGGACGGCATCCTGGATATCGCCTAGCCCCCCTGCTGAACACACTACTATGCCACGCACACGCTCGCCCATTACGAGCGTTTTTGTTAGCTCACCCCCTCCGAAAGGAGGGGGAGACAGTACGTTTCAAAAAGCGCAGCATAGTAAAAACGGTCAGCGGGCCAACGCCCGTTTTCGTTAATCGGGCAACATCTAGGGAGAGCGATATGGATACCGCGACCCGCGACCTCAACACCTTGTTTGATCAGCTCGGGCTCGCCAGCAGCGACCACGACATCGAAGATTTCATCCACCAGCATGGCGGCACGCTCGCCGACAGCATGCACCTACACCAGGCCCCTTTCTGGAACGAATCCCAGTCAAAGTTTCTCGTCGAAGCGGTTCGCGAAGACGCAGAGTGGGCAGAGACCGTAGATACCCTCAGCGCGCTGTTAAGGCACTGATAGTAGCCCAGCGGAGATTCCTTAGGTGTGCAGTTCTGCTAGGTAAGGCAAGCTTAAAAGCCCCTTCCCCGGTGCTACACCGTGTTGACGATTGCCACTAGTCAATCGGCAGTAGCAACAGTATTCGATCAAAGAATAGACAGTAGAGCAGCAGGGGCACCGGTAGCCCAATCACAGTACCCAGCATGTAGTGACGTAATTTTACTCCGCTGAGCGACAGCGTGTAATTAAGCGCAGGCATCGTCTGAAATAGTAAACGCAACAAGGCGACACTGCGTATTGGGTGGCTGTCCAAGCGTGCCAGAATTTGCCTAGCGAAAGGGTTCTGAATGTCGCGCAACGCACTCCCCCCAAGCCCACGCACCAGCACATAGGTTGCCAGACAAGAAATGCACGCTGCCACATAGGTTGCTAGCCCGCCCATCACCGTACCCAGAGCCAAAATGGCCGCCGCCAAGAAAATCCAGCCCGGTAGCTGTATAAGATTACCAATCACGAAAACCACAACAAAAGCGATAAACCCGCTCACCGGGTTGGCTTCAAGCTGCGCCCGCAGAAACGACACTGACATCTGCTCACGCAACCCTGACAGCTCCACCGTTATCAACACCAGCGCCAATATCACGACCAACATAATCAAACGGCGATAGCGAGCGAGTGAAAAAGAAAGCGCCACAACAACAATTCCAGAAAGGGTCAGTAATTCAGTGTAAATCATTACAGACGGGGAAGAGCGTGAAGGAGTAAAAGGCTATTGATTCCCAGCTTCACGTTGAAGCTGAGATCTTGGTTTTTCAGCCCAGAGCCCGCTCGGAATCCAGCACCTGCTGATACCCCTCCGGCAGGACATCAGCCCAGGCATCAAGCCCCTGGCGCAAATCGTCCAGAGAGGAGGCCGCGAGATTAGCATGACCCACCTTGCGGCCCGGACGCACACTTTTACCATACCAGTGCACCACACCCGGATGCTGGAGCCAGGCGTTTTCAAATGGAGTACCGATCAGATTTACCATGGCAGACGAGCCATGCACATTCAGAGCATGGAGCGGTACGCCGGCCAAAGCATGAACGTGTAGGTCAAACTGAGACCAATCCGCACCTTCATGGGTCCAGTGCCCGGAGTTATGTACCCGCGGGGCAATTTCGTTGACCATCAGCTGGCCATCCACTTCAAAAAACTCCACCGCCATGACGCCGGCATAATCCAACTCTTCCATAATGCACTTGAGCATTATTTCCGCCGGCGCCTGCAGATCGGAACAGGCATTCGCCGGTGCCAGACTCAAGCGCAGAATGCCATCCACATGCCAGTTTCGGGTCAACGGGTAGAACAATGTTTCGCCGGTAATACTGCGCGCGCCGACAATGGACAGCTCGCGGCGGAACGGAATTTTCTGTTCTACAATCGCTTTGCCAGCCAACTCAACAGCAGGCACTGCACTCAAATCACCACCTTCGCCGACGATCCAGGTGCCCCGCCCGTCATAACCGCCACTGCGGGCTTTTACCACTACACCACCAAAGTCCGCCACCGCACGAGGCAAATCTTCAGCCTGGTCCAGCATTACCCAAGGGGCAGTGGGAATGCCCAGCTTGTCCAACATGGTTTTCTGGGTAAATCGATCGGGAATGACCTGCAGGGCCCCGCGCGCTACACAGCGATCACTCTGGGCTAATTCAGCGGAGAAACCGGTTTCTGGAAACGCTTCACGTTCCACGGTGATCACCGGGTAGCGCTCTTGGCACTCTTCCCAACTAATCGGCACAGCCAAATCAGAAGTACCCGGCAACAGCAGCGCCCGCTCGGGATCGTAACGGTCTACCACTAGACCCAAACGGGCCGCAGCTTCTGCCATCATCAAGCCAAGCTGGCCACCACCGAGAACAAGTACGCGATTCATAGCAGATCCGTCAGAGCAAACAAGGAAAGGAGCAGCGCAGGGAGTTAACCCTGCCCCAGCTCGGCATTGGCCAACACTTCATCCGCACGGGTGGCTTTCCAGTCGGCAATCGCCTGCAACAACGCCGGATTTTCCGTCGCCAGCATCTGCGAAGCTAACAGGCCCGCATTCCAGGCCCCCGCCGCGCCAATGGCCAACGTACCCACCGCCACGCCTTTGGGCATTTGCACGATAGACAGCAGGCTATCCCAACCGGATAGCGTGCGGCTTTTCACCGGCACACCCAGCACCGGCAGCGGGGTCAAAGACGCAATCATACCGGGCAAATGGGCCGCACCGCCGGCACCGGCAATGATCACCTTGTAGCCATTTTCATGGGCGCTTTTGGCAAAATCATACATGCGCTGGGGCGTGCGATGGGCCGAAACCACCTCGGCTTTCCAGCCCACATTGAAATGGGTCAGGGCGTCACAGGCTTCTTTCATGGTTTCCCAGTCAGATTGGGAGCCCATTACCACGGCAACCGGCGTGCTCATTCGCATTACTCCATTGCGCCCATTACAGGCTTTTGCGGGCGCATCAGAACCAAGCCACGCCAACACAGAAAAAATTGAGGCGCACACTTTACTAATGCCAGCGCCGGAGGCAAGTCTATCGACGAAAAAATGATCGACGATGAAGCTCTCAGCCGACAGATGGCGATTTTAGCGTGATTTGGTTGGGAATGCGCTTCTGCCCTTGCCGCCTGCCCACGCAACTCCCTTCAATTACAGAACAGAGGCGTAAGCGACAACCCACAAAACAAAACGGGCCATGATCATTATTTGAAATGCCGCCGCCGCATCATCCCGAATAAGAAATGATGCGCAGACACTGCATTGGATTCACTCAAGGATAAAGTCATGTGGCCGCTTACCTCCCTGCCAACACCTGAGCATAGCCGTCCTGATAGCCGGGATATTGCAGGGTGTAATGGCCCTGCTGGATATATAGGCTCGTCACCTGCTTGCCCACTGCCGGTTCATCCGGCACCGCCAAGGTCAACCCTTGCTGGTCTGCCAACCATTCCAATACATCCAGATTACGGCCGCCCACCGCATCGGTGCCAATCACCAACGGTGGCATTTCATGGCCACCCAGCCAGCCTAGCACCACGCTACGCAGTAGCCCCACGCAATCGTCACGGTGGATCCGATTGGTCCACTGGGGGGCAGGTAGACTTTCTTCGCCACGGGCCAATCTGGCTGCCTTGTCGATCTGCCGATATCGTCCCGGCCCGTAAATACCGGTAAAGCGCACCACAGTACTCAGACTACGAGTGCTAATTTCCTCTTCCGCCGCGAGCAGCACCTTGCCGTTATAGCGGCTCGGACGAGGAGGGGTTAGCTCATTGACCACCCCTTCCACGTCGCCAAACACCGCGCTACTGGAGACAAACACTACAGGGGGCAGCGGCTGCTGGCCTTCCAGAGCATCCAATAACATTAGCGGCGCCCGTACATAGGCCTGCAAATACCCTTCTTCACTGTACTCGCTCGGAGTCATGATGATGACAAGTAAATCCACCGGATCCGGCGGTAGCATGGCCACCCCTACAGTCAAATCTTGGCTATACAATTCCACTCCACCCGGCGCCTGTTCACCGCGGCGAATGGCACTGATGCGATGCCCGTCTACGATTAATTGTTTGGCCAAGCCGCTGCCTAGGTCACCCAGACCGGCAATCAAAATATGAGACATGAAGGCTCCTTGCGTACCGCCAGTAACCCGATGCCGGATGGCGAACGCAGGCTGTTCTTACGTTAGTCATCCGGCACCTAGCGTACGACGCCGTTAATATGCACAATGGTATTCAATCGAATAAGTGTATCAATGCCATGACATTAACAGAACTTCGCTATCTGGTCGCCTTAGCCCGGGAACGCCACTTTGGCCACGCGGCCCAAGCCTGCAACGTAAGCCAGCCAACCCTGAGTGCTGCCATTAAAAAACTGGAAGAGCAGCTGGGCATGCCACTGTTCGAGCGCCGCCCCCGGGAAGTGGTGGTTACGCCTCAGGCCGAACCCATTATCGCGCAAGCCCAGCGCGTGCTGGAGCAGGCGGACCTACTTTCCCAGATGGCAATGAGCCAGCGCGATCAGCTTGGCTCACCGCTGCGGGTTGGCGCAATCTTTACCGTTGCCCCATATCTCTTTCCCACCATGGTGCCGCGGGTCCGCAAAGCCGCAGCGGAAATGCCGCTATTTATCGAAGAGAATTACACCCACGTATTGCGGCGCAAGTTAGAGCACGGCGAGCTGGACGCCATCATCGTTGCCCTGCCATTCTCCGGTGGTGGTTTGGTGCGTGCGCGCATGTACGAGGAGTCTTTTTCGGTACTGCTACCGGCAGACCACCCCTGGACCAAGCAAAAGAAAATTGCACCTGAACAACTGCTTAGCGAGACTCTGCTATTGCTCGGTGAAGGCCACTGTTTCCGCGACCAAGTACTGGAACTGTGCCCCGCCATCGATTCTCAACACCAACGCAACCTGGTGCAAATCGAAGGCGGCTCGCTAGAGACTTTGCGGCATATGGTCGCGGGCGGCCTGGGCATCACCGTGCTGCCCAATTCTGCCTTGCACCAACATGGATACGACAAGCACACTTTTGCGGTTCGTCCATTTGAAGAACCAGTGCCCTCGCGGACCATCGCGCTAGTTTGGCGCGATAGCTTCCCACGCCCCAAAGCAATCGAAGTATTGCGACAGGCCGTACCCAAGGAAGGATTGTCAGGATAACAACGATGAACAGGCCGGTTTTTCCCTGTAAGAGCTCCTGTAGCGATGCGAACCGACTTGCCGGCACGCCTCCAAGCACCCTCTGCACCTCAACAGGTGCGGTTATGGCGACCTAACATCATGGCCGGTGACTCCCTCTCCAGCCTACCCCTGAGCCGCCTCAAGGGCGTCGGCCCCGCCGCTGCGGAAAAACTGGCCAAGCTGGGCCTGCATAACCTAGAAGATCTGCTCTTCCACCTACCGTTCCGTTACGAAGACCGCACTCGCATTTCCCCCATCGGCAGCCTGCGCCCGGAAACCGGCGTGGTCATCGAGGGTCAAGTAATGGCCGCCGATGTGATATTTGGCCGACGTCGCTCCCTGCTTTGCAAAGTGGCTGACGGCACCGGCATGGTGACGCTGCGTTTCTACCATTTCAGCGCAGCACAGAAGAACACCCTAGAGCGCGGGCGGACTATTCGCGTCTATGGCGAGCCCCGTCCTGGTTCCGCCGGGCTGGAATTTTATCATCCAGAATACCAGCTAGATTATGCTGACAGCGGCCTGCCGCCACTGGAAAAAGCATTGACCCCGGTCTACCCCACCACCGACGGTGTCAGTCAGAAAACCCTGCGCAACCTCACCGGGCAGGCCCTGAAATACCTACAGGCGCACCCTCCCCAAGAGCTGATTCCTGCCCAACTGCTGGATCAGAGCGGCCTGCCCAGCTTAGCCGACGCCTTGAGCAAACTGCATAATCCACGACCAGATGACCCGGTGAACTTACTGCTGGAAGGCAAACATCCGGCAGTAAAACGGCTGGTGATGGAAGAAATGGTGGCTCACCAATTAGGCATGCTGCAAAAACGCGCCGGACAGAAAGCCTTCCATGCCCCGCGCCTTGGCGGGCAGACACTGTTTGAAAAACTACAGGATAGCCTACCCTTTAACCTCACTGGCGCCCAAAAACGAGTCATCGGTGAGCTGATGGGCGACATGAAACAAGCCCACCCCATGTTACGTCTGGTACAAGGCGATGTGGGCTCAGGCAAAACCCTGGTAGCCGCCGCCGCCGCCCTTGCCGCCATTGAGTCCGGCTATCAGGTCGCGTTAATGGCACCTACGGAGCTGCTGGCGGAACAGCATCGGGAAAACTTCCACCACTGGCTGGCGCCACTGGGTATAAAAGTACACTGGCTGGCGGGCAGCCTCGGCGTAAAAGCCCGCCGGGAAACCAACGCAGCGCTAGCCGATGGCAGTGCGCACATCGTGGTCGGCACCCATGCTTTGTTTCAGGAGGCCGTACAGTTCCATCGCCTTGGGCTCACCATCATTGATGAGCAGCACCGCTTCGGTGTGCAGCAGCGGCTGGCCCTGCGTGAAAAAGGGCGCGAGGATAACGCCCATGGCATTCAGGTTCCCCACCAATTAGTCCTCACCGCCACGCCCATTCCCCGCACCCTGGCCATGAGCGTCTATGGCGATCTGGACACATCCGTGATCGACGAAATGCCACCGGGCCGCAAGCCCATCGACACCTTGGTGCTTCCCGAGAGCCGACGCCCCCAAGTAATCGAACGCATTAACGATGCCTGCCGTCCCTCTGCTAAAAAGAAAAACACTCAGGCCTACTGGGTCTGCACTTTAATTGAGGAGTCTGAAGAACTGCAGGCTCAGGCAGCGGAAGCAACATTTGCGGAATTACAGATCGCCTTGCCGGAGCTGAAGGTGGAGCTGGTACACGGGCGCATGAAGGCGAAAGAAAAAGCCGAGCGTATGGCACGTTTTTCGCGGGGAGAAGCGCAATTGCTGATTGCCACCACCGTCATCGAAGTGGGCGTGGATGTACCCAACGCCACCCTCATGGTAATGGAAAACGCCGAACGGTTGGGCCTCGCGCAGTTACACCAGTTACGCGGTCGCGTAGGCCGTGGAGCCGAGCAAAGCTACTGTTTACTGCTATACAAAAACCCTCTATCGCATACTGGCAAGCGACGCCTGGCGGTAATGCGCGATACCACCGACGGTTTTGTGATTGCCGAAGAAGATTTGAAACTACGTGGACCCGGCGAATGGCTGGGCACTCGCCAGACCGGCGACCTGGCCTTTCGCATCGCCGATCTGGTTCGTGATGAAGCGTTAATGGAGCCCGCCAAAGAGATCGCCAACAAACTAATGCAAGACTACCCACAGTGGATCGACCCCCTGTTACGTCGCTGGCTAAAGGGCGGGCAGAACTTTGCCGACATCTGACACAAACGAAGAATCCCCAAGATCAGGGGCGTTGTCACCGGGGAATGACAAAGGGGTCTTGCTCCTTTTTATAAAGCAAAAAAACCGAAGCCAAAACATACCATTCTCGAAAACAATAATGTTGAGAACGTCCTGACAAAAGAGATTTCAACAGCCGGCTAGAAACACACCTCTTGAACCTGAAATTCAACCCGCCACTGCCGTTGGCTTGCTAACCAGCCGCTCCGCCGGGAAATGACAGGTAAAGGTGCTGCCCTTGCTCAGTTCGCTGACGATTTCCAAGCGCCCATCATGGCGAATCATTACGTGTTTAACGATGGCGAGGCCCAGGCCGGTGCCCCCGGTTTCTGTAACGCGGCTATTGTCTGGCCGGTAAAAACGTTCCGTTAAGCGCGGGATGTGGGCGGGGTCGATGCCAATCCCGTTGTCTGTGACAGAAAAGTGCGCGCCGCAAGAATCTTGCCACCAACGGATACGGATGGTGCCGTTGGCCGGCGTATATTTCACTGCATTGGTAATCAGATTGCCGAAGGCACTTTCCAGTTCAGCCGGATTGGCGATCAAGCGTGCGTCGAGAGGAACATCCAGCTCGATCTGGTGATCCTTGTCGCTGCCTATAGCCAACGCATTTTCTTTCATCCGATTAAGCATGCCATGAACGGGTACCGCCTGACGTACACTGTCAGCTTCCGTTCCTTCTAATCGGGCCAGTAATAACAAATCGGCGACTAGGGCTTCCATGCGGTTGGATTGATTGTCCATTTGCATCAATGCGCGACGCAGACGGGCCTGTTCTTCCGGGAGGGTATCGAGCAGGGTTTCCAGGTAGCCTTTGAGTACGGTAAGCGGCGTCTTTAATTCATGGCTCACATTGGCTACAAAATCTTTGCGCATTTGTTCCAAGTGATGCAGCCGCGTAACGTCACGGGCGATCAATAATTGTTCGCCGATACCAAACTCAGTTACGCGGAACTGCAGGATACGGTTGTCATTCACCGGTGAAGGGATTTCCAGCGGGTCCTGAAAATCCCCTTTGCTTAGATAACCGGTAAACCGAGGATGGCGGATCAGGTTCGTCAGTGGCTGGCCCAGATCTTGGCTCGCATTAAAGCCCATGGCACGTTCGGCGGCATGGTTCCAATATTCCAGATAACCGTGTTGGTCGATGAGGATGACTACATCGTCAAGGGCGTTCACTGACTGTTGGGCGCGGTGGATGATGCCTTGCAGGTTTTCCTGGGCGCGACGTTCTTTTTGGAACAAGTGCTCAAGGCGGGTATAAAACTCACCCCACAGCCCGATACTGTCCGGTGGCTCGGTATGATCGTCGCGCACCAGCCAGCTGTACAGGGCGAACAGTTGCCGGGTGCTCCAAATAATATAGCCCCCCAGCCCTACCAGCAGTGGCCAAGTGTGGCCCACTGCCAGGGCAGCCAGAGCGGCCAGAAATATCAGGCCGGCAATGCGATTAACTTCCTTGGCCAAGCTAGCTTTCATGGGTATTCCACCGCAATTACTTTGCTCGTTAGCCGGTATCGGGGGGGCCGACGGCGCTGCCTAGTATAGGCAGCCGCATGCCTGCCGTCTCAACCTGCCTTGGCCGATTTCACTGAAAACCGGTAGCCGGTACCGCGCACGGTCTGAATAAAACGATCGTAGCCGAAGGGAGCCAGCGCCTTACGCAGACGGCGGATATGCACGTCGATGGTACGGTCTTCCACATAGACGTTAGCACCCCATACTTGGTCCAGTAGCTGGGTGCGCGAATAGGCCCGCTCTTGGTGGCTCATGAAAAATTCCAACAGCCTGTATTCGGTGGGCCCCATGTCCACGGGAGAATCGTTGGCGCTAATGCGGTGACTCACCGGGTCCAGGCACAGACCTTCTACTTCAATGGCCTTTTCCGCCGCGACACTAGACGCGCGCCGCAGCACGGCTTTAATGCGGGAGATTAGTTCACGAGTGGAGAAGGGTTTGGTGATGTAATCATCGGCGCCAACGTCCAGCCCTTGAATCTTGTTATCTTCTTCGCTTTTCGCAGTGAGCATGATGATGGGCACCTCGTTGGTAGTCTCATCACGCTTCAGCCGGCGGGCCAGTTCGATACCCGTGACCGACGGCAGCATCCAATCCAGCAGCACCAGATCCGGGCGCTCATCGACGATGATCTCATGGCCACGTTGGGCATTCTCTGCCTCCAGCACATCGAAATCGGCCAGTTCAAGGGCGACGGCGACCATCTCACGAATAGCAGGCTCGTCATCAACAATCAATATACGGTTTCGGGACATGGCTTCCTTCCTTGCCTGTCTTGTGAGTGGCGTGTGCCGCTCGGGATGTTATCTATTAGATTGCTTTTTTATGACATGTGTATGACAGATAGAGCCCCGCCACGCAACAACGCAGGTTAAGACGAACGGAAGGCCTGCAACCATCTGGCGACAGCCCCAAGCCACAAACGACAACACACGCCAGGCCTTAAGATACGGTAATAATATGCCCTCGATTAGCCGCTCAGGTGGACCGAATTATCCCTTTCGTCCCCCTTGAATCGCGGCGCCGAACACCATTAGGTGGCACTCTAAGACACCCCCGCTATAGGGGACTTGTAGCGATTCAAAAATACTGAAAATACAACCCGATAAACACGCATGCTCCGGCCCAATGATTATTCAGAAATGCGTGAAAGCTGGGCCAGCGTTCACGGTAGCGGATCAAGCTGTGCTGAAAGGCAAAGCTAAGGCTCATTCCAACCAAACCGGCGTACCAGGGCCAGGAAAAACCCAGCCGGTGGCCGACCATAATCAATGCCAATAGTGTCAGGGCTTGAAGGATGGCGATCATCAGGCGGTCGGCATCGCCAAACAGGATGGCGGTGCTTTTGATGCCTAGCTTCAGGTCATCTTCACGGTCACACATAGCGTATTCAGTGTCGTAGGCCACCGTCCACAGCACATTGGCCACGTACAGCAGCCAAGCGATTTCCGGCACTTCACCGGTTTCAGCGGCAAACGCCATGGGGATGGCCCAGCTGAAGGCAGCGCCCAAGAAAAGCTGGGGCATAAAAGTGAAACGCTTGGTAAAGGGATAAAGCACTGCAAGGCCCAAGCCGCCGAAAGACAGCCAAAAGGTCAGCTCATTGAGAAACAGCACTAGCCCAAAAGCCAATAGACCTAAGCCGCCAAACAGGGCCAGAGCCTGTTTGGCGCTGAGTGCACCGGTGGCCAGCGGACGTCCCTGAGTACGTTCTACGTCGCCATCGAAATTCCGATCGGCAAAGTCATTAATCACACACCCCGCCGCCCGCATGATCACCACGCCCAGAAAGAAAACCACAATAACGGTCAGGCTCGGCGTACCGGCCCCAGCAATCCATACCGCCCACAGCGTGGGCCATAGCAGCAACAGCGTGCCGATGGGGCGATCAAGGCGCATTAACTGAATGTAGGGCCAGAGAGTCGGGTAACGCTGTTCAACAAAGGCAAACATGGGGCATCCGAGTTGTCAGGGCGAAGATGAGTTTCAAACGACAAGCGACAAGTTTCAAGGCACGAGCCAGGAGGATAACCAATTAAAAACGCGACAACCGCACCGCGTCCGTGGGCTCTCCCCTAATAGATGCATAGAGATAAGCTTTGTCGTGTAGCCACGACGCTTGCACACAACGTGCGACGTGCAGCTTCTCCCACAGCGCGGGCAGAAAATACTCCGCCACCAGCAGGGGCGCGCCGCGTTTGATAAAGCGCGATTGGCGACCCCAGCATAGCGAATGATGTTGGTCAGTCGAAGCGAGTCGGGCCCACACCTGATCCCGCTGGCAGATCGGGCGGTTATACAGTTCAAGGCCAAGGGAGCGGCTACCCATGTGCCCCAGGGAGCGGTTTGCACCGGCAAGGCTAGTGAGCGGCAGCACACTGCGGGCAGCAACCACCGGGGTATCATCCAGATGCAGTGTCACTTCACGGATCAATGCAGCGCGCCTTACCGGCAGCGATAACAGCCGCCGTTCATCGGCTCGAGGTAAGGCAATAGCATGTAGGCCGGGAACCACGCTGAAGTGGCCGTAGCGCTTGAGACGCCGTGTCAGAGAGTCTGGATCAGCCATCCAGTCCCGAATAATCGGGGGCAGTACCAGCTGTTCCAGTGGGCGCCAAAGGCTATCGGGGTGCAGGGCAGCAGGCAACATGGCTCTCTCATGATATCGCGCACTATCGCGGGCGGCAGGACTATGGCCCATGTCTTACGGTAGAGCAAGCGGCGCCCTAGTGCTTCAGGAATCAGAGAACAGCAACCTTGAGCTTATGTAAGACGGTGCCGGCTGGCATTGATTTTTTTGCCTTACGCCGATAGGTTAACGCCCCCTGAGAACGCCCTGTATGTAGCACAGTAAGTAAGAGCTTACTTTACCTGACGAGGTTCACAATGAAGAAGTGGGAATGTGTAGTGTGTGGTTTCATCTATGACGAAGCCGAAGGTCTGCCCGATGAGGGTATTGAGCCGGGTACCGCCTGGAACAACGTGCCGGAAGATTGGGTCTGCCCCGATTGCGGCGTGGGCAAGGACGACTTTGAAATGGTAGAAATTTAAACCACTACCTCAGTCACTCCGCCTGTCCATTAATTGTTAAGGATTACTCATGCATCCTATTGTCATCGTCGGCACCGGCTTGGCCGGTTTCAACACCGTCAAGGAATTCCGCAAGCTGGACAAAGAAACCCCCATCGTCATGCTCACCGCAGACGACGGCCGTAACTATTCCAAGCCTATGTTGTCTGCCGGCTTCAGCAAGGGGAAAACCGCCGATGACCTGTGCATGGCTACCCCGGAAAAAGTGGCTGAGCAACTCAATGTTGACGTTCGCACTGGCGTGCATGTAGCCGGCATTGATGCCACTAACAAGCGCGTACTGCTGCCCGATGACCACCTGGACTACAGTAAACTGGTACTGGCGCTGGGTGCCGACACCTGGACACCGCCGCTGGAAGGCGATGCAGTGGGCGAAGTGTTTTCCGTCAACGATCTAATGGACTACGGTAAGTTCCGAGCAGCCGTGGAAGGCAAGAAGACCGTGACCATCCTCGGCGGAGGTCTGATCGGCTGTGAATTCGCCAACGACTTATCCAACGGCGGATTCAAGGTATCTTTGGTTGAGCCCATGGGCCGTTGCCTACCATTGCTACTGCCTGAGCAAGCCTCAGAGGCGGTGGGCCGTGGGCTGGCGGATCTGGGCGTGCAGTTCCACTTTGGCCCATTGGCCAAGGCTGTACATCATGGCGATAACGGCCAGTTGGTGACCGAATTGTCCGATGGTAGCCAACTGGAGTCCGACGTAGTGTTATCGGCTATCGGTCTACGCCCGCGTATCAGCCTGGCCAAGGAAGCAGGGCTGGATACCAATCGCGGCATCCTGACCGACAAGAGCCTGCGTACCAGCGCGGAGCATATCTATGCGCTGGGCGATTGCGCTGAGGTGCAGGGCCATGTGCTTCCCTACGTTCTACCGTTAATGGCGTCTGCCCGTGCCTTGGCAAAAACCCTCGCGGGTGAGACCACTGAAGTCAGCTACGGCGTCATGCCGGTAACCATTAAAACCCCGGCATGCCCAGTAGTGGTATGCCCTGCTGCAGAAGGCAGCGAAGGCGCCTGGGAAGTGGAAGCCGAGGGTAATACCGTGCAGGCTCTGTTCCGTAGCAAGGATGGCAGCCTGTTGGGTTATGCGCTCACCGGTGAAGCGGTCAAAGAGAAAATGAAGCTCAACAAGGAACTACCGGCAATAATGCCGTAACAGCCACAAGCTGTTAGCGACAGGGCGCGGGCGGGATAAGTAAGCGAGACGAATTCTCTTGCCCCGCGCTACACTATGGAACAGCCATAGAAGTCATTGGCTTGCATGGCCTATTTCCGTATTGCAATTTGACGCTTGCCCCTGACAGACAAGGATTTCTCATGAAATTTGCACTGGTATTGCTGGTTCTTGGTTGGCGGTTACGCTGGTTGGCGTGGCGTAACACAGGCTTTCAAAAGCAGCTGGAGAACCGCAATGTGGTGATGCAGTGGCGCACCTTCGCGGGCAAGCCGGCGCGCAGTTTTCATTTCATGCCAGGCAAGGTCGTGTCCAAGGCGGGTATTCACGGCAAGCCCACGGTAACCCTGAATTTCAAAGACGCAGGCTATGCCTTCCGCACCTTGCAGGAAGCGGGCAAAAACCAGATGGCGTTCATGGAAGGCATGCAGGCCGGTAATATCAAGATCGAAGGCGATCCGGGCCAGCTTATGTGGTTTATGACTTTAATGAAATTCATCATGCCCGGTGGCAAAAAGTAAACGCTGCCCCCTTACTCTGCTCTTTACGCGCAACCTAAGGCTACATGCTGGATTACGCACGTAAGGAGCTCTTGTAGCTCGAGTGCACCCAAAGGACACAGGCCTGAACCGAGAGCCTCAGTAGCCAAACGCTCTCCAATCCATTTGCTTCAAGGACGGTATATGTTGATGGCTCAACGTATTTTTGCATTCTGCTCGCTCCTATTGCTGGCGGCCTGCGCCACCACCACCGAAACCAATTCCACCTGGCAAACCAAAACCGACGAACCACGGCCGAGCTTTGCCCACCTGTATGTGCTGGTGCTGTCAGAAAACCCAGTGGCCTCTGCTGCTGTAGAACAGCAAGTAAAGAAGAGCCTGACCAAGCGCAAGGTGGAGACCACCTTAGGCAGCACCACGTTGCCGGCAACTAACCGGCAGGCAGCGGATTTTCGAAGCAAGGTTGAGCAGGCTGTAAAAGATAGCGACGCCGATGGGGTCATGGTGGTGACACTATTAAAGAGCCAAGAGCGTGACGAATACATGCCGCCCACGGTGGATTACCTGCCTATGGCTTCGGCGCCCATGTATCTTGGCTATGGCCCCTATGTAAGCTACAGCCATCGCGCGCTGTACCAGCCAGGTTATTATCAGAGCGCCACTGACTATTACCTGCAAACCCAGCTTTACAGCGTCAAAACGGCGAAGCCCGTGTGGCAAGCTCAATCTCGCAGCATGAGTCCCTACAGTCTGAAAAGCGGTGCCGAGGGCTACGCCAAGAGCGTGGTAAGTAAGCTTGACCGTGATGGCGCCCTGAAAAGATGATCTTGCCTAGCCGGGAGCCAGAGCCCGGCCTAGCCCCCCCTTGCTTTGACTCTATCTCAAGCTCTACCTTCCGATTCTGATTCTGACCATTGGTCCCCCACCGTGATTCTATCTCGCTTAACGCTATGGCGATCACCATGCCGAGGGTATGATTAAGGGTACTAGTAAGTTTGCATGGGCCAGGAGGCCCGTTGAGGCCAGAGGGGACGGCATGCATTCAACCATGAAAACGCTGCTTGAGCAGATGCGAATCACCGAGATGGATATCGATGCTCGAAAGCGTCTGCTGGATTTCAATGATGATGATGTGGACGCGCTGCTACAGTGCCGACCCCATGTGGAGAGCCGCCTCGATGATATCGTTGAGATATTCTATGGCATTCAAACCAGCAACCCGGATATTGCTGCGCTGATTGGGGATGTCGATACTTTAGAGCGACTGGTGAACGCCCAGCGTCATTACATTCTGGACCTATTTTCCGGCGTCTACGACTTAGAATACACCAACAACCGCCTGCGAATTGGCTTGGTGCACAAGCGAATTGGCGTTGAGCCAAAATTCTACCTTTCCGCAGTGCATTTGCTGCACCGGTTGCTGGTAAAAAACATTACCGAAGCCATTGATGCCAGTGCAGAGCGAGACCGCGCCTTGAAGGCGCTGGACAAGCTAATTTACTTTGACGTCACCTTGGTGTTTGAAACATATATCTTAAGCTTAGTGTCGGAAATCGAAACGGCAAAGGATCGTACCGAAGAATATGCGCGGGCACTGGAAGAAACGGTTGCCATGCGTAATGGCCAATTACGTATCGATGCCCTCACCGGCCTGACAACCCGCCGTTACCTTAACGAAGTCCTGCACCGAACGGTGAAGGCCGCTCAACGCCGCAGAGAACCAGTAGCGCTGATTTTCGTGGACGTGGATGCCTTCAAAGAAATCAATGATCGGCGCGGTCATGCCTATGGTGATCGAGTCCTTGTTGAGCTTGGCAAGGTGCTAAAAGAAACCGCCCGAGGTGAAGATACTTGTGTGCGCTATGGTGGCGATGAGTTCTGCGTAGTGTTGGCCAACAGCACTGAAGAGCAAGCGGAACTTGCCTATTGCCAACGGACTCGACGACTGCTGGCGGAGCGATTGCCAGAGGTCAGTATTAGCATGGGCGTGGTGCAGACGGGGCCGGATCATTTCGAAGACGTGGATGCATTGCTGTACGCTGCTGACCAGCGCATGTATTTGAACAAGCCTAGCCGGTGTGAACTAAACGCTGAGATCATGCATGATGGCGACGTCGACCCCATAACACCCAGGCCATGAATACTCCCCGGGCTGCCATGAAGCCATTCATGGTTAACCACAGGCCATGGTTATCCCAGCCACGGGAGCATACCCAAAGCATAAAGAAGACCCCCACTGACGCCAGCATGGTGTTGCGCATGGCGGTACCCCAGGTGGCGCCGACAAAGATCCCATCCAACCAAAATCCGGCGCTAGCGGTAACGGGCAGCAATAATACCCAAGGCAGATACTCGATGGCCGTGTCACGGATCGATGGCAGGTCGGTGAGTAAACCAATCAACGGTGCGCCGCCTAAGCAGAATCCCAGCAGGCCCACCAGCGCACAGCCGATGGTCCAGCGGCCGGTAGCCGCCACGGCGTCTGCAAAGGCTTGGTGATCCTGCCTGCCCTGAGCTTCCCCCACCAACGCTTCCGCAGCATTGGCAAACCCGTCCAGCAGGTTACTCAGGATTAGTAGAAAGGTAATCAGTACCGCATTGGCCGCTAGCGTAGCATCGCCGAGCCGTGCGCCTTGGGCGGTGAAGAAAAAGAAACACGTCAGCAGCGCCAAGCTACGAATAAAAATATCCCGGTTCACGGCCATCAGTGCCCACATAGCCACAGGCTGCCACACGGTTTCCCTATGCGCGGGCGGTCGCAGGGCAGCGCGCAGCCAGAACAGACCACCGGCCAAGCCCACATATTCTGCGCAGGCGCTCGCAATGGCCACACCACGGACATCCAGATTCCAGACCTGTACCAGCAATATATCCAGCAACGCATTGGTACTGTGCATCAACACCGTCATTTTTAAGGGCACGCGGGTGTTGTGGGTGCCGATGGCAAAGCCAATAAGGGCAAAATTGGCCAGCGCGGCAGGAGCACCGAGAATGCGGATGTTGATGTAATCCCGCGCCAGCCCCTGCACCGCATCACTGCCGCCCAGTAGCCACAGGCCCGCATCGCGCAGCAGCGGTGACAACAGAATCAGGGCAAACCCGAGCAGGGTCGATAGCAGCAAGCCACGCAGTAACACCACACGGGTGTCCCGCTTGCCCCCCTGCGCTTGAGAAGCAAAGCCGGTGGTACCCATGCGCAGGAAGTTGAATGAAAAATACAAGAACATGAAGAAATTGCTGCCCAACGCCACCGCCGCCAGGTAGCGAGGATGCGCCAGATGGCCTACCACCGCCGTATCCATAAGCCCCAGCAACGGGGCGGTCAAATTGGACAACAACAACGGCCAGGCCAGCATCCAGATACGTTGGTTGAGGGTCACACTCATTCAAACTCCGGAAAAACCCTTCTACTACGCCGCTGTAGGCATTCTCATTCAGGGGCATGAATCTTGCTCAGCACGGCATCAACCTGAAGGCCCATCAGTCATGCCAGGGTGCGACAGGTTCAGACCGATATCCGATTGCTCGGCGAGGGTCTGGTTCGCACCTTAAGAGGTGCTCCTACCAAAGAGGCTTGTCATGACCCCCTGCGCAACAGCGTCAGCACAAACAAGCTGCTGGCGGCCACCACGATGGATGGACCCACCGGCGTGTTGGCGTACCAACTTACCGCCAACCCGACCAGCACCGACAAGGTGCCCAGCACGCTGGCCACCGCAGCCATCTGTGCTGGCGTATGGGTCAGACGGCGGGCGCTGGCGGCGGGAATCACCAGCAACGAGGTAATCAGCAGCACGCCCACGGTGCGGATGGCACCGGCGATCAGCAGGGCCAGCAACAACATCAGTAATAGCCGGGTGCGTTGTACTGCGATGCCTTCCACCTGGGCCAGTTCTTCGTTGACGGTAATGCTGAGCAGTGCCCGCCACTGCCACAGCATCAGCATCAGAATGACCATGGCGCCTACCCACAGGCCGGTCACATCCTGCCAGCCTACGGCGAGCAAATCCCCGAACAAGTAGGCGAACAGATCCACCTGGATGCCGGTTTGCAGGCTAATGGCGATGACCCCGAGTGCCAGGGTGGTGTGGGCGACAATGCCAAGCAGGGTGTCTCCGGCCAGTTGCCGTTGCCGCTGCAGGCCGCTGAGGGCGGCAGCCAGCCCCAGGCACACCGCCACCACCGCCACATACAGGCTGATATCCAGCGCTAGCGCCAGCGCTGCGCCCAATAGCGCGCCGTGGGCCAGGGTGTCGCCAAAAAACGCCATGCGCCGCCACACTACAAAGGCACCCATGGGGCCGGAGACCAATGCCACGGCCAGCCCGGCCAGTAATGGCGGCAGTAACAATTCAATCATGATTGCAGGGCCCGTTGTGATCGTGGGAATGCGTGGCATTGCCGTGCAGATCATGGTCGTGATCATGATCGTGGGTGTATAGCGCCAGGTTAGGTGTACCGGCACCGGGGCCGAACAACTCGTGGTAGGCCGGGTCCCGGCTTACCGACTCCGGGCTGCCGGAACAGCAAACGTGGCGCTGTAAGCAAATGACTTCATCGGTGGCCGCCATGACCAGATGCAGATCGTGTGAAATCAACAGGATGGCACAGCCCAGCTCGTCACGAACGGTCTTGAGCAGGCCATAGAGAGCATTCTGCCCGGCCACATCCACGCCCTGGGCAGGCTCGTCCAGTACCAACAGATCCGGCTTGCGCAGCAAGGCGCGGGCCAGTAGTACCCTCTGCATTTCTCCGCCGGACAGCTGCTGCACCCCGCGCCGACGCAGATGGGCCACCCCGGCCCGCTCCAAGGCCGCCCGGCGGGAGGCCGTAGGCCCCGGTGCCGCCAACCACAAAAAACGGTCCACTGTGAGCGGCAGGCTGTCGTCGATCTTGATGTGCTGGGGCATGTAACCCACCCGCAGGCCTTTACGGCGGATCACCGTGCCATGGTTACTGTCTGGCTGCACTAGCCCCAGTACAAGCCGCGCCAGCGTGCTCTTACCGGCGCCGTTGGGGCCAATCAGCGTAGTGATGCGACCGGGGGCCAGGCTCAGGCTGACGTCAGACAGCACAGCGTTGCCTCCTAGCGTAACCGACACCGACTGCACAGTGACCAAAGGTTCTGGCATAAGAAAAGGGCCCGAAGTACAAAAACGTAATGATATACTGCCGCTCTTTCGCCTGCACTGAAGGGCGAGTTAACCGCAGCAAACGACAAGGCGCGCCAGAGGCGATGCAGGCTGCCTCCGCCAGATAGGGTTTCTGTTGTCGGTGCGGCTGAGTCGTTATTCGAGTGGAGCTACGCCCATCCCGCACCTTGCGACTTGGAGGTTGCTCCTGCTGCGTCATTTCAATTCAAGGAACCCCATGCGTCATTTCTGGTTAATCCTTTTGTTATTCCTTGGCTCCCCAGCCTGGAGTCAGACCGTGGTAGCCAGCGTGGAGCCGTTGGCGAAGGTACTGCGCAGCCTCTATGGTGAAAAAATTACGGTCACTACTTTAATGCAGGGCAACCAGAATCCGCATCAGCTGGCATTATCCCCTCGCCAAGCGATGGCGGTGCAGCAGGCGGATCTGGTGGTGTGGTTGGGCGCGGACGTGGAGGCTCCACTGGCGCCTCTGGTGGCGCGCCGCAAGGGCCGGACTGTGACCTTGCTGGAACTGGAAGGCGTGTACCGGCGCAAGGGTGAGCATCAGCACCATGAAGATCATGACCATGAGGGGCATGCTGCCAGCACCGACCCTCACCTGTGGTTATCCGTGGATAATATGGTGTTACTGGCGGGCGCCGTCGGTCAGCAATTTCCGCACGGGCTAACGCCGGGCCAGCCCCAATTGTGGCAGCAGGAGGCCAAGGCTCAGTTGCAAGCCGAGAAAAAGCAGTTGATGCCATTGGCGCAGGTACCCTGGCTGAGCTATCACCAGCCTTGGGGTTATCTAACCGAAAGCCTTGGGTTGGCCAACCCGTTGGTGGTATCAGAACAACTGGGGGCCGGGCCGGGTAGCCGTCGTTTTGTCACCCTGGCGGGGCAGGTGCGAGACCAGCAAGTGCGTTGCGCGGTTCAGGAACCGGAAGCTCGGGCCGGCCTGCTCAAACGTCTGTGCCCAGACTGTTACGTACAGCCGTTGGATCCGTTAGGACGCGACTCCTTACAACAGAAGTACCTGCCCTGGTTGTCAGAATTGAGTAGTGGGTTTGCTCAATGCTTACAAGCCGCCAAAGACACCTGAGATTCCAGCTCACCGAGGGGACGTGTGGCGCAACATTGTCCGGCGGTGCGGTGTCTGAGCATTGTTGGGCAATCTAAGCCAGACCTGAGGCCAGAAGGAATGCTGCTAGTACCATTTTAATGTTTGCGATCATAGTGTTACTGGTCCAGCCGCACTATTTAATGGTAATTCGTAACGCGCCATTTTGGCCATGTGTCGGGAAGTCAGGGCGGGTCAATAGAGGGTAACAAAGAGTTGAGTCATTGAGGCAACCTCCGAAACGAGTATGCTGATGCGCTTGATCTAAAAAACGGTAAGCCTGGATGTCGCATAACAACACACAATCATTGGCGATCGCCTGCTGGGATTTATCCTGGCTGCTTCAGCGCGATATTCGCGATGGTGCTTTTGCTTCGCTGGAGCGTGTGTTCGATGAGACTCAACAACGGGGCTTTAATACCCTGCGGTTGGACCCCTGCCCCCACTTGATCGCTACCCCTGAAAACGGCATCCATATGGATCGCTGTGAACTGATGCCCCAAGGTGCGCCTGCGACTGAGGTAAAAATTCGTCATCAGCTCCAGCAGGTATTGCAATCGGCCCACGAGCGGGGACTGAAGGTTTGGTTCAGCAGCCGTTTCATTAATGACAGCCGCGCCCGCCGGTCCTTTGTGCGGCGCCCGGAAGATTATGTCCGGGTATGGAGTGAAACCCTCTCGCTGATAGAGCAGTGGGGCTATCTGCACAATGTAGCAGGGGTTGATTTCTGCTACCAGTTTCCTTCCCTACCCTATGCCCACGGCGTGGCCAGGCGGGTTTTCAAGCGCTCGCCAGAGCGCTCGTTGCCATCGCACTGGTCCGCTGCCGCCGGCGAGCGACTGGAGGATTACCTGCGCGAAGTCCCCCGCGCGTTGCATGCCTTGTTTCCGTCGGTACCCGTCGGCCTGAGCACCACCGTGGCGCTCAGCGAACAGTTTCGACAACTGGACACCAGTGAACTGGATTTCCTCGATTTCAGTGTGTGGCTAGATAATGATCCACGCTATCGACTAGCCAGCGGCGACGCCCTGCCGGCTTCCGGCATGCTAGGCAAACTGGCCAACCCTATGAAGCAGCTGTTGCTGGATGCCGGCGGTATGCACTGGCAGCGGCGGCTGGAAGATCAGCTGCAACGGCGCATGGCTTTTACTCGCTTGCGTCGGCTACAACCGGTAATCAGTGAAGGCTTCGTGCGCCAGCCGCAGAATCTGCACAAGCTGCCTACCGGCTGGGCAGACCTGCACGAGATGATGGTAGTAAATGCCTTGACCCAAGGGGTGGAAAGGCTAACCCCGACCTCGTTAGCGTGTCCAAATTACCCCTGGTTGTGGCAGGAAGAAGAGTACCTCGCCCATCTGAATCACCTTATTCTATCTGGTCAATCATAGCCGCAAGCCACATCGTGCCAAGGTCTGGCTATTTACAATAGCCACTGGCGTCGCGCCAGAAACGTTAGGGCCTGTTTGCCATTGAAACCTGATCAAGCTGTTGGGGACCAAACACGCCGTCATCCAATATATTTGCCGCGTAGAAAGTCATAACCTTTATTTTAGAAGAACTAAAAATGCGTGGCGGTGAAAACGAAGCTTCTGTGAACGGCACGATCAAACCAACGCCGTTTGCCCCTCTGTTGGGCCGCCCAACCAGCATAGCGCCGATACTCGCACAGTGGGCGCAAGTCGAGGTGTGGGCACCGGAATCACCGGCCTGAATAGAAAAATCATCGTAAATCACCCCTCCAAGCATCTTTAAGATGCAATTTAGCTGTACACGAAGGAGGAATCCGGGTATCTTTACTCCCAGCTAAAAGATCGTACTTGAATCACGCACTTCATTTCGTTGTTTTCTCTGTATAACTCGTCCTGCAGTTCCGAAGTCCAAGTCCCCGTTTTTCAGCTACTTACGCCATTGAGGCGAAACTTCATTTTTTCAGGAATAGTGTTATGTCTACAGTTAAAGGCACCGTTAAGTGGTTCAACGAAGCAAAAGGTTTTGGTTTCCTAGAGCAGGAAAACGGCCCAGACGTTTTCGCTCACTTCAGCGCCATCACTGGTTCCGGTTTCAAAACCCTGGCTGAAGGCCAAGCGGTTGAGTTCACCGTAACCCAGGGCCCTAAAGGCCCACAGGCTGAGAACATCGTCGCTCTGTAAGCGATCGTTCCAGTTAAAAAAGGCGCCCTTGTGGCGCCTTTTTTGTGTCTAATTTTCTCTAACGCATAAGCATCTCATGGCATAACCCCTACCCACATTGCCCCATTTGGGGTATACCCTGACTTAACACCAAGCGCCATAATCATCATTGCATTCGCCTGAACACTTATCTGATAGGGAACTTGTGATGAAGAAACTCACCTACGCCACCCTGGCTCTGGCCATTTTTGCTGGCGCCGCAATTGTGTCTGAAGTGCCTCTGGTCGATGAAGCTCGCGCAGAATGTAGCAGCATCTGGGCCAGCTGTTCCGAATCAGAAACATCTGAGCTGCAATCCGAGCTAGATAATGCCGGCTGACCTCTCCGGGCCGCCCGCTTGGGCGGCCCATCCCCGCCAAAATGAAACAGTTTTTTTCTAGCAGAAAGTATGCAGAAGCGCGCCTTTTCCTTTTACTGATGGCGGGCTCTCTGGCGATTCTTTTCAACCATTTCTACCACGTAACCTATAGCGACCTGTCCCAGTGGAAAGGCGGAGGCATGGGCATGTTCTCCACCCAGGATGCCCCCGGCACCCGGGTAGTTTCGATTATGCTTGAAACCCCAGAGCAACAATTTCTTGCCAACAGCCAAGCTTTAGGTCGGCCACTTGCTCATTTCAATGCCATGCCGACGATAGAGAACCTTCTATCCCTTTGTCACTATGCAGCCAACAAAGTGTGGCTACCTAGTGGCACCGTGAGAACCGTTACCCTGAATGACCAAACCCTGCGCAGCTACGCTGTCGCCGGCCTTTCCGGAGACAAAACCAGCAGTCATCAGCCTCTAGCCGTAACAGGCTTGCAGCTGGTGGCATGGAAAACCTTGCTTGACGTGCCCACCGGCGCCCTTACCCGCACCCCTCTGGGCAGCGCCTACTGGAATAACGCGGAGGGCTGCCGTGTTAAACACTGACGCCATCAACCGGCGACTGAGCACCACCCTCACGTCGCCGCTATTGGAAAAGTTGTGTGGCCGGGAGCAACAGGATTTTCTTGCCGTCGTTGGGGCTTTAACTCTGGGCATCCTGATTTTTCATGGCTTTCCCCATGTCTATTTCGCCATCCCTTTCCAACTGTTGGTCATCAGTTACCTGGTCTGGCCAGCGCTACTGCGACAAGGCCCCTTCTGGTTTGTGGTCTTTTTATTCAGCTCCGCAGCCTTATGGTTGAACTGGACACACGCGGATAACCACAAATACCTGCTTTGTTACTGGGTATTCAGTCTGTTTCTAGCATTCGACAACACGATTGATCGGCCCGCTTTTCTAAGGCGCTGTGCTCGTTATCTGCTTTTCTTCACCATGATGATGGCCGTGGTACAGAAAACCCTCTCTCCGGATTACCTAAGTGGCGATTTCTTTGAGTTTATTCTCATGACAGATAGCCGCTTTAGTGCTCTGGGCTCACTGGTAACGGGGATGGATGGCGATATTTTCTCTGAAAACCGCCAACTTTATGTACGGGCACTAGACCCCTTACTTGCCGACCAACCCACCGCCACACTGCACAGCTCTGAGGCCTTGCATCGCTTGGCGTTGGTGATTACTTGGGTCAACTATGTAGACCAAATTGCCATTGCCGTCATGTTACTGCTTCCACTCTCCCGGCGCGGTGAAATTTTCAAACATCTGCTGTTGATGGCTTTTATCATTCCTGTTTACGCAGTAGCTCCGGTCATCGGGTTTGGCTGGTTGATCATCATTTGGGGATATTGTCTGGTGCCTAACGACGTGGCCGGCTTAAGGCTAGGCTACTTGGGGTTATTCCTGTTACTTTGTATCTACGAGTTTCCTTGGCTGAGCCTCTTGGTTTATTCCCCATGATCCCCAATCCAAACGACACCTATCTGGTTTACGATGGCGAATGTCCCGCCTGCCGTAACTATGTGCGCTTTATCCGTTTCCGTAACACGATTGGGCCATTACATCTAATTGATGCCCGCCAAGCGCCGCAATGGGTAGCCCATATGCAGGAAAAGGGCATTTCCTTGGATGACGGCATGGTATTACTCCTCAACGGTCACTATCTCCATGGCGCCGATGCGGTGCACCATATCGCCTTACTCAGCAGCCCAAGCGGCCTATTTAATTGCATTAATGCTTTTGTGTTTCGCTCCCGCAAGCTGTCTCGTTGCCTTTATCCTGTGCTTAAAATATGCCGCAACACACTGCTGTTTCTTATGGGGAAAAAGCCGCTAAATACCCACTAACCTCTACCCATTTACCCCGCTCCAAACCCCTTACCAGCATATCGAATACCGTGGTGCGCTAAACACAGATTTTTCTATACTTAGCGGCTCACCGGTTCAGGGCGGATCAAGACTCAAACAATTCTTTGATGGGCATCAAATCCGGGTATTGCGCCTGTTCTTTCTTCGCCTGGGCTTGAAAGGTCAACATCATATCGTCGGGCCGGAACATACCCGCTTGCCATGTAGCCATGTATTTCAGGCTATCCTCAACACTGTGGTCACGGCTGTAATTAAGCATTTCCTTGCAGCCCATCACCGCCAGCGGAGAATTCGCAGCTATATCCGCAGCAATGCCCATCACGGCCGCTAGCATGTCATGCGTATTACCGTAAACACTATTGACCAGCCCTTGCTCCGCCGCCTCTTGGGCGCCAAACTTGCGACCGGTATAGGCCAGCTCCCTCACCAGGCCTTGGGGCATCAACTTAGGCAGACGCTGAAGTGTACCCACATCCGCAGTCATACCCAGCGGGGTTTCCTTGATGGTAAAGAACGCGTCCTCTGTGCAGTAACGACTGTCCGCCGCACACACCAAATCCAATGCGCCACCAATACAGCCTCCCTGAATCGCTGCCAGCACTGGAATTCGCACCTGCTCGAGCACACTCAGACAATCTTGCAGCTGCAGCACCACCCGGCGAAGGTTCTCTGCCATTCGTCCCGGGTCCCCTCCCATTGGGGCACCACTAGGATCCGAAAACACCGCCAAATCCATGCCCGCAGAAAAGTGTTTGCCTGTGGAAGAAATCACCACCACTCGAGCATCAGTGCTCGCCTCTATATCCCGCAAGCAACGGGGCAACTCCAGCCAAAAATCCTTGTTCATACTGTTCAGCGATTCAGGACGGCTGAATTGCACGTGGGCAATAAAATTTTGCACGGTAACATCAAACGAGCGGTATTCAGGTAACGCAGACATGCGTCTTCTCTCCCATTGTTATAAGCACCATTGCCAATGGCTTCCGGCATTTGCAACACAGCCTTACCCAATCTGCCCACATTGAACAGATCCGATCACGCACTAAACTGTGCTCATGACGACATTTTAGAATTCGCCCCCCCACCATTAGTACCCAATCCATTAACCACCATTTAGTGTTCCTAGAAACACCATAAAAAACGGCGCGGGGAGCTGGCGCGCCGTTTTTCCTCTGCGTGCTTTCAAGGCACGCAATGATCAATTCATCTCTCATCCCCAAAGCAATAAGAACACCAGCTCGCACAACACCACGCTGGCCCCAAGCGTATCACCGGTATAGCCGCGTAGGTGTCGCCAAAGATATCCACCCCACAGCAACGCCACCACAACAACAGATAACAGCGCAGGAATTACCGCACCCGCCAGAGCCGCCACAACCACGGTCAGCGCGGTAGCCACACACAACCGCTGCGTACTAAACCCTTCTGCCACCGGTTTGCTTTTACTGGTATTTGGATCCGTTACATACGGCAAATATCGCATTAACCACAATGGCGTTAACCGGCTAACGACCGGGCTCAGCAATAAGGCAAGCCAGACCGTTTTCGCCTCCGCCAGCAACAGGCCCTTTAACCCCAACGCCATGATCAGCGCCACCGTCCCATAGGTGCCAATGCGGCTATCTTTCATGATTTCAAGGCGCCGGGCCACGGTATAGCCACCCCCTAGCGCATCCACGCTGTCCGCCAGCCCATCCTCATGAAAAGCCCCGGTGATCCACAGGTGGAACACCAATATTAGCGCCACACAAATTCCAGTGGCCCAGAAAGCATCGAGCAATACAAATAAGCCCGCGTACAGCGCGCCCAGCAACAGCCCCACCAGAGGAAAATACACGCTGGAGCGATTCATTAAGGTCTGGCTGTAATCAATACGTACCAGCATCGGTATTCGGGTGAGAAAACCCACCGCCAGCCAGAACGCCTGCCACTCTTCTTGCCAGTCTCTGTGGGTAAACCTTTGCTGCGCGTGGTGATGACTTTGATGCTTCTTCATTAGGCTTCCTGCTATCAATCACGATAAGGCTATCTCTTTTCCCGCTGCGCGACGCCATACCGAACAAGGCGCACAACTAGGCGCCCAGGCTAATGATAAAATGCGACGTGGAGACGAGAAAGAACGCCTTCCTCTCGCCCTCGGGGGCATCCCCCCGCTGGCCAAAACAACGCAACGGCCTGGCGCTGCGACACATTACTGCACGGAAGCGCGGCATAACTCCAGCCATCGTTCGATCCCCGGGCTACGGTACTTTTGGCGGTGCAACACAAAATAGAATTCCCGATTGAAGTCACGGTGTGGCACCGACAACTCCACCAAAGACCCTCGCTTGAACGCCTCTTGCAAGCACACCCGCGACAGACAACTAATCCCCAACCCTGTTTCCACCGCCCGTTTAATGGCCTCAGTGTGTTCCAGCTCTAGGGCCAGATCTAACTCAGCCACCAGGCCATGCAAAGCCCGCTCGAAGGTCTGACGAGTACCCGAGCCCGACTCACGGACAATCCAGTGGGCCGCGCGCAGGTCCTCATCAGTAAGCGCTTGCTTACTTGATAGCGGATGATCCGGGCTACAGAAGACCACCAGCTCGTCCTCCCGCCAAGGTAACAGCTCCAGATCTGGATGATTCAGCTCACCCTCTATCAGGCCCAGATCCAGCTCAAAGCTCAGCACCCGATCAACAATGGAGCGAGTATTAGCCACCTCCAAGTGCACCCGGGCGCCGGGCTGCTGAGCCATGTAATCCGCCATAATCGCCACCGCCAGATAATTGCCAATGGTCAGAGTGGCGCCCACATTCAGACGTCCCAAGTCCCGGCGGGATTGCAGATCGGATTCCAGCTCACGGGCCTGGGCCAGCAGCGCTTCTGCACGGGGCCAGAACTGGCGGCCCAGCTCATTGAGCTTCAATCGCTTGCCGGCCCGCTCAAAAAATTTTATATCGTAAAGGCCTTCCAGTTCCTTAAGTGCCCCGGAAGCCGCCGACTGAGACATGCTCAGATGGTGAGCCGCATGGCTCACATTTTCAAAGTGCGCAATGGCCAGAAAGACTTCCAGCTGCCTGAGGGTATAGCGCATGACCATCTCTTTATGATTGAATGAGAATTATTATTAAATGAATGATATCGGATTCCCCGATAAGATCTATCGGTATAACCCATTTTACCGATAATCTCCATTCGGTTAAATTTCCACCATCTGGAATTTTGGAATAAGCGCTGATTTAACTATGTCTAATTTGAATACCGAAACCGTCAAAAGCGTTCGCCACTGGAACGACACCCTGTTCAGCTTTACCACCAGCCGGGACCCGGGTTTCCGTTTCAAAAACGGACATTTCACCATGATTGGTCTGGAGCAGGACAACGGCCGCCCACTGCTGCGCGCCTATTCCATTGCCAGCGCGAACTATGAGGAAGAACTGGAATTTTTCAGCATCAAGGTGCAAGACGGCCCGCTGACGTCCCAGCTGCAAAACATTCAGCCGGGCGACAAGATCTACGTGAGCCGCAAGCCCACCGGCACGCTAGTCGCCGACCACTTGCTGCCGGGCAAAAACCTGTGGTTGCTATCCACTGGCACGGGCCTCGCACCGTTCATGAGCATCATCAAGGATCCGGAGGTGTACGAACAGTACGACCGCGTCATTCTCACCCACGGGGTGCGTCATGTCTCCGAGTTGGCCTACCAGGACACCATTGAACACGAGCTGCCAAACAACGAGTTCTTCGGTGAGTTCGTTAACGGCAAACTGCTCTATTACCCCACCGTCACTCGAGAGCCGTTCCGCAACGAAGGTCGCCTCACCGACCTGATGACCAGCGGCAAGATTTTCGAGGACCTGGGCCTGCCCAAACCAAGCCTGGAAAACGACCGCTTCATGCTGTGTGGTAGCCCGGCCATGCTCAAAGACACCACCAAGATCCTCGACGACTGGGGCTTCAAGGAAACCCGCGGTGGCGAGCTGGGTGAGTACGTGATCGAACGAGCGTTTGTAGAGAAATAACACAAGACGCAACATGTTTTTCGCTGTATTCAATACGCGATAGCAAGCGTTTGACGTTCACCGCCACTTTTTTGGGGTCTGTCTCATTCTCCGCAACGCAAAAACTTCGTTAGGCATGCCGCTCTCGCCACTGGCTGGGCGTCATGCCCATCGAGACCTTAAAAGCGCGGGTGAAATTGGCCGGGTCGGCAAAGCCCAGCAACTGGCTAATACGCTGAATTTCCATATCGGACGCTGCCAGCAGATGGCAGCTGTCACGGCGTCGGGCTTCTTCTAGCAGCGACTGAAAGCCCAGCCCCCTTTCCTGCAAACGGCGCCGCAAGGTACGTGCTGTTAGGTGTAGATGTTCGGCAAGCTGCTCCGGCGTCGGGTAGCCCTCAGCATCGAGAACTAACAGCTCACGCACCTGACGCAGCAGGGTATCGCCTGGGGCCAATAAGACACTCTCCCGCTCACATTGGATCAAAGCCTGACTCAATGCTTCCGGGTTTGCCGTGGGCAACGGGCTGTCCAGCCACCGCACCGCATCCGCCGCCCATATACCTGCCCTAGCTTGACGATAACGCACCAAAACCACACTATCGTCCAGGGTTTGGGCTGACGCCATCGGCTCGCCCTGCAACCAAATTTCCGGCATCAGCGACAGGCCCGGAAGGATAAACCGCATGCCACTGGCCATGCTGCCCAGCATGGAGCCCAGCACCAGATCTCGCACTGTGGCTGGCAACATCACTTCCGGCAGCAACTCAAAAAACAGGCCGCTACCTTCGACCTTTACTTCAAGGGCGGCACTACGGCCCCGCAGGTCCCAGAAACGTTCCAGCAGGCCAATCGCTTCCCGGGCGGTACCCGCACACATGAGCAGGTAGCCTAAGTTGCCGTGGGCAGTCAGAGGCATACGCTGCCCCACGGCCAAGCCAATGCCGTTGTCGCCGGTCAAGGCTGCCGCGGCCGCAAATACCTGAACGGTCTCCTGCAAAGACACTTGCCCAGAGGGGTCGTCCAACCGTGACGGGGCTAACTCGGCCCGCGCCAGCAGCGTATCCCGATCGACTCCCCGCTGAACAGCCACATCCACACACATGCGTGGATAGGTCACCGGCTGATTCCTTTGGCGAGTCCAGTCGGGGAATTGTGTCCAGGGTATGGTTGTTTTCGGCTCAATCAATTTGGCCACCAATGACAAGTGCTTTGTCCGCCAAGCATCTCACGCCCCCACTGCACTCACCAGTACCGTATAGGCCATCTCCCACCGTTCCTTTTCCGCCAGGAGGCTCAATATGAATGCACCGGCAAAGCCGCTTCACGATAATCCCGCCGATAGCCGACCGGCCATGATGATTCCCACCGTCCGCCGCCCGGAGTTCGACCTAGCTGACGATGTGCCTAAATACTGGTGGGATAGCGACCCGGTTAAAACCTTGATGCTCAGCGCCCTGTCTGCCAGCTTTCCCGCCGGAGAGCGATTTTTCATCGACTCAGTGCGCCATTACCAAGACCGCATTAACGACCCGGAGCTGAAAACGGCGGTACACGCTTTTATCGGCCAAGAAGCCCACCACTCCAAAGAGCACAAACTGCTCAACGGCTACCTGGAAGAGCGAGGGGTTGGCCTTGGCCGCTTAGATCGTGAAATTCAGGTTTTTATGGACTGGATGCGCAAGAACCTGTCGCCGGAACGGCAGCTGGCCCACACCGTGGCAGTGGAACATCTCACCGCATTAATGGCCGAGGAGTTTCTGCTCAAGTATAGCGCTCTGGATGAAATGGATCCGCGCATGGCGCCGATCTGGGCTTGGCATGCCATTGAAGAGTCCGAGCACAAGGCAGTGGCGTTTGATGTGTACAAGCAAATCGGGGGCAGTGAACTCACCCGCATCACAGAAATGGCCTTCGTGAGCGTTCTATTCCCGCTCTTTTCTACCCTGCATTTGGCACAACTAATGAAGGAACAGGGCGAGTTGACCAATGTGAAGTCGTGGCTGGGCGGCCTCAATTATATGTGGGGCAAACCTGGGGTATTCCGCAAGCTGCTGCCCTCCTACTTCAGATTCTACAGCCCGAGCTTCCATCCCTGGCAGCACGATTCCCGCGACCTTGTGGAAAAAGCCAAGAAAAAATGGCTCGGTAACTGGGCCTGATTTTCATTTTTTCAGGAGACTACACGCCCGGGCGCCTGATGCTTTAAGTCACAGATACCAATTTAAAAAATTGTGTTTTATAGCCTCCGGCGCCCGGGGAGTCTCATTCCACTTCGACCAGATCAAAGCTCTGTTTAATCTTCCCTCCCTCACGAATCGAGGTAAGCACGCTATTCAAGCGTGTCGGATCAAACGCCTGCGTCTGCAACTTGGCAATCTCGACATACAGGTTGGTTGCCGCTAGCACATTACTGGAGATGTCTTGGTCGCTATGTACCACGCCAAAACTCACGTCCGGGCCGATCAGGTCGATAGTCTTGTTATCCAGCAACAGAGTATCGAACTCTGAGACTAGCGCGTGGGTAACGGTGTATTGTCCAGCCGGGGTGGTAATTACCTGGGGGGTTTCAAATTCGATGGTTTCTCGTGATTTCACATAGGTCCCTGGCGCCGCTACCGCCATGGGCAAGGCAAGACCAAAGCGCACCGATTTCGCCTTGGCGGATTTCACGTTGCCCTCTTTGTCGATAACAAATTGACGGCGCAGACCCGGTTCCATGCCCAGCGCCATCACCCGCCCCGTTTCATCCTGCCAAGAGAGCCCTACTTCATAACCGTCATCAAATTCCTGCAACACTTCCCAGATAATAATCTGGTGTCCTCTGGCTGGATTTTTTATAACCGACTTGTCACCGACCTTTGCATCTTCATGGATATAAACGTGATCCGGCGCTTTCATTGCCGCAACCATGGGTACTTCCAGCAGGGAACAACCCTGCAGCATAGCCAGAGCAGAAAAACCTGCCATCTAGGCAAATCGACATTGCGTCATTAACCCCATACCTTCCCCCGATTAAAAATGCGCCGCAGCACTAAAAAGATAACATTACCGTATAATGTCGGACTACTGCGTTAATTTTTTATTCATTTTGTATGAGATCAGGTGGAGCAAGAGATCGCTATCACTTGTCCAACGACAAGCTCCACGTTTAGAGTCTGCAGAACACGGGGCATCACATAAAATGTTGGCGGGTAGCGAAGACGCATGCACACCGCGCCAGTTTATTCACCAGGTAGCGCTATTTTTTCGAGCTAGGCTGTAAGGTTACCGGCCGGGCTAATGCATCAGTGGCTTGCGGTGGTTTTTCGTCTAGGTCTTTTCGGGCGCCGCAGGCAACACATTCCATCCATTGCTGATCACCCTCTATGACGCGCTGTATCTTGTCCATCTGCCCACACTCAGGGCAGCTAGCACCAGCAATAAATTGGCGTTTCATCATCTCTCTCTAGTTAACGCCAAGCGCCCGGTGCCACACGTATTCGCGTCGACTCCGGGCGTTCGGTATCAGGTATTTTATCCATTAATCCCGCAATGACGTAGCAACGGTTCTACGCTCGGTTCACGACCACGGAACGCCTTGAAAAGCTCCATGGGTTCGCGGCTACCGCCTTTGGCAAGAATTTCCGTACGAAATGCCCGTCCGGTTTCTTCGTTGAACTCGCCCTCTTCTTCAAAGCGAGAATAGGCATCCGCCGATAACACTTCTGCCCATTTGTAACTGTAATAACCTGCGGCATAACCACCGGCGAAAATATGCCCGAAGCTATTGGGGAAACGGTTAAATGAGGGCGGCCGAATCACTGCTACTTGTTCGCGCACCTCATCCAATATCTGATAAATATTCAGCCCCGGCTGGTATTCAGCATGGATGCGCATGTCAAATAGAGAAAATTCAATCTGCCTCACCATCTGCATGGCACCCTGAAAGTTTTTTGCGGCAAGCATTTTTTCCAGCTTTTCCTTCGGTAACGGCTCGCCAGTTTGATAATGACCGGAAATCAGAGCAATGCCTTCCTCGGTCCAGCACCAGTTTTCCAAAAACTGGCTAGGCAGCTCCACCGCATCCCACGCCACACCATTAATCCCGGAAATACCGGACACATCTTGCTCGGTGAGCATGTGGTGTAAACCGTGGCCGAATTCATGGAACAGGGTCACGACTTCGTCGTGGGTCAACAAACCCGGCTTACCACCAGCCGGCGGGGCGAAATTACAGGTCAGGTAAGCCACCGGGGTCTGCACGCTGCCATCAGGCTGACGACGACGGATGCGAGCATCATCCATCCAAGCCCCCCCACGCTTGCCAGTACGGGCATACATATCCAGATAGAACGCCGCACGGACACCTCCATCGTCATCCACCAACTCGTAGAAGCGCACATCCTCGTGCCAAGTGTCCACGTCTTTGCGTTGTTTAAACTGAATGCCGAACAGCTTGCCGACCACCGAAAACATGCCATTGATTACCGTGTCTGCCGGAAACCAGGGGCGCAACTCTTCTTCTGAAATATCGTAGCGGGCTTCGCGTAAACGCTCACTCCAAAAACCAATATCCCATGGATTCAAATCCCCCACGCCTTGCTCGGCAGCAAACGCTTTGAGTTCCGCTAGCTCCTGCTCCGCCTGGGGTTTGGCGCGGCGCGCCAAGTCTTCGAGAAACTGTACAACCTCACTAACATCTCTGGCCATTTTCGTCGCCAAAGACTTTTCCGCGTAGTTAGCGAAACCCAATAGCTGAGCCTGTTGATGTCGCAGCGCCAGGATCTCATCGATAATTTTCGCATTATCAAATTGGCCAGCTTGTGGACCTTGATCAGAGGCCTTGGTGGTCCAAGCGGTATATATCTCTTTACGCAGTTCTGCGTTCTTACAGTGGCTCATCACCGCAATAAAAACCGGGGCGTCCAGGGTCAGTAGCCAACCCTCTTTGTCCTCTGCTTTAGCCCGATCTGCGGCGCCGGCCTTCGCGCTTTCGGGCAAGCCATCGAGTTCATTTTCATCGGTGATGTGTTTGCTCCATGCTTGAGTAGCATCAAGCGCGTTATCCGAGAATTTGCTGGTCAACTCAGATAACCGTTTTGAATTTTCCATGTATTGCGTTTTCTTTTCTTCCGGCAAGTCCACACCGGACAAACGGAAATCGCGCAGAGTATTGTCGATATCTTTTTGCTGGGCTTCACTCAGCGTGGCCCACTGATCGCTATCGCGCAGCGCCTGATAGGCAGCACAAAGGGCCGTATTCTGCCCCACTTCAGTACCGTATTCGCTAAGCAGCGGCAGGCAACTATTATAGGCATTACGCAAGGTTTCATTCTGGGCCACGGCATTCAAATGCCCGGCCGGGCCAAATGCTTTACCGAGACGGTCATCTTCCTGATCCAATGCCTGTACCAGGTGGTCATAATCGAAATTACCTTCGGCCAGCACCTGCTCGATACGGGCACGGCCCTCTGCTACCAGCTGCTCCACGGCAGGGAGAACATGTTCTGGCCGGATCTGTGAAAAAGGGGGAAGTGCTGGATAATCAATCAGCGGATTGTTGCTCATGGGTGTCCTGTCCTGCTTCGGGTTCAGCGTGTGTCTGCGCGGGCGGCAGCCGGTGACGAGCAGTGTCGTCCGGCTGCAACAGCATCTGGAATACCAGCCACTTGCTTAGCAGAAAAACGCCAAGCAAGATCAGTATGGCTAACATTATACGGGCGGGCTGGCGTTGCATGCTCGTCCCTGGCCATTGAAATGAACTATCGAGTGTATCAGTGATGGGGATTCGCCGCTTTGAAGACAAGGCCCCGCAGTTGGGGAAACGGGTATTTGTAGATGAGGACGCCACCGTGATTGGCGAGGTCATACTGGGCGACGATTGTTCGGTGTGGCCCAAGGCTGTGATTCGGGGCGACATGCACGCTATTCGTATCGGTAACCGGGTCAGCATTCAGGATAACGCTGTACTACACATCACTCACGACTCCCCGTTCAATCCCGGCGGCTTCGGGCTGCAGGTCGGCGACGATGTCACCCTGGCTCACCAAGCCATGTTGCACGGCTGCACCCTCGGCAACCGGGTCATGGTGGGTATGCAGGCAATCATTATGGACGGTGCTATTGTGGAAGACGATGTGATTGTCGCCGCCGGCTCATTGGTTGGGCCCGGCAAAAACCTTGAAAGCGGCCACCTGTATCGCGGCCAACCCGCGCGCAAAATCCGTCCGCTCACCGAGAAAGAAAAAACCTTTTTGCCTTATGTGGCGGGTAATTATGTGCGCTTGAAAGATCGATATTTGAAAAGCAGCCAATAATCAGAACATCTAGTAGCTGAGCAAAAATTAAGCGCTTCCTAATCGGTGATTATTCCCTTCGTTCACTTTCCTGATCGCACGTAAGCAAGCTCACAGCTAAATTTTCCACATGAACGACATGTTGCCAAAACTGGCGCTTTCATCCCGGCTGCGCAGAGGCGAGGTGGAGCTTTGTATTGCCAAAGTGAACGAAAAGGTATCCCAGTGAACGCCGCCGCCCGCGGTCACACCCAACACCCCGTCGCGCGTTTCCACGTTATATTGCCTAGCGTGGGTCTCCAGGTAGGAATATCCAATATACTCACCAAAAGTGGAGATAAAAACTTCCCAGCCGAAGCCTGTGCCATCAAACAGCCCAACCAATGAGCCGGCTGTACCAATACCCGCATAGTCAGGAATAAAATTACGCGGCAGATTGTGACCCACACGAAAGAAGCCACCGGCGGAACTGGTCCCGTGAAAATTGTTGGCATCTACACCCCAGGCATAACCGAGCTCACCCTGAAGCGCTGAATCCCACTGGAACTGTTTGAAACGGCGGGCATTAATGAAATAGAGGCCGCCAATCAAGTCCGTGCCCAACTGGTTATCCCACCCCTGCGGCTCATCAGACCCGGTGACCTTGTGGGCCAATTTTTGGCTTTGCTCCGCGCCCGAAGACGGACCCACTACACCAAGTCGCATGCCGTACCCTACCAGGCTATCGTCATCCCAACTGAACAGCCCCATTTCCAGGTTGCTGTATCCCGCATAAGGTAAATCATTGTAATTGGGGGCGGACTGACTGATATCCTTAGGCGTAATCATCATCTGTTCTAAGCTGAACGTCAGAGCATGCTGATCATCACGGAAGGCAATCCCCGGTAAGGGCGATAAAAAATCCGCCACTCCACAGGTAACATTGCTATTACTCTCACAATGGTCGTGAGCCTCTCCCACCCAACTGATACGCACGCCATTGGTGTAATGCCCGTCAGAACCAACAAACAAGTCATTATCCCAGGACAAGCCGAATGTAGAAGCTATAACACTTACTGGCAGCAATACGCCTAACAACAGAATAAAGCGCAGAAACATATTTCACTCGGCATCAATGTGAAGCGGCCCTGATGATGAGCCGTCCCCCAACGCACAGGGGGGTTAAAAACGCCAACGACGCTGCATGACCAAAAACGCAAACGATGCTGACCACGTTATCAATATCAAACCATTCAGGGCTTCTACCCCAGCAATCAGACGCAAGGTTCCCACTGGAAATAGATCCCCCAACCCCAAAGAGGTATAGCAGGCGGCAGAGAAATACAGGTGATCCAAAAAACTGCCGTTCACCGCCCCGCCAATGCTCATGGCAGTATCTCCCACGTCCAACAGCAGATACACCCAAGCATAGAGTGTTATTTCCACCATGTGAGCCGCGAACATAACAATCACCACCACCAGGATTTCGCCGCGGAAACTTTTCCAGCGCTTAAGTAAGCCTGACAGGCTAGCCAAGGTCCAATAATGCAACATCACCGTAGCCAGCACCATGATCAGACTGACCACAGACGCGTACACGACCTCATACATTACTGTACCGTCAGCCATGGGCTGCTAACGCAACGAGGCCATGACGGGCGCGGTATTCGGACGCCAGCCCCGCCAGATTTCAAATGCTTCCGCGGCCTGCTCAACTAACATACCCAAACCATCCGCTGTAGCCGCAGCCCCTTGCTGCTCTGCCCAGCGCATGAACGGGGTGGGCTCACTACCATAAACCATGTCGTAGGCCACCGCGCCCTCTGCCAGCAAACCATCAGGCAAGGCGGGCATCTCACCGTGCAAGCCCGCCGAAATCGCATTAATTACCAGATCAAACTGCCCCATAAGGTTATCCAGGCCACCCCCCAGCACGGGTGGGCCTTCTCCTTTCATGACGTTGCCCGCCAAGGCTTCGGCTTTCTCCTTGGTGCGATTAGCAATGCGCAACAAGGTGGGCTCTTGCGCCAGTATCGGCCCCAGCACACCGCGCACAGCACCCCCCGCACCCAGAATAAGCACCCGCTTCTTACGAATTGTCCAACCCTGATTATTACGGATATCTTTTACCAAGCCCGCGCCATCGGTGTTATCCCCATGCAGCTGATCGCCATCCCACCACAGGGTGTTCACCGCACCGGCCTGGTCTGCCCGCTCGGTGATGGCATCACACAGCGCAAAGGCTTGCTCCTTAAAAGGAACGGTGACATTTGCCCCCAGCCCGCCGGCCTCACGGAAGGCCTGCACCGCCCCTGCGAAATCATCCAAGGGCGCTTCGCGTTTTTCATATTGCACGGGGTCGCTATGCTGGGCAGCGAATGCATGGTGAATTTCTGGCGAACGCGAGTGACTTACCGGATTACCAAAGACACAATATAACCCGGTATCCGCCCTGTCTTTTTCTCCGCTCATACCCACTCCCGGTGAATCAAAAATTTATGGTAAAGCTCACTCTCGGCACTGTTCGGTTCGGGGTGGTAATCGTAGTCCCAGCGTACCAACGGCGGCAGCGACATTAGGATTGACTCGGTACGGCCACCAGACTGCAGGCCAAAGATAGTGCCGCGATCGTAGACTAGGTTGAACTCCACATAACGACCACGGCGGTACAGCTGAAACTGGCGTTCGCGATCGCCAAATTCATGATCTTTACGGCGCGCCAAAATCGGCTGATAGGCCGGAACATAGGCATCACCGATGCTGCGCATCAAGGCAAAGCTCGTATCGAAATCAAACCGGTTCAGATCATCAAAAAACAGCCCCCCCACCCCGCGCGGTTCATTGCGATGCTTGAGATAGAAGTAATCATCACACCAGGTTTTGAATTCCGGATAGATTTCCTTACCAAATGGTTGGCAGGCAACTTTAGCAGTCTGGTGCCAGTGCACCACGTCCTCCTCGAAGCCGTAATAAGGCGTTAGGTCAAAGCCGCCGCCAAACCACCACACCGGGGCTTCGCCTTCTTTTTCTGCTACAAAAAAGCGGACATTGGCATGGCTAGTAGGGACGTAGGGATTTTTCGGATGAATCACCAGTGACACGCCCATGGCCTGAAAACTACGGCCGGCCAACTCGGGGCGCGCCTCAGTAGCCGAGGGCGGCAACTGCTCACCGAACACATGGGAAAAGTTCACTCCACCCTTTTCAATCACGGCACCATTTTCCAGCACCCGACTACGACCACCCCCGCCTTGCTCCCGCTCCCAGCTATCTTCACGGAAAGTGGCTGCGCCGTCTTCAGCGCCCAGCGCATCGCAAATTCGGTCCTGCAAATCCAACAGGTAGTCTTTCACCGCCTGCAGCGAAACCTCTGACATGGTGCTCTCCCCCGGGGCTATCGGTGTATTCATGGTCGCAAGATGCGCCCACTTTCCAAGTCAATAATGGTAGAGGGTTTGGCTGCCCGGTCACAGGCACCACTGACAATAAAGTCGAGCTGGTTACCCAGCTGGCGAGCCACCTGATAACGATTACGCGCTGCCGGGCGGCCACTGATGTTGGCACTGGTGGAAATGATCGGCTGACCGGCCAGCTGGCATAACTGCCGCGCCAGCGGGTGGTCCGGCACCCGCACCGCCACCTTACGGTGCTCCCCTCGCACCCAGGCAGGCAAGCGATCACTAGCATCAACCAGGTACGTTATCGGAGCCGGCCATTTTTTCTCCAACTGAGCCGATTGCTGTTCGTTCAGGTGCAAATACGGCGCCAACTGCGCCAAGCTCTCACCAATCAGAATCAGCCCTTTGCTCACCGGCCGATGTTTGATGGCTAGCAACTGCATAACCGCGTTTCGGTTAAAAGGGTCGCAGCCCAGACCATAAACGGACTCGGTAGGATAGGCCACAACGCCGCCTTCCTGAATGATCTGTGCCGCACTGAGCAGATGCTGATTCATGACAAAGCCCTGAAAGCAAAAGCGGCAAATTACCCTGCACAGCTCAGGGACTCAAGCGTGGGAATCCATGGAAAGACCTTGCCTGCTCAATCTTCGCTACCCTGACGCTTAAGATACCCGCCAGCCACCCGTTCCACCCAGCCCTCCAGCTCCAAATCCGCCAACTGCCCAGCGAGCGCCGCGACCGGCAAGCCAGTCCGCTCCTGTAGCGCGTCAAGAGAATTAACCCCACTGGTGAGCTGGGTCAGCAATGCTGGCGCTTCGCAGTGAATCCCGGCGGCCTCGACACTACGCTGAAAATCACCAAAAGCCTGAAATATATCGTCCACGGACTCCAGCCAGCTGGCGCCATCACGCAGTAGCTGGTGGCATCCCTTGCTGAGCGGATTATGGATGCTGCCCGGAATCGCAAAGACCTCTCGGTTTTGAGCCAGCGCGGTACGTGCAGTAATCAACGAACCACTTTTAATGGCGGCCTCCACCACAATAGTCGCCAGGCTGAGACCGCTGATAACACGATTACGCATTGGGAACTGTGCCGGAAGCGGACGCGCGCCCGGCGCGAATTCCGACACCAGCGCACCCCCAGTATCCACAATTTCTTCAGCCAACGAACCGTTACGGGGCGGGTAGATGCGATCCGGGCCATTACCCATTACTGCCACCGAGCGCCCAGCACTGACCGCACCACGATGTGCCGCAGCATCAATACCCAACGCCAACCCACTAGCAATTACAAATCCACTTGCCGCCAGTTTGCGAGCAAATCGGCGGCTATTATCTAGGCCATCGGCAGACGCATTACGCGCCCCCACGATCGCCAGAGCCGGTGAATTCAACGCCTCTACGTTACCGCGCACGGCGATTACGCCAGGAGGATCATGAATCTGTGCTAATAACGGCGGGTAATCTTCATCACCAAACGCAATCCAGCGCCAACCTTGTCCGCTCAATTGCTCATAATACGCCTGGAGATTACCCGTATTGTCCAACAGGCTGGCTCGCTCTTTCAGGCCGGCCGGTAACAGAGGAAGAAAATCAGAGGCCGCAGCAGAGACGCTCCGGTGTTGTTTCAAAGCGCGCCCCAAGGCCGCTGAAGAGGGGGAAAACAACGCCTGCAATAGAAGGCGCTTAAATTGTCCGTCCATTCGCCCACCTCCTTGTGTGCGTGACGGTTTATCAGGCGTCGAAACGCCGGCGGTGAGCGCTACCGCATAGGAATCAGTAACTACCCGCCGGACTTTCAGCGATGTCGTTCATGTAAATAGGTCGAGTGGACTCCATAATCAAGCTGTAGCTGACCTTATCGAAAACCCGGAAGATCACCATGGAACCCGTTCTCTCGCGGGGCAGCTGAACCATGTCACCCTGCTGACGATCACGAACCACTTCGCCCTGACCATATATATCCAACACATTGCCTTCTTTCAGACCATCACGCAGGCCCTTGTTAATCACTACTACGTCGTTACGGGCCACACTGTTAAGACGATCGAAGAAGCGAATCACTTTCGCCTCAATCTTAGTATCTGGTGCAGACGGGTACAGTACGGCTCGAACACGGCGATCTTCCGTGGAGAACAGGCGGTCATCAATTCGCAGATCCTCACTGGAGTCGGTGACTCGTAGAGAAATCATGTCGTCATCGTGGCTGGACACTCGACCGAGGCCGATTTGACGAGCTTCGTAGCCCAGCACCTCATTGGTATCCGGGTCCACGTACTGTTCACCGGTCCGATAAAAACCGTAGCCCTGCTCCAAACCTTCCCATTGCGTTTTAGTGTCACGGGCATAGACCGTATCGCCTTCACCGAAGATGACACGTCGATCACGGCCACCCACCAGATAAGGCGCTTCAATGATTTCCTGGCGATCGACCACCAGCCCTTCCTTCAGATAGGACTGGATGGCACTAGCCGGAATAGCAGGAATAGCCTGGTCATTGGCAATTTCACGCACCCGCGGGGTGAGTTTCACTGTACCATTGGACATCACGGTCTCTTCCACGCCCCGCTTCACCGAAAGGCGCGGTTCACCGTCAACATAGGAAAGGCGGATTTCGTCACCGGGATATATCAGGTGAGGGTTACTGATTTCCTCATTAATCTGCCAGATTTCTGGCCATTGCCACGGTTCTTGTAAAAAACGGCCGCTGATATCCCAAAGGGTATCGCCGTTTTTCACGAAATACTTGCTGGGGTGCCCATCTTTGAGCACCACCGCTGCGGAGGCCATACCAGACACCGCCAGCACCAGGCCAAAGGTCAAGGCGCGCTGGACCGATTTCATCATCATCGGATTCCTTTTATCATTATTGGACTCATCCCCGAGAGCGACCGCGACCCCTTTATTGTAGACGCGGTTCCTTTTGGATATTAGCAATGCGATCATATATTTAGCAACCGAAATTCGAGTACTACTGCAACTTCTGAGAAGGTACATGGCTAAACTGGAAATACTAGAATTCCCCGATCCCCGGCTACGCACAGTAGCAAAGCCGGTGGAAAAGGTAGATGACGAGCTTCGCAAACTGATCGACGACATGTTCGAAACCATGTATGCGGCCCCAGGAATCGGCCTAGCAGCCACCCAAGTTGATGTGCATATCCAGCTGATCGTTATGGATCTGTCTGAAGATCACAATAAACCCATGGTATTCATCAACCCGCAGATCACCCCTCTCACCGAAGAACAGGCCCCGTACGAAGAAGGCTGCCTGTCGGTGCCCGGGTTCTACGAAAAGGTGACTCGCCCGGCACGGGTGCGCATTAATGCTTTGGACCGTGACGGCAACGCTTTTGAAGTGGAGGCAGACGAACTGCTCGCCACCTGTATCCAGCATGAAATGGATCATTTGGACGGCAAGCTGTTTGTGGACTACGTTTCCCGCCTGAAGCGAGACCGCATTAAGAAGAAGCTGGAAAAGATTCACCGGCAGCAGGGCTGAATTGAGAATTTACATTTTAAAAGCGCGAAACAGCTTCCAAGGTAACGAACCGTCGTACCCGCGATTTCAACCTTACCGCGCGGCCATGACCTTAAACGTGAATTGCCTGAAGAGATGCCCGCTTGCGCTTTCAGCTTTGCTCTAGCCACGCATCTCCACCATTGACACTAACCGACCTAAAGGCCATTTTTTGAAACCCTTACGTCTCGCCTTCGCCGGCACCCCGGATTTCGCCGCCGCCAGCCTACAGGCCGTGCTGGATAACGGTCATCAGGTTGTGGCAGTGCTTACCCAGCCGGATCGCGCCGCCGGGCGCGGCAAGAAACTGCAGCAAAGCCCGGTCAAACAACTGGCCCATAGCCAAGGCATTACCGTACTGCAGCCGGAAAACCTCAAGGGCGAAGCCATTCACCAGCAGCTGCGTGACCTAAACCTGGATGCACTAGTAGTGGTGGCCTACGGCCTGATCATTCCTCAAGCAGTGCTGGACATGCCGCGGCTGGGCTGCCTGAATGTGCACGGCTCGCTATTGCCGCGCTGGCGCGGTGCCGCGCCCATCCAGCGGGCCATTACCGCTGGCGACACGGAAACCGGCAACACCATTATGCAAATGGAAGCCGGGCTCGATACCGGCCCCATGCTGCTGAGTGAATCACTGCCCATCGGCGATAGCGAAACCGGCGGCGAACTGCATGATCGATTGGCCGCCCAAGGCGCTCGCCTGCTAGTCACCGTGCTGCAGGACCTAGAAAAGTACCTGGCCAACGCCACGCCACAACCAGATGAAGGCATCACTTACGCCCATAAGCTAAGCAAGGCCGAAGCGCGGCTGGATTTTCGCCTGCCCACAGGCGCCCTCTACAATCGCATTCGAGCTTTCAACCCTTTCCCGGTGAGCTGGGTGCCGCTGAACGGTCAGCCCATGCGCATCTGGCGCGCCAGTGAAAGCCCACAACCGGCACAAGCAAATGATGAACCGGGCTATATTCTCAGCGTGGACGACCAAGGTATCCATGTGGCCACCGGCGATGGCAGCCTGATACTTGAAGAACTTCAATTGCCCGGCAAACGACGGATGGCGGTATCCGACCTACTACGAGGCAACCCCACCTTGTTTTCGGTAGGCGAACCGCTGGGCGATGCCATTATCAATGAATCTGGTGACCACAGTGGCAACGCCTGACCCGCGCCTGAGCGCGGTACGCGCGCTAAACCGGGTACTGCCAGGCAAGGGCGACGGCGAAAGTCTCCGCGAGGTACTGCGCGACTTCCCATTGCAAGGTAGCGACGGCGGACAAATGCGCGATATTTGCTTTGGCGTCTGCCGCCATTTGCGTCCTCTCAATCACTGGCTTAATCAACAGCTATCCAAACCCCTCAAGGGCAGCGCCCAACCGGTACGCCTAGCCTTGCTGGCGGGCCTCTACGAGCTATGGTTCAGCAACCGGCCGGCCCACGCCATCGTCAACGCCTACCCGCAGCTATGCCGAAAGCTGAAAGCCCCCTGGGCTGCGGGCCTTAGCAATGCGGTGCTGCGCAAAGCTAGCCAGATCACCCTTGAGCAAGCCGTGGCCGACGCCCCCATCAATATCCAGTTAAGCCTGCCGGACTGGCTGTTTAAACGCTGGGAAAAGGATTGGCCCAACAACGCCGACGCCATGGCCCGCGCCAACCTGCAAACGCCCCCATTTACCTTGCGAGTAAATCGGCAGCAGCAACAACGAGCTGATGCCATCGCCGCCTTGGGCGAAGGCGCCCGCGCCGGCTACATCGCCCCTTACAGCATTTACCTGCAGCCCGCCCGCCCGGTGCTCCAACTGCCCGGCTTTGAGCAGGGCGCCCTGTCCGTTCAGGACGAGGCCGCCCAGTTGCCTGCTGAATTGCTGCAAGCCCCGGCAAAGGGTCGCATCCTGGATGCCTGCGCCGCCCCCGGGGGCAAAACTGGTCAACTACGTGAGAAATTCCCAGCCGCAGATCTCTCTGCGCTGGAACTAGAAGGTAAACGGCTAGCGCGCATCCGCGAGAACCTGGCGAGGCTGGGCACCGACGTGACCCTGCTGCAGGGTGACGCCAGCGATCCGAAAACCTGGTGGGACGGCACCCCCTTTGATGCCATTTTGCTGGACGCGCCCTGCTCCGCCACTGGCATCCTGCGCCGCCAGCCAGATGTGAAGTGGCATCGCAAAGCCTCGGACATCGGTGTACTGGTTGATTTACAAGCGCGCATGCTGGATGCACTATGGCCCCTGCTCAAACCTGGCGGCATGCTGGTGTATGCCACCTGTTCGGTACTGCGAGACGAGAACGATCATCAGGTGCGTAACTTCCTGCAACGTCAGCCACAGGCTAGGGATGTGACGCCACGGCCGGAAGGGGCCACAATGGTGGACGCAGGGTGGCAACTGTTCCCGGAACAACACGGTCCGGACGGTTTCTACTTGGCTTGCCTGCGTAAAGAATCGGGGGCCCAACTCAGTTCATGAAAATTATTATTCTCGGTGCTGGCCAAGTCGGCGGTACTCTGGCCGAAAACCTGGCCAATGAACGCAACGACATCACCGTCATCGACACCGATGATGAGCGCCTGCGCGAGCTGGGCGACCGGCTAGATATCGGCACAGTACGCGGCATGGGCTGCTACCCGGCCGTACTCAAGAATGCCGGCGCTGAAGATGCGGACATGCTCATCGCGGTGACCAACTCTGACGAGGTCAACATGATTGCCTGTCAGGTGGCCTACTCCCTATTCCGCACACCCTCCAAGATCGCCCGCATTCGTACCGCCCACTACACCAGCCGCTCGGAAAAACTGTTCAACGAAAATGCCCTGCCCATTGATGTAATCATCAGCCCCGAACAGGTGGTAACCGATTACATCAAGCGTCTGATTGAACACCCAGGTGCCCTGCAGGTAGTAAACTTTGCCGGCGGCCGAGTACAACTGGTCGCTGTGCGGGCCTATTACGGCGGCCCACTGGTGGGCAACGAATTACGCGAATTGCGCACACACATGCCCAACGTGGATACCCGCGTGGCGGCTATTTTCCGTCGTGGCCGCCCCATCATCCCGGAAGGCAACACGGTTATCGAAGCCGATGATGAAGTGTTTTTCATCGCTGCCAAAAATGATATCCGTGCCGTTATGAGTGAACTGCGTCGGTTAGAACATAACTACAAGCGCATCATTATCGCTGGCGGCGGCAATATTGGTTACCGCCTAGCCAAAACTATTCAGCATCGCTACAACGTTAAAGTCCTTGAGCGCATGCCCAAACGGGCTGAATGGCTGGGTGAAAAACTACACCAAACAGTGGTGCTGCAAGGGTTGGCCACCGACCGAGACGAACTACTCAAAGCCAACATCGAAAACACCGATGTATTCTGCGCGCTGACCAACGATGACGAAGCCAACATCATGGCCTCACTGCTGGCAAAACGACTGGGCGCTCGTAAAGTGATGACCCTGATTTCCAACCCGGCCTATGTAGATCTGGTACAAGGGCATGACATTGACATCGCCATCTCGCCTCAGCAGTCCACCATTGGTAGTCTGCTTAGCCATGTGCGCCGAGGCGATGTAGTCAATGTTTATTCCCTTCGCCGGGGCGCGGCAGAAGCCATCGAAGCGATTGCCCACGGCGACGCCAAGTCATCCAAAGTGGTGGGGCGCGCCATTGATGAAATTGACCTGCCAGAAGGCACCACCATTGGTGCCGTAGTGCGCGGCGAAAAAGTGCTGATTGCCCACGACCATGTGGTGATCGAACCGAACGATCACGTCATCCTGTTCCTGATCGATAAACGCCGAACCCGAGACGTGGAAAAACTATTCCAGGTCGGCTTTACGTTTTTTTAGGAAACGCATGCACGCAAAAACGCAAAAATGCACTACGCACAAGCAAAGCCGTGGCTTCATCAGGTTGCCGCGTGATGCGTGGTCCGTGCCGGTTTTCCAGCAGGTACCCTCATGCACTTCGCGTTAATTTCGAAAATCCTCGGTCTGCTGCTCGTCGTCTTCAGCTTTACCATGATGCCGCCAGTGGCAGTGTCATATTGGTATCAGGAAGGCAGTGAAACCCCCTTTCTAATTTCCTTTGTGATTACCCTAGCGCTTGGGTTGAGCCTTTGGCTGCCGTTCTTTCGTAATAAATCAGAGTTACAGACCCGTGACGGCTTCCTGGTGGTCACTCTTTTCTGGTCGGTACTGGGTGTAATCGGGGCACTACCGCTAATCATCAGCGATGACGTGCCGGTGGGATTCACCGATGCGGTATTCGAATCCATATCCGGCCTAACCACCACCGGCGCCACCATTCTGTCGGGAATCGATTTCCTGCCCAAATCCATTCTGTACTACCGCCAGCAGCTGCAGTGGCTCGGCGGCATGGGCGTAGTAGTATTAGCCGTAGCGATTTTGCCCATGCTTGGCATCGGCGGCATGCAGCTATACAAGGCCGAAATTCCCGGCCCCATGAAAGATACCAAACTGACCCCGCGCATTGCGGAAACCGCCAAGGCGCTTTGGTTTATCTATCTGTTCATTACCATTGCTTGCGCCGTCCTTTACTGGGCGTTTGGCATGACTGTTTTTGATGCCATCTGCCACAGCTTTAGTACCGTCGCCACCGGAGGCTTTTCCACCCACGATGCCTCCATGGCCTACTGGGATAATGCCCTTATCGATTGGACAGCCACCATTTTTATTCTTATCGGCGGGCTCAACTTCGCCTTGCACTTTGCCGTATGGCGAGGCCGGTCACTGCTGGCTTATCTACGAGACCCAGAGTTCCGCTTTTTCATCGGCTTATTCCTGATCTACACCGCCATCATTACTGTCGGCCTGCTGTTCTTTCATTATGATTTTACCGTGGATGACGCCCTGCGCCATTCCGCCTTCCAAGTAGCCTCGTTCAGTACCGGTACCGGGCTGACCAGCACCAACGCTGCAGCCTTCCCTGGGTTTATTCCCTTCTTGTTGGTATTTACCAGCTTTATTGGCGGCTGTGCCGGCTCAACCGGCGGCGGCATGAAAGCCGTACGCGCAGCGCTGGTTTACCACCACAGCATTCGCGAACTACGTCGACTCATTTACCCCAACGGCGTGTTTGCTTTGCGCTTCGGACGTCAAACGATTCCCGACAGGGTGCTCCAAGCAGTATGGGGCTTTGTGGGTGTTTATATCGCTATTTCGGTTATTTTTACCCTACTGTTTACTATGACCGGCATGGACCTAACCACTGCTGTCAGCGCCGTGGCGGCCAGCCTCAACAACCTAGGAGTGGGTATCGGCCAGGTAGGTGGCGGCTTTGCCAATATCACCGACAGCGCCAAATGGATGATGACCGTACTAATGGTCGCCGGACGGCTGGAAATCTTTACTCTACTAGTGCTATTCACGCCGATGTTCTGGAAGCAGTAACACAAACTGCAACTAATCGTAACACTACGAGCACCCACCAAAGCCTCTCCCCACCCTCTTTAGTATGCGTATACAACGCTGAACGGGCTTTCTATCGCTATAGGCTTACATAACCCTCCCTTTTTAAGCCCGATTAGTTATCTTCCGCTCTCCATTGATGCCATAAAGGAATAAAAATACATCAAGCCAAAATTAACCCGTTTTCAAACCATTCTTTTAATGCCCTTAATAACAATAACTTAAACATAAAACAGCAATAGTTTCGCTTCATCATCTCTTGCGAATACCATTCAAGTATATAAGCAAAGGGGGAGGCACTTAAAATTTATAAGTAGCGACAGTCCAAATGTGATTTGGTTTACAGAATGTTACGTTGAATAACCTAACAACAACATTTGGAGTACAAAAATGAACAATTTCACTCGCATCATATCCATCGCCGCTATCAGCGGCATCAGCTCAATCGCCATAGCCAACACCGGTGAAGTAATTTTCAACGGGGTGGTCAGCGACACAACGTGCACGTTGGATGTCTCCCAACAAGGGATCGCCCAAGCAGATAACACCGTCACTCTGGATCCAATTACTACCGCCGAGTTCCTAGCTTCAGATACCGCCTACAAGGCAACCGGATTCTCCCTTGTTGCTACCGATGCAGGCTCTGCGACATGTAATCTGACCGGCAAAGGCGCCTCCGTACAGTGGACAGGTCAACTTTATGTCGGTCATAACATCCTGCAAAACATCGCTACTGGCGGTGCTGCCAATGTTGGCATGCAGCTGCTTGAATCTGATGGCACAACACCAGTAACCGTTAATGGCTCTCCATCGATCATTGCCGATGCTTCAGGTGCGAGTCTTGACTTCAATGTAGGCTATGCCGCCACTGACGCTACCGCAGTAACAGAAGGTCAGGTTCGCTCCATCGCCAACTACTCAATTGTTTTTAACTGAGTGAAGCACCGGGGGGAGGCCTGCCTCCTCCCCTTTACGGCGAAGGGCGTCCCAAATGGCACATCAGAAGAAGAGATATACGGTTAACTCTTTAGGGCTATTCATTCTGATTGCCTCAGCGCAAGCGGCTAATGCCGAGCAAGAGACTCAAACAACAACCCACTTCACATCTCATTTTTTTGTCAACCAGAACAATACCAACATAGACATTAGTCACCTTGAAAAGGGGCAAGGTCTGATACCGGGGATTTACCCTCTCAGCATTTCAGTTAACGGTGCTCAGGTCACAGATACAGACGTGGAAGTCATCTCTCAAGAAAACGGCACAGCACCATGCATCACTCACCCTCTCGCTGTGCAATTGGGAATCAATACCCCCTACTATTCTCGTTACACAGATATAACCATGCGCTGCATCGATATAGCTGCTGCACCAAACAGTTTCTTAACACTGAACGCCAAACGCATGAATCTTGATATACGGGTCCCACAAATTGCATTAACCACAACCCGGCAGTTGATAGAGCCAAATTTATGGAATAAGGGTATCAACAACTTTCGGATGAACTATCTGGCTTCAGGAAGCAAGCAATCAAGAGACCAACAAAGCAGTAGGTCCCAATTTTATACTGACCTCAATCTGGGTGCAGATATCAATGGCATTCACTTTCGTAGCAACCTAAATTATTCAGACTCTACCGGGCAAGAGGCTGACTGGCAGAGTAAAGAAAGCTATGCCTACACCGCAATACCCTCTTTGAGAAGCGAACTCACCGCGGGGGAAACCTTTCTTCGCAGCAATCTCATCGACGGGTTTGCCTTTACCGGAATCAGTCTAGGCACTGATCGCGCCATGCTAGAACCCCGATTTCAGGGTTATGCACCTGTCATTAGGGGCATTGCCCAGAGTAACGCCAGGGTATCAATTACGCAGAACAGCTATACCATTTATGAACAGTTTGTCCCACCGGGTGAATTTGCCATTGATGATATACCATCGCTGAGCAATGGCGACTTAACCGTCACTATTACTGAAGAAGATGGCTCGCAAAAACGCTTTGTTCAGCCCTACACCCAAATCCCGAATCTAGTCAGGCCGGGGCTATGGGAGTATGCAATTACAGCAGGCAAATATCGTAACGATAATACCGATGAGCCTTGGTTCATCAATGCTGAAATCAGCCATGGCTTGGATAACGATGTTACCTTATTTGGCGCAAGCCTAGTAAGCCAAGAGTATTCGATACACACCATGGGAGTAGGCTTCAACCTGGGCAAACTGGGTGGATTTTCTGTGGATGCGTCCAGATCATATTTCCGCCCCGACGAAATTGGAAAAGATGCGGATGGTAACAGTTACCGTTTTTTCTATGCCAAATCCCTAACCCGATCCACCAATATTCAGATTCTCGGTTATCGTTATTCTACCGAGGGGTTTCGCACCTTTAATGAAGCGGTAATCGAATCAGACGGCAGCATTATTTCGCAAAGAAAAAGTCGGGCAGAAGCCACGCTCACCCAAAGTTTAGGAAGTTATGGCTCACTATACTTCACAGGGTCTCAGGAAAAATATTGGAAAACCAAAGGGGAGAGAAATTTTCTTGTTAGCGGTTACAGCAATAATTATAAGGATATGAACTATAGCTTATCTTTCTCACACAACGAAAACCTGAACGGTAAGCGTGACAATACCGTTAGCATCAGCGCCAGCCTGCCTTTGGGTTCGAAAAACAGGCGCCCCACTTATATCAATTATCAGCAAACCCACAGCGATGCCGGGACAGACTTCAATGCAGGCATATCAGGATTACTTTCCGATGAGCGTTTCTCATACAACGTAACCAGCGGCAGAAGCAACGACGACCTTGTAGAAAGCTCAGCTCGGCTATCTTATTCCGGTCAAAGCACAGGGATCACCGCTGGCACCTCACATAGCAAGTACCATGATCTTTACTTTGCTCAGGCAGGCGGCTCGGTTCTTGTTCATAAAGGTGGGATCATTTTCGGTCGCCGACTCGGCGAAACGGCGATCATTGCAGATACTGGAGGTGTAGAAGATGTTACCTTCCAAACCGGGGCTCTCCCTATAACCACCAACAGCAAAGGGATGGCTTTACTGCCTCAAGTCCAACCCTACCGCCAGCAAGAAGTCTCCATGGATTTTTCCAAGCTTGATGCCAACCTGGAAACCAGTAATCGTAGCCACTTTATCACCCCCGAACGGGGTGCGGTGTCCCTTGCCAAGTTCAACATCTACCCAACCCAGCGGTTCCTGGTTCGTATAATGAGCGACAACGGTCAAGTCGCTCCTTTTGGCAGCCTTATTGTTGATGCTGGCGGTAACAATGTTTCCACTATTGATAGCAGCGGTTACGCGCTAATTAACCACACCCAGAATCAATCTAGTTATTTCATTCCCGGTACCGGTTGTACTTTCAGCCTGCCTGATCAAATTGAATCTGCGCCTGGCATTACGATCATTGATAAGCTGATATGTGTTACCAGCGGAGACAATTAATGAAAAAGACATTTATTTTTATCGTCGTTATCTTTATTTTTATCAGCAGCCACGCTCAAGCCGCTTTCGTGCTTGGCGGTACGCGAGTGGTCTACAACGCAGGCGACAATGACGTCACCCTCTCTGTTATGAATACCAGCTCGCTGCCCTATGCTGGGCAAGCATGGACTGATCCTTTCCATCAGGAAGCAGGAAATTCGATCCACAGCGACGCGCCGAATTTTGTTATTACCCCTCCGGTGTTTCGAGTAGAGCCAGGAGAAACCCAAAAACTACGTTTTATCCTGGCCACGCCCCCTCCAAGCGAAGAGGTGGAGTCAGTTTATTGGATCAATGTTCAGGAGATTCCACCGGAGCCTAAAAATTCCAACACGCTACAATTTGCTCAACGTATTCGGATCAAGCTTTTTTATCGGCCTGACGCACTAAATGAATTATCCGCCTCGGAGGCCCCGACATCCTTGAAAATCAGCCTCACCGAGGAAGGGGTGAGCATTAAAAACCCGGCCCCCTTTTCTGTTTCTTTTTTTTCTCCTCTACTGGAAGACAAGACGGGAAAAAAACATCCTCTAGACGAATTATTAACCTTGCTACCTGGCGAGGAATTCATTGTTAAGTGCCAACCCTGTGGTTACACCCGATTCCATTTCCAAAGTATCAATGATTTCGGTGGCATTGATGACCATGAGCCGAGGGAGATCTCACCATGATTCGATTATTACTAGCCATCATGGGTGTTCTTTTTATGGGCTTATTTAGCCATTCGGCCAGTGCTGTCGGTTTCTGCCTGAACGGCCCCTTCGATCAGAACATCGTCTTTCAGAGATCATCAGGGTCCGTGGCCATTCCTGGCGATTCCTCTGACAGCTACTCTGTCGTCATTGAAGAAACATCAACCTATACCGGCTGTATTTCCGTTGGCGTCATCCCCACTATTTATAGTGAAATCAACTCCCCTTTCACCAATACAGGAAATTTCCCACCGCCTTCAAGCGTATCGTTACCTGCTGGATTTAGCAGTCAAACCGCCTCGCGGTTACAAGTTTCCTCTGGAATACATCTACAAACTTTTTACGCCATCGAAAAAGGTCCATTTACTCGCTATTGCGGACTCAATGGTAACGTTTGCTCTGGAGCGCTATTGAGCCTTGATGTTCTCTCCTCGATAACATTTCATACTTATACTGTTATCACATTCGGCACCATGAACAGTTTTATCGGTAGCAGCATCAGCCAATCAGGAGGGATTGGTCGAATGGAGATCAACACCGGCCTTTTGGGGAGAATCAATGTGGATATTTCCGCCACCATCAACTATATATTCACTCGTTCAAGCTGTGATCTTGCTACGCCCTCACAAACCGTCACGCTGGACCCAGCAATGGCTTCCTCGCTAACACCCGGAAGCTATGTATCCGCTACGCCTTTTGATATTCAGCTTGTTAACTGTGTGCCACCTCGATCACTCTCAGATTCAGGAAACAGCTTTTCCGGTTCACTAATCCGTGTTGCCTTTCTACCCGCTTCTGGTCAGCTGGTTGCAGGTTCCACCACTGACCTTCGACCCCTTGATCAAGGCATGCCCGGCGTTGCAGAAGGTGTCGCTTTTCAACTCAGGCAGCGCAATACCGCTACCCCTGTCACACTGGATGGACAAACCACGCTTACTGCCCCCCTTGGGACACGCAACCCTGCTGATACGACTGAAACCTTCGAGCTGGAAGCCGGCCTAGTTAAAGTTAATGGTGAAACGGTGACTGCTGGCAATGTATCTAGTGCCGTCACCTTCGAAGTCGAATACCGCTGACCCGAATCTTTCGGCTTCTCAAAATAAAAAAGCCTCGGCATAGTCGAGGCTTTTTTATTCAGCATTGATAAAGAACAGTTATCCGCATTAAGCGATATTGTTCACTCGCTTGCCATCGCGGAACAGTTGATCCAATTCACCCTCGTAATACGCTTCTACTCGAGGATTCATCACCTTTCTCCACAGTGGCGGTATCAAGGCCAACACATACATGGTGGCGTAACCTGCCGGCAACTGCGGACTTTCTTCATAATGGCGCAAGACCTGATAACGACGCTTGGCGTAAGCATGGTGGTCACTGTGGCGCTGTAGTTGAAACAGGGCCAAGTTAGTTAACAAGAAGTTGGAGTTCCAGCTATGTGCAGGTGTCACCCGCTCGAAACGCCCCTTGTCATTCACACGGCGATGCAAACCGTAGTGTTCAATGTAGTTAATGATCTCTAAGGCTAGGGCGGCAAAGAAACTCTGCCCCAGAAAGAACACCACCCCCTGCCAACCCCAAAGCAGTCCGAATGTGGCCGCGAACAACGCAGAAATGCTGTACCACCAGATAAGTTCATTATGAACACTAATGTTCTTCTTCCCTTTACGCTCCAGGTATTTTTTTTCCAGACTCCAGGCGTTAATGAAGTTATGTACAAACGCCTTGGGAAGAAAGTTATACAGACTTTGGTTATAACGGCTGGACGATGCGTCATCCGGGGTAGATACGTGGACGTGATGACCCCGCACATGCTCCACCTTGAAACCCGCATAGGTGACGCTAGACAGCAACAAACCACCCATCCAATTTTCCACTTTGGGATCTTTGTGGATCAACTCATGCCCCAAATTGATTGCGATAATGCCACCTACGGTGCCAATAGAGACAATCCAACCGATTTTGCCCAGCAGACCGTAGCCATTGTTCATGAAAATATGACCAGCATAGAACAATACCGCGATCCATACGAAGCCCATGGCGATTGCAGAGACCCGGTAAAAAACTTCCTCACTCATAGTGGGAACCTGCACATCTTCACTGGGATTAGTCGGATCTTTACCCACCAAATAATCCAGTACCGGGATAATCCCGAAGATGAAGGCATACATAAACCAGGCCCAATAATCCTGCGTGCCACTTTCCACCCCCACGAAGGCAGAAAAAGGAACAAGCGGCACCATAATTGCCCAAAAAGCCAGGTAGCCATATTTTTTCATTTTTAGCATTACATCAGGATTCGTATTCTCGAACATGGCTCACACCTCGCTAGTTCAAGCCAAACAGTCACAGTCATCAATGTCACGGTGAGACTACCCATGAGTTCATGAATTGTCAAACAACTCAATTAATGAGATATTAGGCCCATGATGGATAATGGCCCAAATTAGACAAGGCCCCAGTAAGGACCCCACCATGTCGCTACAAGCCGTGAGCCTCAGTGAACAAATCGCCCGACATCTAAGCGAACAGATCATTACCGGCGAACTCGCCCCCGGCAGCCGGTTGCCGGAAAATGATCTTGCCAAGCAATTGGATGTGAGCACCAACTCACTCAGGGAAGCCTTTCGGCTCTTGGAAAAGCAGCACATAATTGAGCTTCAACCGCGCAAAGGCGCACGTGTTTGTGAGGTCACCGACAAGCAGGTACGCGATCTTTACGATTTCCTGTTTATGCTACTGTCAGGGCTCGCCGGGCAGGCCGCCGCCCGTTGGCAACCCGGCGATATCGAAGATTTAGTGGAAATGCTGCCACAGCTTGAGCAGCACTTTATGAATAACGATATGCGCTCTGCACATAAGCTAGCTTTCCATTTTGTGGAAATCGCCACCCGGCGCTTCGCCCATAACCGCTATTTGGCCAGCAACATTCTGAACCTCATCCCCCTCCTTAAACGCTATTCCTTTATCGCTCTGCAGGAAGATATCTCGGAATTCGATGTATCACTCCAGATTTTCAAGCGCCTGCAAGTCAATGTCGTCAGCCGCAACGTGGCCGATGCTGAAGCGGATATCCGCGAATACGGCGAGAATCAATGTCAAATCGTTCTGCGCGCCATTGCCAAACGCAATGTGGCTTAGCAAAGAAGCTAAAGGGTTAACCTTACGACGCCACGCATACAACGATTAAATAGCACCTTGTTTTCCTGGTGCCTCAGGCGCACTTCCCCCCCTCGCTGATACCGACGCCGTAGACGGCATTCTGCTAACGGCGGAGGAAGGGTATAGACCTTAACCCATACAGCATTAACACTGGCCTAGGTGACGAAACGGCTGCTGTTCCTCCAACTCAAAAGCCAACTCAATCAGAGTACGCTCATCACCAAGACGCCCATTCAGTTGTACTCCAATAGGCAGCCCATTTTCTGCTTTTCCAAGGGGGAGAGAGAGGCCCGGACTACCCGACGCGTTATTGGCAGGAGTGAAGGTAGAGTAGCGAAGTAGCCGTTCAAGCTGAGTGTCAAAATCCACATCAGCGCCAAGATACCCCAGTTCAGGGGTAGTATGGGCGAGCACAGGAGTAAGAACGACATCGTATTGGCTAAATACTTGGGCATAGTGGGCCTGGCTTTGTTTGAGTTGACGCAACATGCCGGGGGTCCTCACAAAGCGCTGTCGGTAATAGCGGGCCAGTCCCTGTGAGAGCGGGTCCAATTGCTTGCTATCGAACCCTTGGGGAAACAGGACCCGCCCGAATTTGCTCACAAAAAAAGCCAGCATGGCCCAGTAGAGCAAGAAATCATCCACGAAACGCCGCGGCAGATCGATATGGGCCACATCCACATGATGGCCCAGCCCAGCCAGCCGTTTACCCGTCGCCTCTACCGCTGCACGAGTCTGCGGGCACGTGGCGTCGCCGGCGATAGAATCCACCATCAGGCCAATACGTAGACGTTGCTTGCCAGGGCGACGAACGTGGCCGATAGGCGGCAGTTTGCGGTTACGGTAGTACTTTTCGGCTTCCGCAAAGAAATTGGCGGTGTCGCGCACGGTACGACTGAGTACGCCATCACTGATGATATTGATTGGCAAGGCTTTGCCAGCTTCCTGAGTAACCAAGCGACCACGAGTACTTTTCAAGCCCACCAAGCCGCAGGCAGCGGCGGGGATGCGAATAGAGCCCCCACCATCGTTACCGTGGGCAATGGGCACAGCTCCAGCTGCCACTAAGGCTGCGCTGCCACCAGAGGAGCCGCCAGCAGAATACTTAAGGTGCCAAGGGTTACGAGTGGAGGAACCCTGGGCCCACTCCGTGGACGCAGTGAAACCAAAAGCCGGCAGGGTGGTTTTGCCTAGTATATTAAAACCTTGGGCCAGATATTGTTTGGCCAGCACGCTGGTTTTCTTCATGGGTTTAGCCCCAACCGCAGCACTGCCATGACCTGTAGGCAGCCCAGCCAAATCGATATTGTCTTTAATTAAGCTGGGAACACCGGAGAAAAAACCATTAAAGCCGCCTTCATTCGCTCTATCTCGGGCGTCGATGAATGTTTCCAAAGCCAAACCATTAATGACAGGGTTAACCCGTTGCAAGCGGGCAATGGCGGCCTCCGTAACATCTTTAGTTGTGATGTGGCCTTTGCGCAAGCGTTCTGCCAAGGCCGTGGCGTCATCCGTGCCTAGGGCGTCATCACTAAAAGCATGCAGACGGTATTGGCTCATAGGGCTCTCGCGTGTTGAAAATACTATTGGTACGAATGTACCTTTTTGAGGCAAAGAAGACGGTGGCTGATTGGGCCAATCAGGCCTCTAATCACCCTCGGGCCCGTTCTACTCGTTTGTGCTGGGCAAGCAAATGGCGAGCCAGTGTTGTTAGCTCGGCAATGCTGCGAACCACAGCGTCAGGGCGATGGGGGTGTTTAACTGTATGTGGAAAGATCTTATCCAGCCATGCTTGATCCCAGTTAGCCCCATTATAGAAAACGGAAGTCACCCCAGCTTCCTTGGCCGCAATAACATCCGTGGTGCTGTCGCCTACATACCAGCAGCTTTCCGCGGGCGGTTTATCGAGGATTTTCATGGCTTCATATAGCATCTGAGGTGAAGGCTTACGCTCTTCGACATCGCTGCCGCATACCACCACATCAAACAGATCTTCCCAGCCGCTGCCGTCCACTAGAGCCAGTTCGTGTTCCAAAAATTCGCGTTTACGGTTGGAAATCAGGCCGAGCCGTATATTCAGCTGGCGAAGATGCTCAAGTTGCTCGCGAGTGTCCGGTTCTAGGGGGTGAACCTCTGCTACATATTTGCGATAGGCTTGATCAAAAACCCGGTGGGCACGCTCTTTAGCTTCCTGATCACTACCGAATAGCACTTCAAAAATGTCGGTGCGGGATATTTTTCGCTGGGAAACAATTTTGGGATGAAGTCGACGATGATCTTTAACGTAAATCAATAGCTTGGCATCTTCGATGGTCTTAGAGTCATCCGGATCCAGTAGCCGATTCCAAAGGTCAATTTCATGCAACTGAGGAAGAATATCATCTACCGCGTGATACATGGCGTCGTGGGTATCCACTAGGGTGGCATGCCAGTCAATGAGGATAACATCAGGGCGGGCATGGGGAAGTTGCAGAATGCTCATGATGACCTTGAATGTGAGAAGTGCGTGATTGTTGCTTATTTCCTTGTTGCTGTTTTGCCATGGCGTAGCGGTCTACTGCATCTAGACATCAACGTAGGGGGTAAAGTTGCCACTCTACGTGAGATGTCAGATGGCCAGGAAGCGACGTTTCTTTTCTTCTGATTTCAAACAGAAAACCACCAGGTTGATGCCCCATTCAGGCTACACCGTTCTCCACACCACTGCATCGTTGGAGGGGAACATCGAGCGCGCTACGATTATCTGGCATGAGAGAACGGCATTCTGTCGAAAAGCATTACCGCTCTGTTGGTATCAGGCAATCTGTAGCGTACGTATTGGAAGCCCCTTAACCAGCTTTCAACAGCCCGCTATATATGAACCGCGGCGTTTGAGCTATTCGATTGCGGTGCTTACTCTCTACGCACAACGAGTCGTGGATTAGACTATGCCCAACAGTCCAAACCCAAACCTGATCATGAAGGCTCTGGGGCATACTTATGGACAACGATGCAAACCTTGAAACTCCATAGCTCTTAAATCAAGACAGCCAGTTTGCCGTCGGTAAGTTCCAGCAACTGTTGTGGCTCTATCAGGTGAATGGCCACAATCAGTACGACCCTCACTCCTTCAACGCCCCATCTTCTCAACCAAAAAATCCACACACTGACGCACCTTCGGCGACAAATGCCGGTGGCGAGGGTAAACAACCCACACAGCGGTATGCGTGCAGGCGTACTGATCTAACACCGACACCAACTGACCACGCGCCAAGTCTTCCCCCACATAATAATCGGGTAATTGTGCCAGCCCGATGCCCTTGCGAGCCGCATCCAGCAAGGCGGCCCCAGAATTGCCTTTCCAGTTTCCCTGGACCTTGCTGTGGCGATGCTGGCCGTCCACATCAAAGGTCCACTGCTCCGACGAGCCCTGCAGACAATTATGGCCGCTTAACTCCCCCAACGTATGTGGGCGAGCATGGCGAGAAAAATAGCCCGGCGAGCCCACCACATATTCCCGTCGCGGGCAGAGCTTACGCGCAATCAGGGAGGAATCCGGCAAGGCCCCGGTGCGAATGGCTACATCGAAACCTTCATCCACGATGTCCACCCGCCGGTTGGTGAAATCCAGCTGCACGGATAATTGCGGGTGACGCGCCAGAAAGTCGTTCACCAGCGGCGCGATGAAACGCTCGCCAAAAGTGGTGGCGCAGGTCAGCCGCAACACCCCCGTGGGCTGTTGCTGGAAATCACTGATCGCATTCAGCGCCTCCTGAAACCCATCAAACAATTGGCAGCAATGCTCGAAATAGACCGTGCCCGCATCCGTGAGCGTTAACCGCCGGGTGGTGCGATACAAAAGCTGCGTCCCCAGCTGGGTTTCCAGCCGCGCCACCAACCGGCTCACATGGGAGCTGGACACGCCCAAGTGCCGGGCGGCCCGTGCAAATGAACCACCACGCACCACCTCCACAAAGGCCTCAATCCGGTCCCAATGCTGCATTGTTGCTCCTGAGCAATAATCTATTGCTGAATTGTGCCTTATTTCCCTATTGCATACCCAGTAGACTCAATGCTCGTTTAATTATGATCTGGAGACAGGGTATGAAATCGCGCGCCGCCGTGGCCTGGGAAGCAGGTAAACCTTTGGTTATCGAAGAAGTCGATGTGGCCGGCCCCAAGGCCGGCGAAGTGCTGGTACAGATCGTCGCCACCGGCGTCTGCCACACCGATGCCTACACCCTGTCCGGGAAAGATCCGGAAGGTCTATTCCCCTCCATCTTCGGCCATGAAGGCGCCGGCATCGTCCAGGAAGTGGGCGAAGGCGTCACCAGCCTGAAACCCGGTGACCATGTAATTCCGCTCTACACCGCCGAATGTCGCAAGTGTAAATTCTGCCTCAGCGGCAAGACCAACCTGTGCCAGGCCGTGCGTGCCACCCAAGGCAAGGGCCTAATGCCCGATAGCACCAGCCGCTTCTCCCTGAAAGGCAAACTGCTGCACCATTACATGGGCACCAGCACCTTTTCTGAATACACCGTGGTGCCGGAAATTTCCCTAGCCAAGGTGAGCAAAGAAGCCCCGCTGGATAAAATCTGCCTGCTCGGCTGCGGGGTCACCACCGGTATTGGTGCCGTTCTTAATACCGCCAAGGTAGAAGCCGGCTCCACCGTGGCCGTATTCGGGCTCGGCGGCATCGGCCTGTCGGTGATTCAAGGCGCGGTGATGGCCAAGGCAGAGCGTATTATTGCCATCGACACCAACCCGGGCAAAGAAACCCTGGCGCGGCAATTTGGCGCCACCGACTTCATCAATCCCAAGGATTACAACGACTCTATTCAAGAAGTGATTGTCGAGCTCACCGACGGGGGCGTGGACTATTCCTTCGAGTGCATCGGCAATGTCAACGTGATGCGGTCTGCTCTGGAGTGCTGCCACAAAGGGTGGGGTGAATCCATTATTATTGGCGTAGCCGGTGCCGGTGAAGAAATCTCCACTCGCCCGTTCCAGCTGGTAACCGGTCGAGTCTGGAAAGGCTCTGCCTTCGGCGGCGTTAAAGGCCGCACAGAGCTGCCCGGTTATGTGGATCGTTACATGAAAGGCGAAATCAAGATTGATGAATTCGTTACCCACACCATGGGCCTGGAAGACATCAATACCGCCTTCGACCTACTTCACGAAGGCAAGAGCATTCGGTCCGTCATTCTTTTCTAGCCTTTACTGTGGCAGCCAGCCTGCTGGTGAAAATCGCTTGCAGGCGAGCTTCCACTACCGTTTTAGAGGGGTTGCCTCATGTCCGATATCGAACTGGTTTCTGCCACTAAATCCTTTGGTGGCTGGTTGAAACGCTATAAACATCACAGCCAGGCACTCAACTGCGAAATGATCTTTGCCCTCTACCTGCCTCCGGCAGCGGAGGGCAATGATGTGCCGCTACTGTGGTGGCTGTCCGGGCTAACCTGCACCGATGAAAATTTCATGCAGAAAGCCGGCGCTCACAGAACTGCAGCCGAACTAGGGCTGGCCATTGTTTGTCCGGATACCAGCCCGCGGGGCACAGACCTACCCGGTGAACACGACAGCTACGACTTTGGTTCCGGTGCCGGCTTCTATGTAAATGCCACCCAGTCGCCCTGGAGCCAGCACTACCGCATGTACGATTATGTAACGGAAGAATTGCCCGCGCTGGTTCAGGAACATTTCCCCCTCAACGGCAAGCAGGCCATCAGTGGTCATTCCATGGGCGGCCACGGCGCCCTGGTCTGTGCGATGAAGAACCCCGGCCGCTACACCTCAGTGTCGGCCTTTGCCCCGATCTGCAACCCCAGCCAATGCCCATGGGGCGAAAAAGCCCTAGGCGGCTATTTGGGTGAAGACAAGGAACGCTGGAAAGCGTGGGATAGCTGCGAGCTACTCAAACGCAGCGGCAGCCCGCTGCCGCTAATGGTGGATCAAGGAGACGCGGATAATTTCTACCGCGACGGCCAGCTTCGCCCGGAAGCATTAAGCGCCGCCTGCGAAGAAGCTGGCGTACCAATCACCCTACGCATTCAGCCCGGTTACGATCACTCCTATTTCTTTATCGCCAGCTTCATTGATGATCACCTCAGGTACCACTTTTATCACTTGAGCCAGTAAAGTCCGGCAAGGCGTGTTGCAACCACAACATTCATGGCTTGTATGCCTCCCCCATCTGCTTGCGGGTACGCGCCGGCGTCGTACCCGTCCAGCGCCGGTAGGCACGACTGAAAGCACTGTGTTCGGAAAACCCCAACAACAGGGCAATATCCCCCAAGGTCAGCGACCGGTCTGCCAGGTAATGGCGCGCCAACTGCTCGCGAGTACGATCCAGCAACTCTCGCCAGGTTAATTGCCTCTGCGTAAGGCGCCGCTGCAGCGTCCGCACAGACATATGCAGCTCAGCGGCCAGCCGCGGCAAGGTCACTGCCGCTTCCGGCATTAACCTCACCATGGCGTGTTGCAGTGCCCGATCAAAACTACCGGACCCCGGCAACGCCGACAGCATGGCCTGGGCTTGCCGGTCCAGCAGGCTACGCATGCTCGGGTCGCTGTGCGGCAAGGCAATGGCGAGAAAATGCACAGGAAAGGCCACGCAAGTATGTGCCTGTTCAAAAACCACTTCACAACCAAAGAAAGCCTCATACGCTGCCCGAACCGGCGCCGCGGGGGCGGCAAAGGCGAACGCTACCTGGGCCGGCACCGGGGGGGCGTCCACTTGCCGGCGTAGAAAGCTGATCAACGCCGCTATGGCGACGCTATCCGCCAGCTCCCCAGTGGTAATTTCGCCGGGCCAACGCACCAATATCTGATCGCCTTCCCCCACCGCCTCCACCATGTCCTGGCCATAGAACAGGGTTTCATAGCGCTGGTAGGCGAGCATGGCCTCGCCCAAGGTCCGGCAGGTGAGAATCAGATATCCCAACATACCCACATGACGGGGCTGTATTAGGGCGCCAATTTCCAGCCCTGGCGCCAGCCGCTCCGGGCGCAACGCCACCGCTTGCTGCAATAAATCCCGCCATAACGGCAGCGGCACCAAATCCGCAGGGGATCGGCTGTCCAGCACGGCTCGCAATGTCGGAGCCGGCAGGTTTTCTCGATCAAGCCAATCCGTGAGCAGTTGCACCCAAGCACCAGTAACGCGCATGGCGGTGGCCATGGGATCTCCTTATCGACAACGTTGCCCTATTGGCGCCAATTGTCAAAAATAAGGCACAGATCGTCAATACAGGAAGTCGTACTTGTCGCACACTGCCAGCTCTACCACGCTCCTCACCAATCTCGAGGCTCCCATGGCACTAATGGACTGGTTCAACAATGTCTGGCAAAACAGCGGCCTGGCACCACTCTGGAATGTGCTGCCCAACTGGCTAGCTCTGGATGCACGGCAACTGATTTTCGTGGTGGCAACGCCACTCTTTATCGGCCTGTTTCTGTGGGAGTACCGCAAGATTCGCCACAACAATCGGTTGGTGGATGGTCGTGAATCGTGGCTGAATTTCATGCTGGGAGCAGGCTATCAAACCACCGAACTGCTGTTCGCCGGGCTGATTGCTTTTCCGGTGTATGCCTTTGCCTACCAACACCGTCTACTGGACGTGGAGTTGACCCTATTCACGGCCATTGGCCTGTGGTTGCTGGTGGACTTCTGTTACTACGGCTTCCATCGCACCTCTCACCGGGTGCGCTGGTTCTGGGCCGCCCATGTGACCCACCACTCTTCCGAGCGAATGAACTTCTCCACCGCCATGCGTCAAAACGCTACCAACATTTTTAATGGTGGCTGGCTGTTCTACGTGCCGCTGGCGTTCCTGGGCTTCAACCCGGTGTGGATCGGGGTGTGCTATGCGCTATCGCTGGTGTACCAATACCTTATTCACACCACTCTGGTGGGCAAGCTGCACCCGGCCATCGAATTCATTTTCAATACCCCCAGCCACCACCGTGTCCACCATGGCCGCAACCCGGAATACATCGACCAAAACTATGCCGGTGTCTTTATTATTTGGGACCGTCTGTTCGGCACCTTCGTGGAAGAAAAAAACGACCAGCCAGTGGAGTACGGCATCACCCGCCCGGTGTATAGCAACAGTCTGGTGGTGAACTGGTGCCACGAATACCTGGACATGTTCCGAGCCATGGGCCAGAAAGGCCCGCTAACGCAGCGCCTGAAACATCTATGGAAACCGCCGGAATGGGAACGGGAGCAGTCGCGCTAAAATTAAAAGACCTTTGCATCACCCGCAAAGAAACCTTCAGCAATAATCACCGCCGCCATAGAATCTACCCGGCTATCTGCTTTCTTAATACCGGTACGTTCGCGGGCTTCGCGGGTGCTCAGTCGCTCATCGATCAACCACACTTTTTTGCCGAAGCGTCCGTGCAAACGATTGGCAAATTTTCGCGCGCGGACAGTAGATTCACTGTCGCTGCCATCCATATTGAGCGGCAAACCAACCACCAATGCTTCCGGCTCCCACTCTTTTAGCAGCGCGGCAATGTCATCCCAGTTGGGCTGGGTGTTTTTGCAAGGCAAGGCTTTCAGAGGAGTGGCGGTACCCAGCAGCTCGTTACCGCTGGCCACTCCGATTTTTTGTGTACCGTAATCAAAGGCTAAAATCATAATGAGACGGCATACTCCACGCTAGACACCCCAGGCTGGCACCGGGTGTTGTATGGAGCCTTCGGCATGTCAGCGTGAGTCAACAATGCCCCGCCTGCGTAGCGATCAGGCTCATATCAACACCAATGCGGGCAGCGGCAGCGTGCCAAGTTTGTTCAAAAGGTGTCTCAAGCACCAATTCGCGGCTGGCGGGAGTGCTGAGCCAGGCATTATCGACTAGCTCCTGTTCCAACTGACCGGCATCCCACCCAGCATAACCAAGACAAATGAGCGATTGTTCAGGGCCTTCACCAATAGCGATGGCTTCCAGGATATCGCGGCTAGTGGTGAGAATCAGTCCATCGCTGAGAGGAATGCTGGCGTGCCAGCGGGTAGCCGCGCTATGCAGTACAAAGCCGGCCTCCTGCTGTACTGGCCCACCGGCCACCACCCGATGTCGTTCCGACGGCGGCACTTCGATCTCGATATCCATGTCGCTGAGAATATCGCCCAGGCTGATTTGCACCGGACGATTAAGCGTCAGCCCCATGGCCCCTTCACTACTATGTTCAACGATATAGGTAACGGAATGTTCAAAATCCGGATCGGCCATTTGTGGCATGGCCACCAGCAACTGGTATTTCAAAGGTGAGTTTTCCATGGACACAGTATCCGGGGCAGAAGAGAGGGCTGCAAGCGACAAGCCTATCGCCAATTCGATGCTATTGCCGAAACGTACCAGCAGCGCCACGGCCCTAGGTTGATTTTACTTCAGTGGCCAGCGAAACAACATGCACCCATGCCCAGCTCTACCCTATCTTTGTGAAAGCCACTACTTAGACGACACCCTGCGATTACTATCGAATTTCCAGGTACGGATAATTTCCAGCACATCCATCTTCCGGCTCATTTCAGTCGTGAATGTATCGAACGGTGCAGCCAATCGCACGCTCTGAATCGCCGCTTGATCAAGGAATTTATGGCCTGAGGATTTAAGCAGTCGCACTTCTTTTAGGGTGCCATCTTTCTGGATCGCCACCATCAGGCGCGCCGCTCCGTATGTGTTGCTGCTCAGTGCCCGGGCAGGAAAGTTACGGGTCCCCATCGTTTCCACTTTGCGACGAAAGCCATCGATGTAGACCGCTTCAAAGTGAGCCTTGGTAGAAACTGATGTCAGGCGACGTACCCGGGGACGCTTGGCGTAAGCCTGTTTCTGTTCATCCAGCCGTGCCTGCAAGCTGGCAATCTGCTGGCTCAGATCCTGCAGGTTTTCCTGTTTAGCCACTTTCAAAGGTTTAGGATCAGTCTTTTTTTTCTGGTCCGCACTAACCTTATCTTCACTGTCCTGGGCCGTGGTAATCACCAGCTCCTGGCTGACCCGATCCCTGCGTTCCTGGGTAGTCTTTTCCTTGAGCTGCACCTTTTCCAGCTGACTGTCAGCAAAATCAGCCTGCTCGGTAGTGGTAAGCTCCCGCTTGTCAGCCTGATCCCCGGAACCGTGCTGGTTACTCTGTGCAATGAAATCTGCTTCCTCTGGCTCACTATCGCTATGATGTTGGGCTAGGGTTACTTCCAAGGTATGGGGAGCCGCACGCTGCAGTTCCGGGGCAAAGCTCACCCCGAAGATCAAAATGCCATGAAATGCCAACGCAAGAAAAGCCGTGAAGGTGAGGCGATCAGAAGCGGTAGCAGATGCAGGGTTTGATTCCATATTATTGTTTTCACTACAACTCTTAGACGACTTTAGTTAACCATTGGATTCCAATCATGGCGGGCAACACCCGCCACACTAGGGTAGCAGCCAGTGTGTCCCGCCCCTGCGGTCGGATCTATGATGTCGACCGCAACTCGAGCAGAGCGTCAAATAACTGCCCGGCAATGTTGATATCAAAAATCGCATCCAACTCTCGGACACAAGTAGGGCTAGTCACATTGATTTCTGTGAGGTAGTCACCAATTACGTCGAGCCCCACAAAATAAAGTCCTTTGCGCTTCAGCGTCGGCCCCACCTGTTCACAAATCCAGCGATCCCTGTCACTCAACTCCCGGCCCTGCCCAGTCCCCCCCGCCGCCAGATTGCCTCGTAACTCGCCTTCTTTGGGAATCCGCGCCAACGCATAGGGCACCGGCTCTCCGTTGATCATCAGAATGCGCTTGTCCCCTTCAGTAATTTCCGGCACAAAGCGTTGCGCCATGATCGGCGTCTTACCGTGCTGGGTCAGTACCTCGATCACCACCGAAATGTTCGGGCTATCTTTGCGTACTCGGAAAATATTGCTACCGCCCATGCCGTCCAGCGGCTTCATCACCGTATCACCAAACTCCTGTACAAAATCTCGCAGCAGGGTGGACTGACTCGATACCAGTGTCGGCGCACAACACTGCGGGAAATCAGTAGCGAACAGTTTTTCATTACTATCACGCACGCTGCCCGGACGATTCACCACCATCACCCCTTCCTGCTCTGCCTTTTCGAGCAGGTAGGTCGCATAGATGTATTCCGCATTAAACGGCGGATCCTGACGCATCAGAATAATATCCAAATCCGCTAGGTCGTGATTCACAGTATCGGCCAGGCGGTACCAATCGTCGTTATTGTCGGTGACAGACAGTGTCCGAGTGATGGCAAAGGTGCGACCATCACGTATGTACAGGTCCCCCGGCTCCATATAAAGCAGAGACCAGCCGCGCCGCTGTGCCTCCAGCAGCATGGCAAAGGTGGTATCTTTCCAGGGTTTGATTTTGGCGATAGGGTCCATCACCACACCAACACGCAGGCTCATGGGGTCTCCGTTCTATAAGGCGCAGGCAACTCAATCGCTGCCGGCGGGGGAATTGGTACGATCTGTGCTATGAACCAAGCAATGTTAGCAGCGCACAGAGCGGTTCGCTATTGGCGCCGACGCTTATTAAGTAAGGCCGTTAGCGGGACATTTTCTCAAGTTTCATAAGGCCTTATAGATTGAATATAGAATCTATGTTAAAAACTTCGCATGGGCTAACGACGCTACAAGTCCCGCTCAGAAAGTCATTAGAAAGGCTAAAAATTACAATAAGTTGCGGCCAATTACGGTCCACGGTTGAAGGCAGTTTCCATGACTGACAATTTCCAAGACCTCAAGGTAATGGTAATCGACGATTCCAAGACGATTCGTCGTACCGCCGAGACTTTGTTAAAGAAAGCAGGCTGTGAAGTAATCACGGCCACCGATGGCTTCGATGCCTTGGCCAAAATCGCCGACAGCAAGCCCCATATCATTTTCGTCGATATCATGATGCCGCGTCTCGATGGTTATCAGACCTGCGCGCTGATCAAAAATAATAGCGCCTTCAAGGCAACCCCGGTGATCATGCTGTCGTCCAAAGATGGCCTGTTTGACAAGGCCAAGGGACGCATCGTTGGTTCCGATGAGTACCTGACCAAGCCGTTTTCCAAAGACGAGCTTTTGGGTGCCATTCGTCAGCATATCAATGGTTAAGCGGTTAAGCCGCTAAACCTGAAGAGGAAAAGATGGCACGTATTCTGATTGTGGATGACTCGCCCACTGAAACTTACAAGTTGCGCGAGATTCTAGAAAGACATGGCCACGAGGTGATCGAGGCCGCCAACGGCGCTGATGGCGTTGCCACCGCGCGCTCCGAACTCCCCGAGCTGGTCTTGATGGATGTGGTAATGCCTGGCCTTAACGGTTTCCAAGCCACCCGACAACTCACTAAAGGCGCCGATACTGCCCATATCCCCATTGTTATCGTCACCACCAAAGATCAGGAAACGGACCGTGTCTGGGGGAAACGCCAAGGCGCTCGGGATTACCTGACCAAGCCGGTGGACGAAGACGTGCTCCTACAAACGGTCAACCGCATGCTGGACGACGCCTGAAGGAGCTCCTCATGAGCAACAATGCCTCCTCCGCATACATCAAACTGGCTGAATACAACCAGCGCTGTCGGGAGCAGGCCAACGATCTGCCCATGCAGCAGGACGCGGTTAGCTACTGGAGTGGTGTGGGCTTTGTGCTTGATGGCAAGAAATTCGTGGCGCCACTGGATGAGGTTTCCGAAATCCTTTCCGTGCCAGCTTACACCCGGGTTCCCGGCGCACGAAGCTGGATGAAAGGAGTCGCTAACGTTCGAGGCCGCCTGATGACCGTGATGGACCTCTGCGGCTTTCTGGAAAAAAGTTCACCGGTTCAAGAACGGCGCCGTCGCTTGCTGGTGCTGGACCAGAACGACCTCTACACCGGCATGGCCGTGGATGAGGTATTGGGGATGCAGCACTTCCCCATTGATGAATTTGTGGAATCACTCCCGGTCAGCGATCCCGCCGTCACGAATTTCGTGCGCGGGGCCTACCGGCGGGAAGGGGAGTATTGGTCCGTGTTCAGCCTGACTCGGCTGGCAGAGGATCCACGTTTTATGCAGGTAGCCCATACTGGCTAATCGTATAAAGCAACTCGGGGATCATAAGAAGAGTGTACGCTAGGCCAGGAGCCAGATTATGAAGTTCAATTCAGGAGCATTGTTCGAAAAACTGCGGGGGGGCGCAGGCGAGGGCAACACGCTGAATATTGCCCTTTATGTAGGCCTAGCCATCTTTATCGTACTAGCACTGGCTAACTTTCTGCTGTCCGCCACTACGGCAAACAAGGCCCAGGAAAACATCACCCGCGCTTCCGAGATGCGGGTGATCTCCCAGCAAATTGCCAAAAACGCCCTGGAAGCGGCCGCCGGCAACGCCGACGCCTTTGAATTGCTGGATAAATCGCAGAAGGGCTTCCAGTCAGCCTGGAACGCCGTAAAAGACGAACAGGTTAGCGACCCTGAAGCCATGGCCCGTCTGCAAACCCTATGGGATGAAGTGAACGCCAACGCCGACGTGATTCTGAAAGGGGAGGACACAGTACTGGACCTGCACGAAGTGGCAGATACGCTGGCCCAGACCATCCCTTCCCTACAGGCCGAATACGAAGGCGTGGTGGAAATTCTAGTGACCACCGATGCCGCCCCAGAACAAATTGCTTTTGCACAGCGCCAGTCCTGGCTGGCTGAACGCATCGTTAGGTCCATCGCCAAAGTGCTAGAAGGCGGCGACGGCGCGGTAATCGCTGCAGATTCCTTCGGCCGTGATGCCAGCCTGTTTGGTCGTATCATGAACGGCATGATTGAGGGTGACGCGGCCATGGGCATTGACCAGGTAAACGACCCCGATGCCCTGGATTATCTGGCTGAAATTGCTGACTTGTTCGATGAATTCGTTAACCAGTCCGTGGATGAAATTCTAGAAACGGCCCCCGAGTTGTTCCAGGTACGTAACGCAGCTGACACCATCTTCCGCCGTTCTCAGGACCTGTTGGAAGAATCCACCAACCTGAACAACCAGTTTGAAAACACCACTAGCGGGCTGTTTCCATCCGTATGGCTAGGTGGCGTGTCCGCGGGTCTCGCGGTGCTGTTCTTCTTTATCATCATGGCCCAGCGGAACCGCCAAGCGGCAAAGCTGAAAGACGAACTGGAAAGTGAAAACCAGCGTAACCAAGCGGCAATTCTACGTCTGCTCGACGAACTGGGCGACCTAGCAGACGGTGACCTAACCGTACAGGCCACTGTCACCGAGGATTTTACCGGTGCCATTGCTGACTCCATCAACTATTCCATTGACCAACTGCGTAATCTGGTACAAACGATCAACAACTCGGCGGTACAGGTCGCTTCCGCAGCCCAAGAAACTCAGTCCACGGCGATGCACCTGGCCGAAGCCTCCGAGCACCAAGCCCAGGAAATTGCCGGCGCCTCCGCTGCGGTGAACGAAATGGCAGTGTCCATTGACCAGGTATCCGCCAACGCCGCCGAATCAGCCGCGGTAGCAGAGCGGGCAGTAGCCATCGCCAACAAGGGCGCCGAAGTCGTACAGGCCACCATCCACGGCATGGACACCATTCGCGAACAGATCCAGGAAACCTCCAAACGGATCAAGCGTTTGGGTGAGTCCTCCCAGGAAATTGGTGACATCGTATCCCTGATTAACGACATTGCCGACCAGACCAACATTCTCGCCTTGAACGCCGCCATTCAGGCATCCATGGCCGGCGAAGCCGGCCGAGGCTTTGCAGTCGTTGCGGATGAGGTACAGCGCCTCGCAGAACGCTCCGCCGCCGCCACCAAACAAATTGAAACCTTGGTAAAAACTATTCAGACCGATACCAACGAAGCCGTTATTTCCATGGAAGCTACCACTGCCGAGGTCGTAAAAGGCGCGCGCTTGGCACAGGATGCGGGCGTGGCACTGGAAGAAATTGAAAGCGTATCCAAAACCTTGGCAGACCTGATCCAGAACATTTCCAACGCGGCGCGTCAGCAAGCGGCCTCTGCGGGACATATCTCCAACACCATGAACGTGATTCAGGAAATCACCTCACAGACCTCTGCCGGTACTACTGCCACGGCTCGTTCCATTGGTAACTTGGCTGAAATGGCCCAAGACATGCGTAATTCCGTTGCCGGCTTCCGCCTACCGGAGCACTCCTGATCCGGCTTAAGCCGGGCTCAGGAGCAATGCCATGGGTGCTGCAATGACAGATCGCTGGTCGATCAAACGCATGCCCACTATGAATGCGGAGCAATTCCAGCTGTGGCAAACGCTGCTGGAAGACCGCACCGGCATGACGCTGTCTAACGAGCGCAAGACCTTCCTCGAAACCAGCTTAAACATGCGCATGCGCGAGCTGGGCATTGAAGACTACGAGACTTATTACGAACACTTAGTTATGGGCTCGACCCAGTCACGGGTCATGGAGTGGTCGGTACTGGTGGACCGCTTAACCGTCCAGGAAACCAGCTTCTTTCGGCATCCAGGCTCTTACGCACTGGTGGAAGAATTTAGCCAACGCTTCATGGCCGAGCAACCGGGTGGGGCCAGCCTAGACGTGTGGAGCGTGGGCTGCTCCACCGGCGAGGAGGCTTACTCCCTCGCCATTATAATTAACGAACAATTTTCCACTAGCGAACAAAAACTGTTTTACGGTATCACCGCCACGGATATCAGCCTGCCCACCTTAGCAAAAGCCCGCAAAGGCGAATATGCAGCGCGCCGAGTGCTGCAGGTTGACCCGTTGATACGGCAGAAATATTTCACGCCTAGCAACAACGGGCAAACAGTAGAAATCACCCGCGACCTGCGCGAACGCATTTGTTTTGCTCGACTGAACGTGCTGGATCTTAGCACTGCGCCAATAAACAACATGGACCTAATTTTTTGTCAGAACATGCTGATTTATTTTCGCCGTTGGCGTAAGCGCCAGATCCTGAACCGACTGGCAGAACGGCTCGCACTGGGAGGCATTCTGATACTTGGCCCCGGTGAAGTTACCGACTGGCAACACCCGGACCTGGAGCGGGTCCATTTTGCCGATACACTGGCATTTCGGCGCTGTAAATAACAAACACAGAAAGAAATAAAACAACACGCGGCACGCATAAAAGAAAAAAACTTGGGGTAGCACTAAGCAGCAATCATCAACACGAGGATGCTGCATGTTGCGCATTAAAAAAGCCGTCCCACCCAAAAGGCGGGTTTATATATGACAGGAGACGTCATGAGTGACCGTCACGATTATCTGGCTCTGGACTGGGTTCGCGGGGAAATCCAGGAAACCCTGAACCAAGCGCAGCAGACATTGGAATCGTTCGAGAACAATCCGAACGACACCACTCGTATGCGCTTCTGTCAGACCCACCTGCATCAGGTGTACGGCACCTTGCAGATGGTTGAGTTCTACGGTGCGGCACTGTTCGCCGAGGAAATGGAGAAACTAGCCCAAGCCCTGCTCAACGGCAGCGTGAGCAATGTGGCTGACAGTCAGGAAACCCTGATGCGGGCGATCCTGCAGCTGCCCCCGTACCTAGACCGAGTCGCCAGCAACCGCCGTGACCTGCCGGTGGTCCTGCTGCCGCTGCTCAATGATCTGCGCGCAGCGCGCGGTGAATCGCTATTGTCGGAAACCGCCCTATTCAAGCCGGACCTCAGCGAAGCAACCGGCCAAGGCCAGATTCGTGACGACAAGCTCAACGATCCCCACTTTACCCAGCTGGCGAAAAAGATCCGCCAGATGTTCCAAACCGCCCTGCTCGGCATTCTGCGTAACGATAATATAGGCAAGAACCTGGGCTACATGGCCAAGGTTTTCACCAAGCTGGAGCAAGTCACCGGCGACGCGCCTCGTGCACCGCTATGGTCGATTAGTAATGCACTGGTAGAAGGGCTTTCAGAAGACGCCATTATCCTTGGCTCTTCGGTGAAACTCATGCTCGGCCACGTCGATCGCAATCTGCGGGAGCTGGCTGTGGACGGCGCCGCCAGCCTCAACCGCCCCGCCCCCACCGATCTGATCAAGAACCTTCTTTACTACGTGGCCAAAGCCGACGTGGACAGCCCCCGCATCCGTGATGTCCAGGCCCGTTTTCGGCTGGACGAGGCACTGCCCTCCGATGACCTAGTCAACACAGAGCGCCAGCGGATGACCGGCCCGGACGCCCAGGCCATGAGCTCCGTGGTGCAGGCGCTTTCCGAAGAACTCACTACCGTCAAAGACACCCTGGAGCATTTTGTTCACAGCGGCGACTCCGACACCAGCAAGCTGCAGCCCCTTACCCTTACCCTGAAACAGGTGGCCGACACCGTGGCCGTACTGGGCCTTGGCCAACCTCGGGCGCTGGTGGAAGAACAACTGCACGCTATGGAAGGTATCGTGGCCGGCAAAGCACCTGCCGAACGTGAAACCCTGATGGATATCGCCGGCGCGCTGCTCTATGTAGAAGCAACCTTGGCGGGTATCGGCGGCGACCGCCGTAACGCCAGCCACAATCGCCAAGGCGACGATATGCCTAGCCATGTAGGCCAAGCGATGGATGCTGTACTTCGCGAATGCCGCGCTGGACTGGAAGAAGCCAAAGACGGCATCGTGGAATTCATCGCCTCACAATGGAACCCCGAGCCCCTGCAAGAGGTACCAGCACGCCTGAATGCCGTGCGCGGCGGTCTGGAGGTGATTCAGCTGGGCAAACCCGCGCTGATTTTGCAGCAGTGCGTGCAATTCATCGAAGAAAAGCTACTCGCCGTAGATAAGCCCAAGCCTGACTGGCGCAGCATGGACACCCTAGCTGACGCCATTACCTCAGTAGAATATTACCTAGAGCGTCTGAGTGACGACCCGGAAACCACCGACGATATCCTCCAGCTGGCCCGTTCCAGTGTGGAAATTCTGGGCTATCCACTGCTAGAAGAACAAAACTTTGTCGATAGTGATGTTAAATCCATTGAACTAGCCACTTCGGACATGGGTAGCAGCGCCCTGGAACATGATATGGACGCCTGGTCCGGTTTTACTGATAAAGCCGAACCGCAAGATAACAATAGCAGCAACGATGAGGCGCGGATCAATTCCCCCCAGGAAATCACCTTACCGGCTGAACCAGAAGAGGAACCGCAAACACCCGCTACAGCGGCTACCGAAACTCAGGCGCAAGACGATGATCTGATTGATGACGAAATCATTGAGATCTTTCAGGAAGAAGTAGGCGAGGTGCTGGACGCACTAGACCAGTACTTCCCTCGCTGGGTCGCCAACACCAGCGATGAAGAATCCTTGGTAGAATTCCGCCGCGCCTTCCACACGCTGAAAGGATCTGGCCGCATGGTCGGCGCCAGCACCGTGGGCGAACTGGGCTGGTCCGTGGAAAATATGCTCAACCGGGTTATCGACCGAACCATTGAGCCCAGCGCCGTGCTGATTGCCCTGGTGCAGGAAGTCCGTAACCGAGTACCTGCATTGGTCGATGCTTTTACGCTGCGCCAAACCGACCCATTCGACGTACAGCCTTTAATCGACGCCGCCGACACCCTAGCCAATGGTAGCCAGATCAGGCAGGTCCCCACCTTGGCCGGTGCGGCTAGCAACACCACCCACAGCAATGACAACGCAGGAATTCTCGACGACATCGTCATGGACACCACCGCCGATGCCACTCTTGACAGCCCTGCGGACGCTGAATACATCACTCTAGACAACGCCAGCGAAAACGAGAACCTAGAACTAACCGAACCAGCACTAAGCGACAGCGCTAATTGCGAGCCTGCCGACAATGACCTGTCCACTGAGGACCTGGCCGCCTTTGAAGCTGCTGCCAGCGAAGACGCCCTCAATCCTTGGGAGACAGAGAGCAGCAGGGATGATGTATACCTGCTTCCAGCGGACAACGATCCCACTGGAATCGACGAAGGCATCAGCCTGGATTTACCAGAACAGGAACCCGCTGACGACGCTGATAGCGATACCAGCAATGCATCCATAGAAAGCCTATCCGACATCCCGGACATGAGCTGCGCCCCCTTTGAAGAGGACAGCAACGAAAGTGGCCCAGACCCCATGTTGCTGGAAATCTTTTCCAGCGAAGCCCGTCGCAGCCTGGCACTAATTGCTCAATGGCTGGCCAACAACGACACCGACCTGTCCGAGCACCCGGTGGATGACGGTGTCCACCGTGCCCTACATACTCTTATGGGCAGCGCGCGGATGGCCGAAATCGAAGCAGTAGCCGAAGTAGCCGAGCCAGCAGAAAAACTGACACGGGATCTGATTAGCAGCAACCGCCGGGCCAACCAGCAGCAGATAACTCTACTGGCTAAAACCCATGACTTGATTCTCGCCAGCCTGGATAAAATCACCTCGCGCCCCCCAGGTCATCTACCTGGCGCCGACGAATTGGTCCACTCCCTGAATCAGCAACGCGATCAACTGCAAGATAGCAGCAGCAACGATCCAGACCCGCACATTCTTTCTATTTTCCTATCCGAAGGCATGGATCTGATCGTAGATTCGGAGCCACTACTAAGCCAGTGGGCACAGCACCCCGAGCACACCGATGAACTGGTGCACCTGCGCGATGCATTGGAACGGCTTGCCAACAGTGCTGCCACCTCCGACCTCAACGAAATCCACGATCTGGCAGCAGCGCTGACGGGCTGTTACAGCGCGGTGCAGAGCGCTCATCTGGCTTACAGCGAGCGTCTATTCACCTTAGCTAGTGAAGGCCAAGAAGCGCTGATGAATATGATGGACTGCCTGGCCGCCGGCCAGACCGTCCACGCGAAACAAGAATTAGTAGAGGCCCTGCGTAAGCTGACGGGAGGCGACGACCCTAACGGCAGCCTGGCCGACAGCAGCAGCGACATTACACTGGGCAGCACAGTTGTAGTGACCCAACGGGCTGAACACACCACGGATAGTCACCGCTACGAAGCCCACATGGACCCGGAGCTAATGGCGCTGTTCCTGGAAGAGGCCGAGGAAATCCTCGAGTCCGCCAGCCACAGCCTCGACCAGTGGGAGGCCGGCGACAACAGCAACATCAGCAGCCTGCAGCGTGACCTGCACACCCTGAAAGGCGGCGCGCGCATGGCCGGTGTCGCTCCGGTGGAAGACCTGGCCCACGAACTGGAAAACCTTTACGAAAGCTATAACGCGGGGCAACTGGAATCCCACGCGGCGCTGTTCCACCTACTGCACCAATGCCACGACAGCCTGGCAATGATGATCGAAAATCTGCAGGCCAACACTCCCCCTGCCGATCATGCTGAACATAGCGAGCAAAAAAACAGCTTGGCCACCCCACAACCCAACACCACTGGCGCCCCCATTACGATTGAGGACGCACCCGCGTCCATTGATGTGCCCCCTCAACCGAAGCGCGACCCAGAGTTGGTGGAAATTTTTCTGGAAGAAGCGGATGAAATTCTTGAGTCTGCCGGCAACAGTCTGGAATTGTGGATCAGTCAACAGGACAACCTGATTGAACTGCAATCCCTACAACGGGATCTGCACACCCTCAAAGGGGGGGCTCGCATGGCCGAAGTCCCGGAGCTGGGAGACCTAGGCCATGAACTGGAAACCCTGTACGAAGGACTGGCCCAAAGCCAACTGGCTATCGAACCCAGCTTATTTGATTTGCTTCACCGCTGTCATGACCAACTGGCTGAGATGGTGGAGGCACTGAGAACCAACCAACCGCTGCCAAATGGCGGGGTACTGATCGCCGCTATCCACGACTATATGGCTAACCCCGTAACCTTTGCCTTGCCCGCATTATCAGCCATACAAACGGTACACCCCAGCCCCCCCTCTGCCGACGTGGTTGAGCAAAACCCTCCCGCGACCAGCCATGAATCCGCATCATCAACCCCGGCGGCTGATGATGCATGGCAAGCGGACAGCGACCCTGAGATTCTGAATATTTTCCTGGAGGAGTCCGAAGAATTATCGGAAATCATTAATGCCTGCCTAACCTCCTGGAGGGATAATCCGCAAAGCACAGACTTCACCGACGACTTAAAACGGGCGCTACATACCCTTAAAGGCGGTGCACGGCTGGCCGGGCTCAAGCAACTGGGTGATATCAGCCACAATTTTGAAAACTATTTACTGGCGCTGGAGCGTCGTCGTCAAACCCCGGCACCAAGCGATTTCCAGCCCATGCTCCGCTGGCATGATCAAATCAACCGGGGCATGGAGTCCGTCGCGGCGGCGGCACGAGCCAATACGCCCGCCGCCCAGGGGGCAAACACCACCGATCAGCTTAATACCTTACTAACCGCCCCTCCTCAGCCGGCCCCCCAGCAACCGCAAAAAGACGCCCGCCGTCAGCGACAGGCTCAAGCGCAACCACAGGAAATGGTTCGAGTCGGCGCCGATGTTCTTGAAGCATTGGTAAACCTAGCCGGGGAAACCTCTATCAACCGTGGCCGGGTCGAGCAGGGCATCACTGAGTTTGCCTTCAACGTAGAAGAGATGGGCAACACCGTACAGCGCCTCTACGAACAATTACGCCGATTGGACTCGGAAACAGAAGCGCACATCATGTCCAACTATCAGAAGGGCGTGGATCTCGGCGAACACGACGAGGACTTCGATCCGCTGGAAATGGACCAGTACTCCGAACTGCACCAGATTGCCAAGCAGCTCTCCGAGTCCGCCTCTGACTTGCTAGACCTGAAGAACACCCTGCTGGACCGTAATAAAGACACGGAAACCTTGCTACTACAGCAAGCGCGCATTAATACCGAGCTGCAGGAAAAGCTGATGCGCACCCGCATGGTGCCATTCAGCCGTTTGGTGCCACGGCTGCGCCGTATTGTTCGCCAAATCTCCGGTGAAGTGGATAAGCGGGTAGACTTCGATGTGATCAATCCGGAAGGGGAACTGGATCGCTCCCTGATGGAGCGCGTGGTCGCCCCACTAGAGCATATGCTCCGTAATGCCGTGGATCATGGCATCGAAACCGGTGATGCTCGCAATGCCGCAGGCAAGAACCCTACTGGACATATAAACCTCGAACTGGGCCGCGAAGGAGGAGAGGTTGTCATCACCCTCTCCGATGATGGCAAGGGTATCGACACCGATGCGGTGCGCGAGAAAGCAATAGAACAAGGCCTAATCGCCGAAGACGCCCAACTCTGCGAACAGGAAATCCAACAATTCATCTTCCACGCCGGTTTCTCTACTGCCGCCGCAGTAACTCAGATCTCAGGCCGCGGAGTAGGCATGGACGTGGTGGCCAGCGAAATCAAGCAAATGGGGGGTTCAGTCGCCATCGACTCCCATAAAGGGCAAGGTACACGCTTCATCATTCGGCTGCCGTTCACCTTGGCCATGAACCGCGCCTTGATGGTAAAAGCCGCCGACGATTCCTACGCAATCCCGTTGAATCAGATCGAAGGCATCGTGCGAATCAGCCCCTTCGAATTACAGCACTACTTCGAAGAAGAGAACCCGGTCTATACCTATGTGGGCCAAGATTACCAGTTACAGTATCTGGGGCACTTTGTTCACGGCAACCGTGTACCGCATTTGGAGAATCAAACCACCCCCATGCCGGTACTGCTAATTCGCAGTACCGAACATACCGTGGCTATTGTGGTAGATGAACTAGTTGGTTCCCGGGAAGTGGTGGTCAAAGCCGTAGGCCCGCAGCTAGCGACCATAGCCGGCATCAGCGGCGCCACCATCCTCGGGGATGGTTCCGTAGTCATCATTCTTGATATCCATTCCCTGATTCGTGCCGCTCATGTGCAAACCACTGCCCTTATCTCGGATGAGGCGGTTCCGGCCCTGCCTCAAGAACCCGAAGAAGAAGCCCTACCCCAACGCGAAACTCCGCTGGTCATGGTCACTGATGACTCGGTTACCGTGCGCAAAGTGACCACCCGCTTGCTGGAACGTAATGGCTACGAAGTGGTCACCGCCAAGGACGGCATGGATGCCATTGCCAAGCTGGAAGATATTCGCCCGGATGTAATGCTGCTGGATATCGAAATGCCCCGCATGGACGGTTTCGAAGTGGCCAGCCATGTGCGGCACGACAGCCGCTTACAAAATGTGCCAATCATCATGATCACCTCCCGTACCGGCGAGAAGCACCGCGAACGGGCCTTCGATATTGGCGTTAACTGCTACATCGGCAAACCGTTCCAAGAGAGCGAACTGCTTTCCACCATTCGCGAGCTGCTTGGTGAACTGCAGGAAGTGGATAACGGATGACCGCGCCCGGGCGTGTTGGCGTTATTGCCGACAGCACATTGCAAGGGCACCTGCTCTCCAGCGCAGTGAAAAGCCAGGGTTATCAGGTCGTAGTCAGCACCGAACCCGAAACCTTGGAGGATCGCTGGCTGGAAACTGACGCGCTGGATCTGCTGGTCGTTGATCTGTCCAGTGAAGATCGCTGGCAGCAGTTTCTTGATGACCTGCTGGAGCGAGCTGAAGTGCCGATCCTGTTTTGTGACGGCCAGGCACCGGCTCGCACCGACGTCCTCTATCCCAAATGGGAACGGCGCCTAGTCACCAAACTGGTGAGTTTTATCGGCAAACCGGCAGCAGAAGAGCGGCTTGAGGTAATTCCCGCGCGCCCGCCCCAAGTACGCATTCCCCAGCCTCGGGAGTTTCATGCCATTCGCCCCGGCGACCGGCCCCGGCAAGTGTGGGTACTGGGCGCCAGCTTGGGCGGACCGGCCGCGGTGAAACGGTTTCTTGACTGCCTGCCGGCCAATCTGCCAGTGGCCTTTGTTCTGGCACAACACATTGACGGGCGCTTTCTAGATACCCTGTGCGGGGTGCTGGGCCGAGACAACTCGATTCATTGCAAGATCGGGGTTGATGGTGAAGCCCTGCGCCACGGAGAGCTGGCCATTGTGCCGGTGAAATATGCAGTACGCTTTCGTCACGACGGCCGTATCCAGTCAACCGGTGCACCCTGGGAAGGCCCCTATGCGCCGTCCATCGACCAGGTGATCCAGTATGGGGGCGAAGGCTTTGCTCGCGCATGCGGGGCCATTCTATTTTCCGGAATGGGCAACGACGGTGCTATCGCCGCCCCGCGTCTGGCAGCCACTGGCTGCCCGGTATGGGCACAAAGCGCAGAAACCTGCGCGGTCAGCAGCCAACCGGATTCGGTACGCGAAACCGGCTGCGTGAGCTTTAGCGGCTCACCAGAACAACTTGCACTACAACTGGTGGAACGAGTAAGAAGGGAACTGACACAAAACCCATTCCCAATGCATCCAGAGTATTAACAACCGTAACGGCTCGTGCTCGGCCCCGCAGCCCGCGACGAGAGACACGATGACAAAAGAAGGAACAGCACTATGGCGCAGTTGCCCTCCGATATTTCCAGTCTGCTGATCCCTATGCAGGGGCGCCCTTGGCTGGTGCCCAATATTGTGGTGGCTGAGGTGATTCCACTGCGCCAACCAGATCGTCCTGGCCATGGACCGGAGTGGCTGCTGGGTTGGCTAAGTTGGCGCGACCAGCAAATCCCGCTGCTGTCATTCGAAAAACTCAACGAGTCAGGCCAGGTCACCATTGGTCAGGATGCTCGTATAGCAGTGCTGAATACGGTGACTAGCCAAGTACCCTTTTATGCCATGATAGTGCAAGGGATTCCTCGTCTACTGAAAGTGAGCAAAGATGACCCGGTGGAAGAACCGATGGATACCGGACCTGCTGAAACCATGTACATTCAGGTCGGTGGCGACCTAGCGGTGATTCCTGATCTAGACGCCATTGAAGGCGCCGTGGCGGGGCTGCAGAAACCGGCATGATTGATCGTGACAGACTAGCCATCCTGGCGGCGGAAGAGTCCACCAGCCCCCGCAGCGGGAAACCGTTTCGCAACCGCTTTGCCACCCCACACCACGGCCTCGGTGCTTTTTTGCGCTGGCAATGGGACTCCCGAGGGCGCTTCCCGGCGCACCAGTCCTTCCCATTACACAGACCCGACCCGGAGCAATTGCACAAGCCAGGCCATCGGCCTCAGATTACCTGGATCGGTCACGCTACTTACCTGTTCCAGCACCATGGCTGGAACCTGCTCACCGACCCGGTGTTCTCCGACCGCTGCTCACCCTTTAGCTTTGCGGGGCCGAAACGGGCGGTACCGCCGGCACTGACCGTGGATCAGCTGCCCGACATCAATGCGGTATTGATATCGCACAACCACTATGACCACCTAGATAAAGCCTCAGTAAAACAATTACAGAAACGTTTCGGCCGCGATATTCTTTGGTTCGTGCCCGAAGGTATTGCTCCCTGGCTGCGCAAACTGGGGGTAGAAAGAATCATCGAGCTAGGCTGGTGGCAAAGTGACTATCACGGCCAGGTCGAGGCTTTCTGCCTGCCCGCCCAGCACTTCAGCGGGCGCGGCCCTAACGACCACAACCAAACACTGTGGTGCAGCTGGCGCCTAAATTTCCCGGATTTCAGCCTCTATTTTGCGGGAGACACCGGTTATGCACCATTATTTAACGAAATTGCTAAGGTATTCGGACCGGTAGATCTGGCATTATTGCCCATTGGAGCCTATGAGCCGCGCTGGTTTATGTCCCCTGTGCACATTAATCCCGCGGAGGCGGTAAAAATTCATCAAGATATCCAAGCTCGTCAGTCTCTCGCCATGCATTGGGGCACCTTCGTGCTGACGGATGAACCCATGGATGCACCGCCGAAAGCCTTGGCCAAAGCACTCTCAGAGCAACACATCGAACACGTACATTTTCAGGTTCCGCAACACGGCGAAACCCTGACCATTGAACTAACACATGAATAAACAATATCAAGGCCGCCGCCTGTGGCTGGTGGTTCGTCTACTGGCTTGGTTACCATTACCCTTGGCCACCGCTTTCGGCGCATTTGTAGCCACCCTGATTACCCTGGCGCCGCTACGCTACGCCAGCGCCTATCGAGTGGTGCTAATTAACTTGCTTGCGACCCACCCAAGCATGTCCTTGGCCGAAGCCAAACGCATCGGTCGCCGTAGCATGGCGGAACTGGGGCGCACCCTCACCGAATTCAGCCATGTCTGGCACCGCCCGGTCCAAGAGACCCTTGCCCGAGTTACCCAGATCCACGGCGAACAAGCCTTTCTCGATGCTTGCGCTAGCGAGCGCCCCGTACTCATGTTGTCCTTGCACCAGGGGAGCTGGGAAATCAGCAATCTATATTTAGGCGATAAGGGAAACCGCGAAAAGACCTTAATCATGTACCAACCCCACCCGGCCACCTTAATGGATGCCATGGTCAAAGCGGCCCGGGAGCGCACCGGCTCCGTCCTCATTCCCACCAATAGTCAGGGGGTCAAAAAAGCGCTGGCGGCCATGAAAGCTGGCGGCACCTTAGGCATTCTCTCCGACCATAACCCGGGAAACCGCAGCAATCCGGTGGTTCCTTTTTTTGGCTATGAGGTGCCCACCCCTGCCCTGATCGATAAACTGGTACAACGCTATCGGCCCCATGTATTTATCGTTTCGTGCATCCGTGGCGAGGGTGGGGTGAAAGATATCCAGCTCCATTTCGAGGAGGCCCCGGAAATCGAACAGGCTAGCGATACCATGGAAATCCTCACCACCATGAACGCTGGCCTGCAGCGTTGTATTGACCGCAATCCGGGCCAATACCAATGGACATACAAGCGCTTCAAATGGGGCCCACGCGGTCGGCGCAATTGGTACAGACACTCCCTGCAATTGCTTCACCGCATCCGACAAGGGGAGGACCGCAAGTCTCTCGGCTTGCACCCTGACACTGACAAAGATCAGTAAAACAGTCTTAAGCATTGGTTAACCTTCTACTAGTAAACTTCGGTTAACAAAAAGGGGGGCACTATGGCAACTAAACCGACGAACTGGCACCCATTACATAAAGGGCTTCACTGGCTAGTGGTTTTGCTACTGGTGATGGTCTGGGGTGCCGTAGAGCTTCATGAGTTCTACGAGAAAAGTGACCCCATGCGCGAATGGTGGAAAATGCTACACTTTTCCTTAGGGCTAACCGCCCTAGTCGTTATGCTCATTCGGCTTTATGGCCGCGCCCTTTACCCTAGGCCGACGCCGATTGGTGCTGTTTGGCAGCGTCAATTATCCAGCCTTGTGCATGGGCTGCTATACATAGTCATCTTGGCCATGCCCCTCAGCGGCTTTGCCATGCGTCAGCTTGCTGGCAAGAGCATCGAAATTTTTGGCGCTCTCACTGTACCTCAACTGGTAACGGTGAATATGGATCTAGCCAAGCAAATCGCGTTCATTCACAAAGACGTGCTGTGGACCATTCTGCTAACGCTAGTTGTCATTCATATCGCAGGGGCACTGTGGCACCATTTCATCAACAGAGATACGACCCTACAGCGCATGCTCCCAGGCAAACACAATGACACGCTGTAATAGACTTCATTTCCCTCTATCCGTGCAGTGTAGGAGACAACGTGCAGTCGAGTGGAAAAGGGCTCGCCTGCTAACGGTCTCCTACCAACGCTAACGCTCCCCATCTAAACAAACAGCACCGGCCACCCTCGCCTCCCGAATCCTTCTGCACAGACTGTAGACCCGCCCCTCACTGGTCGGAAAACTATTGTGCAAGCAAGAGGGCAGATTGCCTGTACCCCGCTGTGGCGGCACAATGCCTGTGCACTGGGCCGTCCAACGGCTCCTCACATTTTTTCCCCCAAGAGAAGCTTGCATGACTATCCAAAATGACAAGGTCGCCACCTTGCACTACCGCCTCTTCAACGCCGACGATGGTAGCGAAATTGAAAATTCCCGAGACAACGGCGAGCCTATGGCCTACCTGCATGGTTACAACAATATCATCAAGGGCTTGGAATCAGCGCTGGAAGGAAGAGCGACCGGCGACAACGTGGATGTGACCATCAGCCCTGAAGACGGCTATGGTGAGTACGACAACACGCTGTTCCAACGCATCTCCCGCAAGTACCTGAAACACGCTGGTAAGCTTGAGCCAGGCAAAGTCGTCACCGTCTCCACCGACGAAGGCCCACGTATGCTCACCATCCTGAAGGTGGGCCTAAAAACTGTCGACGTGGACGCCAATCACCCCTTGGCGGGTAAGGCTCTGCGTTTCGTTGTCGACATCACAGATATTCGTGATGCCACCGACGAGGAAATAGCCCATAAGCATGCCCATGGCGCTGGTGGGCACCAGCACTAAAATTGGCGTCGAGCCACTGAGCTACAACGCGGGGTAAGCTTTCCAGGTCGATCCACTTGCGCCCGCGCTTTTACCGTGAACCGCACAAAACCATAGATTTAGGGCCGCGTTCTAGCTCGTAGCTTGTCGCTATATCATTTTCAGTCTTTTCCTACCGACGTACCTGCCATCAACATGCTATCTTTGTGCATCAGAATAATACAAAGGGGCACAGGCATGGATCTTCCGGAGTACAGTTACTGGATCATCGCAGGACTCGCGTTGGTGATTGCCGAATTTGCCATTTCCGGTCTGGTTGTGATTTTCTTCGGCATTGCCGCTTTGTTGGTGGGCAGCCTTAAATTTATTGGCCTGCTCGACGACACCACCTGGGAGCTCACCGTTTTCGCGATCACCAGCCTGTTATCACTGGTCTTTGTGCGACGCGTTCTTAACGACAAACTGATGGGCCGCGAACAGCAACGAGAAGGCGAAGAAGACAGCGCTGGCTTGATCGGCCACAGAGCCACCGTGGCTGAAGCCTTTGCCAAAGGCACGGGTACCGTAAACTATCGCGGTGCCCGCTGGCAGGCACAATGCAGCCACCCCCTTAATCCAGGGGATATAGTGCGCATCACCCAACACGAAGGGCTTTGGCTCACCGTGGAACCTTGGCCCGTGATATCCCCACAAGACACTCAAAAAAACTGACTCCGTGACAGTCGAACATCCCACTTTTCGTTTTTATCGCTACTTTGACTTTCGACACAATAAGGAACTGTACCCATGGCTGGTTTGATTATTTCCGGACTGCTCGCCCTCGGCGTTGTCGTTTTACTGTTTATGGTAATTCGCATCGTTCCCCAGCGAGAAATTTATGTGGTTGAACGGCTGGGAAAATACCAGTCATCCATGGATGCTGGCCTACACTTTTTGATGCCTTTTATTGATCGTGTCGCCTACAAACATTCTCAGAAAGAAATTGTTCGCGACGTACCGCGCCAAAGCTGTATTACCAAAGATAATATCGAAGTTTCTATCGACGGCGTGATGTATCTACAAGTGGTCGACCCCAAAGCTGCCAGTTACGGTGTAGACGACTATGTCATGGCTGCCCAGCAGCTGGCTCAAACTACTCTGCGCTCCGTTATCGGTAAAATCGATCTAGACAAAACCTTCGAAGAGCGCGGCGAAATTAACATGGAAGTAGTTAGAGCTGTGGACGAAGCCGCACAGCCCTGGGGTGTAAAAGTCCTACGTTACGAAGTAGCCGATATTAACCTTCCCGTCTCCATCAAAGATGCCATGGAGAAACAGGTTCGTGCCGAACGTGAACGTCGCGCCGTGGTTGCTGAATCCGAAGGTGAACGCCAAGCAGCGATTAACCGTTCCGAGGGTGACCGCCAGGCAGCGATTAACCGCTCTGAGGGTGAGAAACAGGAGATGATCAATATCTCTGAAGGTGAAAAAATGAAACAGATCAATGAAGCGGAAGGGCGCGCTCAGCAAATTGAACTGATTGCCACCGCCACCGGCGAAGGTCTGCGCCAGGTTGCCGCAGCCGTGAAGGAAGACGGCGGCCAGGAAGCCGTTAGCCTGCGCATTGCAGAGCAATACGTGACCGCCTTCGAAAAAGTTGCCAAGGAATCCACCACCATGCTGCTCCCCCAGGGCCTCAGCGATATCGGCGGCACCGTCGCCAGCCTGCAAAAAGTCCTTAAGACCGTGGAAAAAACCCCGGCCTGAGGAGCAAGTTAAAAATTGAAAAGCGCGACCGGGGTAAAAGCGGTAATCGAAACCGCTTTCCCCGCGCCGCAGCGCCAGGCGCCTTTCACAGCCACTACCGCGCAAAATTCAACACACAATCTCGCGCCTTTTCAACTTCAAATTTCAAACTCACCTGCAAGGCTTGCATTCTCTTCTTATCACCCCAATAGCCTTGATATCCCATTACAAAGATTCAGGAGTCACCATGTCCCGTCATTTTGAAAAAGCCAACGGCTTGTTCGAGCATCCGGACGAGGTAACCCAAGAATACCTATTCAATCAAACCATGCTGCGCGTTAAAGATCCGAAACGCAGTCTGGATTTCTATACCCGAGTGCTGGGCATGCGACTGGTGCGCAAGCTTGATTTCCCTGAAATGAAATTTAGCCTTTATTTTCTTGGCTATCTAAGTGAGGAAGAAGCGGGAGACGTACCCAAAAATGATGCCCAGAGACTGACTTTCACCTTCGGTCGTGAAGCCATGCTAGAGCTAACCCACAATTGGGGCAGCGAAGAGGATCCAGACTTTTCTTACCATGACGGCAATGCTGAGCCCCAGGGTTTCGGCCATATCGGTATCACCGTTCCCGATGTATATGCCGCTGCCGAGCGCTTTGAGAAAATGGATGTGACTTTCGTCAAGCGTCCGGATGACGGCAAAATGAAAGGTCTCGCTTTTATCAAAGACCCCGATGGTTACTGGATTGAGATTCTTCAGGCCGACATGATGGAACAACAGCAATCCTAATCATCATGTTGCGTACTATCGTAGTAAAACCCCGTCCGGCTCGTTAGATCGGAACGAAAAAAAGAATCAGCCCCCATGCTACAATACCGCCATCACTGCGGTTAAACATTGGGGGTTTTCTTGCTGACACGCCTTCCTCCCTGGGTCGAAGTTGGAGCCTTTTTGCTCGCGTTTCTGGCGGGCAGTGTCAATGCCGTAGGGCTACTGGGCTTTAGCCATCAATCCGTTTCTCACCTGACAGGCACCTCATCACTGTTAGGCCTAGCATTGGCCGAATTAGCTCTCAGCAATGTATTACACCTGCTTTTCACCCTGATAAGCTTTCTCGCCGGCGCCATCCTCAGCGGCTTACTCATTACCAGCACGGCCCTCAAACTTGGCCGCCACTACGGTTTTTCCCTGCTGATTGAAGCGGCCCTACTCATCTTGGCGATGCTATTTCTGCAACGTGGCAATGATATCGGTGTCTATCTGGCATCCATGGCCTGCGGCTTGCAAAACGCCATGGTCACCACTTACAGCGGCTCCATCATTCGCACCACTCACTTGTCAGGGATCTTCACTGATTTGGGCATCATGCTCGGCAACCGTTTGCGCGGTATTCCTCTCAATGGGCGCCGGCTGTTGCTGTTTCTCTTGCTGATTAGCGGCTTTATCTGTGGCGGAGTCATCGGCACTTTATTATTCCGCCTGCTGCATTTTTCTGCGCTGATCGCGCCGGCAACCTTAGCCGCGTTACTAGCGGTAATTTATTGGGGATACAGCCGACAACACCGCTAACGCCATCCGTATCCACGCAGGGTCACCACGTTAATTGTTCGGAGAACCAGAGCCGCAGACGTCATTGCTGCCAGGCATAATCCATCTGCCGGGCGGTGCGCTCGGCCAGCTCACGGCTGTGCAACCGCTCAACCAAATGCAGACTCATATCGATACCCGCAGAAATACCCGCAGAAGTGAGTCGGTTTCCATCTTCAACCCAACGCACTTCGCTGTGAACGTCTAGGTCAGGAAAACCCGCGCGTAGCTCAGCAAGATCTTCCCAGTGCGTTGTCACTTTTTCATTGGAAAGCAACCCCGCCTTGGCCAACAGAAACGCACCGGTGCAGACCGACGTCACCCAACCAGCCGGCTCTCCAGCCCGGCGAATTGCGCAAAGCAGGGCAGGGTTACGGATGGCCTGAGTATGTACACCCCCACTAACCAACAACACATCCAGCGGCGGATGATCATCTAGGGTGAAGTGGCTTTGCACGGAAAACCCTCCACGAGCCATCACCGTTATGGTTTCACTGATCAATGAAACACACCAAGGCGTGACCTCACACAAGCGAGCCGCCGTAGCAAACACCTCATAAGGGCCAGCAAAATCCAATACCTCGGCATCATCGTAGATCACAATCCCGATTTGCTGCATGACGGTTCCTATAGATTATTTAGCAGAAGAAACGCGCCGAATCACCAGAGTAATGCCGCCCAGAATGGCCGCCGATGCCAGCACCAGACGCAGAGTGAGCGCCTCATCCATCCACAATACGCCCGCCAGCGCTGCAAGCACCGGCACGCTCAATTGCACCGTGGCTGCCGTAGAGCTAGCCAGCCCACGCAACGCCAGATACCAGGTAGCGTAACCGGCTCCCGATGCCAGGGCACCGGACAACGCCGCATACAGCAGCCCCGACACCTTTGGCCATTGGCTCGGCCAAGCGAACAGCGCCAACGGTAGCAGCCAGATCAATGCACGCAGGAAATTGCCCGCGGTGACCGCCGTGGCGTCGGCCGCGCCCTTGCCCCGCAGGGAGTACACACCCCAGGCTGCACCTGCCACCAGCATCACTATTGCTGCCGCCAGCGGCGGGGCCGTCGCGCCGGGCAACATCAACGCCACCAAGCCACTCAGCGCCAATGCCAGCCCCAGCCACTGGGCTCGCGCCAAGCGCTCCCCACGATATAAACCAACACCCACCATGGTGGCCTGCACCGCGCCGAACAGCAGCAAGGCGCCCGTACCTGTGGCGAGCGCCACGTAAGCCAGCGAAAACCCGGCGGCGTAAACAAACAACGCTAAGGCCGAGCCATGATTACCCTGTGTGACCATGGCTTTCACTTGCCGGTCTCGCAGCAACAGGATCAGCGCCAACATCAGCGCTCCGGACAGCAAACGCACTGCGGTAAAGCTGGCGGCATCAATGGCGCCTTCACGCAACGCCAAACGGCACAACACCGAATTGGCCGCAAAAGCCAGCATCGCCAAAGCCGTCAAGACCAGGCTACGTTTCGCTGACATCAACAAACCACCCATAGTGCGTTCACGATGGATCTTGGCCGGATCTCCACTCGGCTATTTTTCTGGCCGATTAACGGCATACCCTCTCCCTGCCTTTTGCGTGCGGCTAGCCCACCTCGCCCAGCAACACACTTACCGTGCCCACATTAAACAGCACCGTGCACCAGAAAATTCCAGTGAACGGTTGCTTACGGGTTTTGTGACGAAACAGAGAACGAGCCAACATCGCACCGGGCCACCCCCCGGCCAGCGCCAATAGGTGCAAGCTTTGCTCAGAAGTACGAGAACCCCCTCGCACGGCGACGCGCTTATCCCACCCATAAAGCCCGAATACAAGCACCGACGGCACCGCATAAACGCCTGCCAAGTAGGGCAGCAGCCTGTTGTGGCGGGCATAAATGCCCAACACTAGCGCAAACACTGCAAGGGCCATCAGTGCCGCGATGATGCCCGATGCAGCAACTGCCTTGGAACCTGTGCGACGGCGCGATCTCCGGGGCCGGGCCTTCCCCTTAGTGGCCATGCCAGGCCCACAGGGCCGCCAGCAACGCCACCGGGGCGGTTTCCGCTCGCAACACCCGGTTGCCTAACGCGAACGGGCTAAAGCCCGCATCCGCCGCCTGCTGTAATTCATCATTGGAAAAGCCACCTTCCGGCCCCGTCAGCAACGCCAGCTCCGTTTGCCCCTGCAAGGCAGCCGCAGAGAAGGACTTTTCGCCCGGATGGGCTATCAACTTCAGGGCGGGAAGATCAGATGTCAGCCAGTCACGCAGGCTCAGCACGCCGTGCACCACCGGCACCCGGTTCAGGCCACATTGCTCACAGGCACTGATAGCGACTTGCTGCCAATGGCCCAGCTTCTTTTCCTGACGCTCACCCTTTAGGCGGACTTCACAACGTTCCGTGTCCAGGATCACCAGGGCAGTGGCGCCCAGCTCAGTGGCCTTCTGGATCGCATAGTCCATGCGCTCGCCTTTGATCATCGGCAACGCCACCGTCACCGCCAAAGGAGCGCAACGATCTTCATCCGTGAACGTAAGCGGCTCAATGCAGACCGCCTTTTTGTTGATGGCAGAGATACGCGCTAACCATTCACCGCCGCGGCCGTTAAACACCACTAATTCATCAGCCACCGCCATGCGTAACACCTTGCCAATATGGTGGCTTGCGCTAGCACCCAACTCTACAAGCTGACCTACATGAAAGTTCTGATCATCAAAAAAGCGGCGCGGCATGGAATCTCCATCACGAATAGGTGCCAGCGGGAAAAACAAAAGGCTACCATACCTGCGCCACGCCCCCGGCGTGATTTTGCCAACCCGATGGATGAGACATTGCCTATGGGCGAGATTGTACAGTCGGCATTCCGGCCACCACTATGGTTACGCAACCCCCACCTGCAAACCCTGTGGGGGCCCATGGGCCGCACCCTGCCGGAAGTCACGCGGCGCACGGAACGGCTGAACCTGAAAGACGGTGATTATCTGTTGCTAGACTGGGCCGGACCACAGAGCCAACCCGGGCAGCTGACGGTGATGTTATTACATGGGCTATCCGGGTGCAGCGACTCCCATTACATGCGCGGCATACAAAAAGTGTTGGCTGAAGCGGGAATCCGTTCTGTGGCCATCAACAGTCGCGGGGCCAAAAAACCCAACGACACCGCGTTGTGTTATCACGCGGGCGAAGTGGATGATGTGGATGCAGTGATCGACCATGTGTTCCACGAAAACCCCACTGGCCACCGCATTGCCATCGGCGTCTCTCTAGGCGGCAGCCGGCTACTGAACTGGCTGGCCCACCGGGACAACAACCACCTCAGTGCCGTAGCCACCATTTGTGCTCCCTTGCGGCTGGATATCTGTGCCAACCGGCTGGATCAAGGCTTGTCGAAATTGTACCGCCAACACCTGTTAAAAAACCTTTTGACCAACTTCGAAAGGCAGAAAATCCATCTGGACAAGGTCAACCCCCCGGAGGCCAAACGACTACATCGCCTGAACATGAATAGCATCCGTTCGTTTTGGCGCTACGACGACCAAATCATCGCCCCGTTATATGGCTTTCGGAGTGCCTGGCATTATTACGCGCAATGCTCCGCGGGTCCCAAGTTGCTACAAATCCGCACCCCCACGTTGATGCTGCAAAACCGTGACGACCCGTTTATGACTCCACAAACGTTACCCCGGCAGGAAGAGCTCGGGCCAGCGGTGACACTGGAGGTAAGCGATTACGGTGGGCATGTGGGCTTTGTCGGCTACAAAAGCCAGCGTTACTGGTTAGAACAACGGCTATTAGCGTTTGTGCAAGGTTTCGGGATTCGCTGAGGCTCCACAGGCAGCCCTCAGCAACCCGAGGGTGACAGCTCAACAGCATGGCCCAGCAGCAACTCGCTGGTGTTATGGGCGGCTCGATAACGCTCTTTCATTTCCGCCAGGTGATCTCGAGCCTCACCTTTTAGGAAGGGCTCCTCGAGGCAAATAATCTGGTACACCCCATGACGCATCAAGCTCTCATCCAGCTCCTCATTAGCAGCAGCATCCGGGCGCAAACCATGTACCAGGGAGGCCCACGATGACATCAGCACCCAGGTATTGACCATCAAACCCTGCAGTTGCTCATCATCCAACGCCAGTATCCCGCTGCTACGCAGCTTTTCGTAAATCACGGTCCCGCGTACCAGAATGGCTTCCACAAACTGTTGATAACGTGTTGCTAGAGCAGTCTCCTCCGCGTGCAGAAAATGAGACAGGTCGCGGTGAAAAAATCGATACTGCCACATGGACGCCAACAGCCCCTCGAAATAATGCACCTTCACCTGCCAGCTCAACGGCCCCTGAGGCGCCTCCAACAAGCTCAGCAATTGTTGTTGGTAACGGTCGAAAAGCGCTGACACGATCACGCCTTTGTTTCGAAAGTGGTAATACAGGTTGCCTGGACTAATCCCCAGGGCCTCGGCAATGTGGTTGGTGGTCACGTTGCGCTCTCCTTGTCGATTGAACAAGACAAGGCTGGTTTCCAAAATGCGCGCTTTAGTGCTGGTCATAAGGGGCCAAATGTGGTCTTTCTGATACACGATGTTGACTCTTAGAGTAATTACTCTAAAAATCAGACTCAAGATTAATTTTTAATCACTCCATCATACATAACAATTCAACTAGGGAGGCGAGGACCATGGTCGCCGAAGTAAAAGATCTGCACAGAAATAACCCAGACATCGCCCGCTTGCAGAGCATATTCACTGCTCAAAAAGCCGCATACCGTCAGAACCCTTACCCTAGCGCCGAACAGCGTCTTGAGTTAATCAGCAGACTCAAGCCATTGCTGGTCGATCATGTTGATGCTTGGATCGACGCTCTGAACAACGACTTCACCACCCGTGCTGCGGATGAAACCAAACTCGCAGAAATCATGATGACCCTAGAAGGGCTGAAATACACCACTAAGAAACTACGCAAATGGATGAAGCCCTCCAAGCGCCATGTGAGCGCCATGAATTGGCCGGGCAAAACCTGGGTGGAATATCAGCCGCTCGGCGTGGTGGGCATTATCGTGCCCTGGAACTATCCGGTGCAGCTGGCGGTAGTACCGCTAATTACTGCTCTGGCCGCCGGTAACCGGGTGATGATCAAGATGAGTGAGGCCACACCTCGCACTGGCGCGCTGCTGGAAAAATTGATCACCAACATCTTCCCACAGGAACAAGTTGCCGTGATCAATGGCGAAGTGGATGTAGCGCAGGCTTTCTCTGAACTGCCTTTCGACCACCTCCTTTTCACCGGCTCCACGACCATTGGCAAGCACATTATGCGCGCGGCCTCCGCTAACCTGACTCCAGTCACCCTGGAACTGGGCGGCAAAAGCCCCTGCATCATCGGCCAGGACTTCCCCATGAAGGACGCGGCCGAACGTATCGCCTTCGGTAAATGCTTGAATTCCGGACAAACCTGTGTGGCTCCAGACTACATTCTCTGCCCAGAAAATCGCGTGCAAGAATTTGTCGACGCATGGAAAGCCCAGGTTACCCAGTCCTACCCGACCATGGTGAACAACCCGGACTTCACTGCCATTGTGAACCCACGCCAGCAAAAAAGGCTGCTGGGTTATCTCGACGACGCCAAAGCCAAAGGCGCAGATGTAATTGAGATCAACCCGGCTAATGAAGACTTCAGCGGTAGCCAGAAGGTGCCACACACCTTGGTACTGAATGTGAACGACGACATGGACATCGCCCAAGACGAGATCTTCGGCCCACTGATGATTGTCGTGCCTTACAAAACGCTGGATGAGGCCATCGAATACGTGAACGACCGGCCCCGCCCGCTAGCGCTTTACTATTTCGACTGGAATCAGGACAACTGCAATCGTGTGCTCAAGAACACACACTCCGGCGGCGTATGCCTGAACGACACCATCTCTCATGTAGGTGTAGATGACATACCTTTCGGCGGCATCGGCCCGTCTGGCATGGGCGCTTATCATGGCCCAGAAGGTTTCCAAACTTTCTCTCAGGCCAAAGGCATTTACAAAAAAGGGAAGATGAACGCTACCAAATACATACTCCCTCCCTACGGGCGTAGTATCCATAAGCTCATCTACAAGTTCCTGCTGAAATAAAAGTAACCGTAGCTGCTATAGGAGCGTCGCTCATCGCGTCATTCAAACTTAACTAGGTGCCCGTTACCACAAAGAGCACCTAGTTAAGTTGGGCTATTGCGCCGCTCCTACACTACAGATAACGACTAATACAAAAAAAAGAGTGCGCAATGGATCAGGAAATCAATCGCCGCGGCTTCCTCAAGCTCAGCGCCGCAGGCAGTGCTGTGCTGGCTACCGGTTCCGGGCTGGCCCTGCTTACTGGTTGCTCCAGTAACGACGGACCTGCAACCGGCTACAAACACTTCCGCCAACAAGACGTCGACCTGCTTACCCCGCTGGTGGGTGCCGTGCTCGGCCCTGCCCTCACCAATGTAGGCGCTAGCGCTGAAGACGGCATGAAAGCCTTCGATGACCTACTCGAAGGCGGCATGCCCGGCACCCGGGCTGCACTATTTCAGGTGCTCGATCTGATGCAACTGGGTGCCGCCCGCTGGTATATAACCGGCACCTGGGCCAGCTTTGCCGATCAGAGTGAACAAGAAATTAAGCAAACCCTCACCGAATGGTCCGCCAGTGAGCGAAGCCTATCACGCATGGCCTTTAAAGGGCTGACCCAGCCGATCCATATGGCTTGGTATGTAAAACCGGCCGCCGCTCGCAGCACCGGCTACCCCGGCCCGCCCAAGAAAATTATTGCCTAACACGGGCCGCTTGCGGCCTTTATCGCGTGTACTGCTAGCCAAAGAAAAAGGATAATGCCATGCAGGACCTCACTACCCTTACCATCAACGTGAAAGACCCGTGGAAAAACCCAGCCAACGGCTGGGATGTTATCGACGGGCGCACCATCACCGACAACCGCACTTTAGAAGCCGATGTCATCATCGTAGGTACTGGTGCTGGCGGCGGCGTTAGTGCAGAAATACTCAGCCAGCGCGGCCTCAAAGTCATACTGGTGGAAGCAGGCAAACTAAAAAGCTCCGACGACTTCAAACTGGATGAAGGTAAGGCCTACCGTGACCTCTACCAAGAGGGCGCGCTACGCGCTACCAAGGATGCCGGCATGACCGTAATGCAGGGGCGCACGGTGGGCGGCACCACCGTGGTTAACTGGACGAGTAGCTTCCGCACCCCCCAGAAAACCCTGCAATACTGGCACGATGAATTCGGCGTACAGGGGCTTAGCCAGGCACAAATGGCTCCCTGGTTTCAACAGATGGAAGATCGTCTAAACATAGAAAAGTGGGCCATGCCGCCCAACGCCAACAACGACATACTGAAACGGGGCTGCGATGACAAAGGCTGGCATTCCGCCATTATCCCCCGCAACGTAAGCGGCTGCTGGAACATCGGTTATTGCGGCATGGGCTGCCCCACCAACGCCAAGCAATCCATGCTGGTCACTACCATTCCCAGCGCTCTAGATCACGGCTCCACACTGATTTACAGCGCTCAGGCCGACACCCTGATCATTGAGGGTGACAGCGTTACCGGCGTGCGAGTGCGGCCACTAAACGATGACAAAAAGCCTACCGGCGCCACAGTAACACTAAAAGCCAAAACCGTAATTGCCGCGGGGGGGGGCATTCAAAGTCCGGCACTGCTGATGCGCTCCGACGCCCCAGACCCGAACGGGCTAGTGGGTAAGCGTACCTTCCTGCATCCCACCACGTTTGTGTTCGGTCTCTACGATAAAGAAATCGCTCCGTATTACGGCGCCCCACAATCCATGTATTCCGACGAGTTCACGTTTAAACACGGAGTCGATGGCCCGGCGGGTTACAAAATGGAAATGATGCCCATGCATCCGGGCCTGTCTGGTGCATTAATAGGCGGATTCGGCGAACAAGCCCGGGAAGAAATCGAACGTCTTCCCAACTTGGCCACCGCTATTGCCCTAATTCGCGATGGCTTCCATGAAGATAACCAAGGTGGCACCGTGGAGTTGCGTGATAACGGCGAACCTCTGCTCGATTATCCCGTCAATGACTACCTGCTGGAAGGTGCCAAACGATCCCACCTGACCATGCTGGAAATGCAATTTGCCGCTGGCGCCAAAGAAGTACGGCCCAGCCACGCTCATGCTGGTTACTACAAAAGCTGGAAAGCAGCCCGCGAAGGCGTGGCACAACTGGACTATGCCCCTGTCGTTACCGCGCTGGGCAGCGCCCACGTTATGGGCGGGCTAACCATGGGAGCTGATGAGAGCCGCTGCACCGTCAACAGCGACGGCAGCTACAAGCACCTGAACGGCCTCTATATCATAGACGGCTCCGTATTCCCCACCAGCATTGGCGCCAATCCACAACTCTCCATCTACGGCCTCAGCGCCCGCAATGCCTCAGCATTGGCCGATAAACTGAAAGGCTGAACCACCGCCATCATCCCCCTGCTACGTAGTTACCCTGCGTAGCAGGGGCACGTCCTTACCCCTCTATGCGTGCTTTTTTCTCATTTTCCCTGTCAAAACCTCAGGAAGCAGGCGAAGCCACGCGCTAAATGAGGTATAAGTGCGGCATGAAAACCCCACAACGTTTACAGCCCCTGGTCGATGATGGACTCGTCGATGAGGTCATCAGCCGTCTGATGAGTGGCAAGGAAGCCGATATTTTTGTGGTTCGCTGTGGCCAAGAGATCCGCTGCGCGAAAGTCTACAAGGAAGCCGCCAAGCGTAACTTCAAGAAAGCCGCCCAGTACCGGGAAGGGCGCAAGGTACGCAACAGCCGACGCAGCCGTGCCATGGAAAAAGGCTCGAAGTTCGGCCGCGAACAGCAAGAAAAGATCTGGCAAAGCGCCGAAGTGGATGCCCTGCGATTACTCGCCCAGGCCGGCGTCCGCGTGCCCAAACCCTACGACATGCTCGAAGGTGTGCTATTAATGGAGCTGGTCACCGACGACGAAGGCGACGTCGCGCCTAGGCTCAGCGACGTTGTCATGTCCGCCGAGCAGGCCGAAGAAGACCACGCCCTGATGATGCAATACGTGGTTCGCATGCTCTGCGCCGGCATCATTCACGGTGACCTGTCAGAATTCAATGTCCTCGTGGACGATTATGGCCCGGTAATCATTGACCTGCCCCAGGCCGTGGATGCCGCCGCCAACAATAACGCCGAGGCCATGCTGTATAGGGATGTAGATAACATGACCCGTTACTACGGCCAATACGCACCATCACTGCGCGGCAGCCGCTACGGCCAAGAAATTTGGGCCTTGTATGAAAGCGGGGAACTGACACCAAACAGCGAACTCACCGGCCAGATGAATGATGATGGGCACATTGCCGATGTAGATGATGTATTGGCAGAGATTAAAGCCGCTTTTGAAGAAGAACAAGAACGCCGCGAACGCATTACCAACAACCACGACGATCCCTACGCCTAAGAAAGGCCGGGCAGGCGGCATTCCCTCACGCCTCCCGGCACAGCATCAAGAGAAGCGGTTAGTAGGCCCTTTTCATTTGCATAGCGCCAAGCAGGATACTTGCTATCCACTTTACGCAAACGTACGGCGAAGTCATCCCGGATGGTATCGGCTGGCCTACTGTAACAAACCAACGACCAACGACAACTTCAGCAACAGCTTCACCTAAGTCGGCTTTCTGATCCTCTTACTAAACACGAGAAAACCTCTGCAAAACACCGTACGTGCTCAGCCATCCATAAGCCCCCTAAATATTCTAACGCTCACGCAAAAGAATAATGTAGTGGTCAACTAATACCGGACAGTGATTTAGGTTTTTCCTCGGCCATGGCGGATGCAATCCCGCCATTGTAGCTGTGAGGCCTGTGGTGATTGTAGTAACCCATTAGATAGTCACCGATATCTTTCTTTGCTTCGGGCAAGTCGCGGTAGCCCATCGTAGGAACCCACTCTGACTTTAGGCTTCGGAACAGCCTTTCCATTGGCGCATTGACCCAGCAATTGCCCCGTCGGCTCATGCTTTGCTGCATCCGATAGCGCCATAGACGCTGCCGGAACATGCGGCTGGCGTACTGGCTGCCCTGATCCGAGTCGAGCATGACTTTATCGGGTTGACCACGCTGTCCCCAAGCATGATCCAGGGCCTTTACCACAAGATCTGCATCCGGGTGGCTGGAGACCGCCCAACCAACAACCCGTCGTGCGAAGAGATCAAGCACGACGGCCAGATATAGGTGATATCTCCGCACCACACCTGATTAGGGCTTGCTACCGTAAACTCTCGATCCAGATGGTTCGGTATATCTGGCCGCTCTACTGTCGCCTGCTTGTAGGCATGGGGCCCGGGCTGCTTACAGATTAGTCCCAGTGCACGCATAAGACTGCGCACTTTGAACCGGCCAACTTTCTTCCCCTGCTCATTGAGAAGCTTTTGTATCGTGCGGCTTCCCACTGAGCTTCTACTCTGCCTGAATAGACGATTAACCATCGCCTTCAGGGTCACACGCTCCGCATCAATGTAGTGGCGTCGCTGACGATACTCGTAGTAGCTGGAGCGGCTCACATCAAACGCCGTACAGACCGATTCAACAGGCTCCTCCTCACTCAACTGGTCTATCAGCGCGTACGATTCAGATCGTCCTACATCAAGAGAGCGGTAGCCTTTTTTAGTATGCTCTTCTCCCGTTCCAACCGATCGCAGCGGGCCTCCAGCTCCTGAATACGCCGCTGTTCAGGGGTAGGGCTTTGCCTTTGGGCGTGACCCCATGGCGCTCAGCTTCAAGCTGCTTCACCCTGCGCCGCAGCGCACTCTCGACAACACCAAGCGATACGCTAACCTGAGAAATTGTATAGCCTTGATCCAGCACTAGAATCGCGGCCTCCTGCTTGAATTCAGGAGTAAAGGAACGTCTTTTTCTGGTCATCTGGCACCTCGCTTAAGGTGGTAACTTTACCACCTACGTTGGTGTCCGGATTCATTAGACCACTACAGACATACCGCCAGCGGTGTATCGCCAGAAAGTAGAAAACCCTAGTTTAGAACTGTCTCACTAAAAGGGGAGTGGACAAAAAGATGACGGGCATAAAAAAATGATTATGCGTTTCGCGTGTTGACTAAAAAGCAAGCCCTACATATACGTATTCCCCTTACTTTATATAAGCGAATGCTTACATCAGATCGCCATTTCTGAGGAGCCTGCTCGCCTGCGCGGCCTATCCTATGGTGCCTACACGCTCCACACACACAGCTAGGCACACCTGCAACTCTGTCACTGCATCAGGTATGCTTGCGGCACAACAGAGGGTATCCGGCTATACCCGGGTACAGTTTCTACCGTGACAAAGCGAGCCTCAGCATGACCAACCGCGTAATTTACCCCGGCACCTTCGACCCGATTACCAACGGCCACCTGGATCTAGTGGAACGGGCCGCCAAAATGTTTGATGAGGTCGTGGTAGGAATCGCTGCGAGCGAGAAAAAAGGCCCACTCTTCTCTCTGGATGAACGAGTAGAGCTAACCCAGAGCGTGCTCTCTCACCTTCCGAATGTGCGAGTCACCGGATTTTCCAAGCTACTGGCTCATTTCTGTCGTGAAGAAGGCGGTAACATCTTGCTACGGGGCCTGCGGGCCGTCAGTGATTTCGAATACGAGTTCCAGCTGGCCAATATGAACCGCAAGCTCGCTCCGGAGTTGGAAACGGTTTTCCTCACGCCGGCAGAGCACCTGTCTTTTATTTCCAGCTCACTGATTCGTGAGATCGCATTGTTGGACGGCGACGTGAACAACTTTGTGCCACCACTGGTGGCCGAGGCGCTGGAAGAGAAACGCAAGGCGCGACAGAATTAGAACATCGCGACCCGCTTCTAGCGGCAAGCCAAAACGCGATTCTCTACACGATGATCTGAAAAGAGCGTAGCTGCACCCGAGTGTTGAGGCGAGAGCAGGGCCTAAAGTCAAATCATCCACGATAACCGTGTCGTTGCTTGTTTCAACGCCAATAACAATGCAGGAAGCTTCCTGTGGGAGCGCCGGTTAAAGCACGTCTACCAGGGTATAGCTGAATACACGGAGGAATCCCCATGCGCCATCTGCTTTCGCTCCTGCTGCTAATTACTGTTACCGCCCAGGCCGCCGGGCCAGGCAAGAGTGCGGTTGCCAGTGCCCATCCACTGGCAACTCAGGCTGGGCTGAATATTCTGGAGCAGGGCGGCAATGCCTTTGATGCGGCAGTCGCGGTGGCCGCCACTTTGGCCGTGGTCGAACCCTATTCTGCCGGCATGGGCGGCGGTGGCTTCTGGCTGCTACACCGGGAACAGGATGGCTTGCAAACCTTTGTAGATGCCCGCGAAACGGCTCCCGACGCGGCCACCGCTGCCATGTACCAAAACAAAGAGGGTAAGGTGATGCGCGACTGGGCAGTAAACGGCCCCAGCGCTGCCGGCATTCCCGGCCAAGCCGCCGCTTTCGTCCATCTCGCGGACAATTACGGTAAGTTGCCGCTCACTTCCACTCTAGCCCCCGCTATTGCTTTGGCCGAACACGGCTTCCATGTAGAGGAGCATTACCGCAAATTAGCAGGTTACCGGAAAGACGTGCTTAACCGCTTTCCGGAAGCCGCCGCTATCTTCCTGCACAACGGCAAGGTGCCGCCCAACAACCACCTGATCAAACAAGCAGATCTTGCCCGGGTACTCAGAGCCCTCGCTGAAAAGGGAAACGCGGGCTTTTATCAGGGCGAAGTGGCCAAACAGCTGGTAGACGGAGTGCAACAAGCTGGCGGTATCTGGACACTGGACGATCTTGCTAACTATAAGGTTGTAGAGCGCACCCCCACCGTCAGCCAGTTCCGCGGGGGCCGGGTAATCTCAGCCCCACCACCGTCGTCTGGCGGCATCGTTATGGGCGAAGCGCTCAATATTCTCAGCCAACTCAACGACGGCAACACCGCAGAAATAACCCCGCACCTGGCCATCGAGGCCATGCGCCGCGCCTATCAGGACAGGGCACGGTATCTTGGCGACCCGGACTTTGTGGATATACCTGTGGATAAGCTGTTGAGCATAGGCTACGCCAAGCAACGCGCCAGCAGTATTACTCTCGACAAGGCCACTGCCAGCAGCAGCCTGGGCGAGCCCGTCGGCGTAGAAGAAGGCTTTCATACCACCCATTTTTCGGTACTGGATAAAGACGGCAATCGAGTGGCCGCTACGCTAAGCATTAACCTGCCATTCGGTAGCGGCTTTGTGGCCCCCGGCACCGGCGTTCTTCTCAATAACGAAATGGACGACTTCTCCGCCAAACCCGGCAGCCCCAATGCCTATGGCCTGGTCGGCAGCCAGGCCAACGCCATTGCCCCCGGCAAGCGCCCCCTGTCATCCATGACCCCCACCTTCGTGGAGTTCGACGACCGCATCGCCATTCTCGGCACCCCCGGCGGCAGCCGCATCATTTCCATGGTAATGCTGGCCGTGCTGGAAGCCAGCAACAACAAACCAGTGGAAGACTGGGTCAACGCAGTGCGCTACCACCATCAATACCTGCCCGACGAAGTGCAGGCGGAGCCGGCATTCATCGACAGCCAAGCCGCAAAAGACTTGGTACGTAGGGGGCATAAGGTGGTTTCCACTGGCCGTAACTACGGCAACATGCAGGCTATACTGTGGCGCCAAGATAGTGGCGAGGTCACCGCTGCCAGCGACCCACGAGGGATCGGTAGCGCCGAAATTCGAGCCCCACATTCATCCAAGGAGCAATCAACAGAGTAGAGGCAAAGCGTTAACTTAATCCTAGGCCAGCAGGCTTTTCTGCCCTCAAATGGAGGTTCGCGTGGACGCTAATGTCACCCTACACCCCCTGAATCAGGGCTTTGCTAACGATCTGTTTACACTCACCAACAGTAATCGAAACTTCCTGCGCGAATGGTTGCCTTGGCTGGATCAGGTGTTAACGGTCGACGACACAAGACACTTCATTGAAACCGCTGAAAAAATGGCCGCCACTGGTGACGCCCACTCCTTTGCCATTGTTCATTTGGGGACTGTATGTGGCGTCACCGGGTTCAATAATATCAACCAACCTCATCACACAGGATCCATCGGGTACTGGCTCGCGCAGACCCACACGGGTCAGGGCATCGCGACAAGTGCGGTCAGGCAACTCCTCAATATTGGTTTCACAGAATATACACTCAACCGGATCGAGATCCGCTGTGCGCTGAACAACAGGCGAAGTCGAGCCCTGCCGGAACGATTGGGTTTTGTGTACGAAGGAACGCTCAGGCAAGCCGAATGGCTTTACGACCGGTTCGTAGATCAGGCGCTCTACGCGTTACTCAAATCCGACTATCGACCATAAATTCGACCGTCGAAAATGACCACACCCTAAGCCCTTACCCACGGCCCCGTGGCCCTTATACTGCAGCAAGTGATCCGCTGGTACTCTTTACCGCTAACTTACCGCCTAGCGAGTTACAGTCTGACAAGGTCGCCTTTATGCGATCTCTGCTCAATCCTGCTCTCCCGTTGATGCAAGCCCCATGGCTGGCCAGCAACCGGGCTAACCATACCATCTGACCGCAATATTTTCTGAGCGCCCCACACGGGGGATAGTCAACCGTCTAATGCATGAGTTAGGCTACTTTCCGGACATCGCGCCTGCCTTTTCACTAGCCGGCAACGCCATTGGCCCATTGCGCACAGCAGCAGAAGCGCTGTGCAGCGGTAACGCCTGGCTAGCCGATGAGTTTTAACGGCGGATAGACACAATGGGGGAGGCTTATCTCCTCTCATCCTAAGGCTGTCGTCAGCCGTGCTATGGCCCCATTTAACCTTGTGAGCAACTTGGCAAGCGTCAGAATCAACACCCTGTTTACTGCCGCGCCTGGCAGTGTGAATCATCTCCGTCCGCTTGCCGGACGTAATAGGAGCAACCACCATGCAACGTATCGAAATTCACAAGACCTTTCCGTTTTCCGTGGACAAGCTGTTCAACTTTCTCAGCGTGCACGAAAATCTGGAACTGATTTTTGCCCCGGCCAAGATCAAACGTATTAAAGACGGACAGGACAGCCCCAACGGGGTAGGTTCTACCCGCAAAATGCAGATCCTGATCGCGCCACCGTTCGAAGAAACCGTCACCAAGATAGTGCCTAACGAGCGCATTGAATACGCCATCACCAAGGGCAGCCCTCTCAAGCACCATAAGGGCGTCATGCGCTTTTCCGAAGCCGCCAATGGCGGCAGCAAGCTGGACTACACCATCGAGTTTGAAGGCAAGTTGCCACTGATCGGCCCGATCATCAAAGCCGGCCTGGGCCAGGCTATCGGCCGAGGGCTGAACAAGCTAAAGCTGTAAACCGCACCCTGTAGGTCAGATTAGCCACAGGCATAATCCGACATTAGGCAATGAACTCGGCAGCAGGCTGCCGGGTTCCGCCGCTTCACGGCTAAGCCGACCTACAAACGTTTCTCTAAAACCCGCATAAAAAACCGCCGACGCCCTTGCTTGTGCAGACATCGGCGTTAAACCGGTTATTTTTTGGTGTTTCAAGGCGGGTTAGCCGTAAGGGTCACCCGCTGAACCTTCTCAAAATTTATAATCGAACCGTACATTGGCCCCACGTGGCGCCCCGTAGAACGCCTGCCCAACGTACAACGAGTTGTAATATTTTTCGTCCGTCACGTTGTTCACGTTCAGGGTGGTGGTCAGGTGTTTGGTCCAATCGTAGCTGGCCATCAGGTTCACCAACGCATAGCTATCCTGGGTGGTTTTCGGTACGCCACCCGTGCCGCCCCGGTAAATGCTGTCCTGCCAGCTGACCTGCACACCGGTTTTCAGTTTCTGGAGGGCGGCGGGACGATAGGTGGTAGACAGGCGGACAATTTCCCGCGGGGTATAGGTGCGAATTTCATCGCCGTCCTGGTCTTCAATTTCCAGCCAGGTGTAACCACCGGCTAATTGCCAGCCGGGCAGAATTTCACCGCTAATTTCCCCTTCATAGCCAAAGCTTTCCACATCCACACCGCCGTAATAAGTATCAGGGCCGATCATCCCAGCGGCTTCTGCCAGGTTTTCCTGATCTGTTCGGAAGGCAATCAAGGCAGTATAAATCCGACCATCCTTCCATTCGGATTTCAGGCCCAGCTCTTGAGTTTCACCAGTTACTGGCTCCAGGCGCTGACCTGTGATGTCTTCTTCGGTCTGTGGATTAAAAATTTTAGTGTAGCTACCGTACACAGAATGCACATCCGTCAGGTCGTAGATCAGACCAACATAAGGCACGGTTTCGCTGGCACTGGCATCTTTACTGGCGCCGTAACCTTCACCCTCGCTGGTCACGTCCACATAGCGAGCGCCGCCAATCAGGGTCAGCGGGTCGGCCAGGCTAAGGCGAGTGGCCAGGTAGGCGCTGCGGTAGCGGTCATCCCACTTGCTACCGCTGGTGGAGGCATCGAAGGTCGGCTTGGGGTAACTACCACCAAAAGCCCAGTCCGGAGTCAGCGCGGTTCCGATGCCCTGCCCATAGTTTGAGGTTTCCTCAATACGGCCTTTCGCATAGTTAGCTCCAATCACCATTTCGTGAACACGGCCGCCCACTTCGAACGGGCCGCGGGCGTACAGATCAAACACACGCTCGGTGACCTTGTCGTCATACTGGCTGGGGTAGGCGAACAGGCCGGTTTCGTCCTTGTTGGGTGTGCCGTACACATAGAACAACTTGGATTCACCTTCCATCTTGCGGTAGTTGAACACCGCATTGGCTTCCCAACCGTTATCGAAACGCTGCCGCAGTTCGGCGAACACAGACTCGGTATTACTGTCCCAGTATGCCCAGTCGGCGGCGGTGCTGGTTTCCACGTCGTAGTCGGTCGCGGTGCCGTCGGAATAGAACAGCGGCAGTGACCCCCACATGGGGCTGTCTGCATTGCTGTTCTGGTAGCTATAACCCAACGTGAACAGCGTTGAATCAGTCACATCAGCCTCAACCACCCCGTAGAAAACACCACGCTCATTTTCATAACGGTCCAGATAAGAATCACGATTCTGATACGCTGACACCATACGACCACGGACCCGCCCATCCTCAGTCAGGCTACCGGAGGTATCCACTTCAACACGGCGGTTATCCCAGGAGCCATAGCTCGCGGAAAGTGTGCTATGGGCATCTAGTGTAGGGCGCTTGCGAACATAATTGACGGTGGCGGAAGGATTGCCCAAACCGTTCATCAAACCATTGGACCCGCGCACAATTTCCACCCGTTCAAACAGGCTCGTATCCGTATCTCCATTAACGATTTCGTAGGGCAACGGCATGCCCAGTCCGTCGTACTGGTAGTTGGTAATTTCAAAGCCGCGAGCGTTGTAATACACCCGATCGGTTTCCACTTGGTCAACCACCACCCCAGGTGTAGCCGCCAATGCTTCGCTCACCGACACGATCTGGAAATCATCCATCAAGGTCCGCGACACTACTGAAACCGACTGCGGCGTTTCCCGACGGGTCAGCGACAACCCGGTGGGTGCGCTCAGCGGGGTTTTCGGCTGGTAGCTTTCCGAAGTATCGGCAAGCGTGCCTTGGTTTGTTTCTTCATTCACCGTTACTGACGGAATTTCATGTACGTCATCGTTATCGGTTTCCACCTCTGTTGCCGTCGAAACCAGTGGAAATAGCAACAGTGAGGCCGCCAACGGGCGGCCCCAAAAACGTGCAGAAGTGATGATCATGATCGTGCCTGTAATTGTCTCTGCATCCCGGACCATCACTAACCGCTACTAACATACCTTGCGCTAGCGCGAGCGACCGGACTCAGGAACAGATGATAATGCAGGCGCGAACCATTCTCAATTGCCCCCTGTTTTTTGGCCTGCTTTGCCCTCAGACAATAACGATTGCAGTTCAGCCCTCCCTCTCGCGTTGGTTTCCACTAACATCTCCATGTCCGCGCGATGTTCAATCTGTTCCAGTAACAGGCGCTCATCCAACTCCCGAAAACTGCGCACCAAATCAATGGCCGTGGACTCAGGCACCCCTAACTGCATTAACGTCAGGCGCGCACTCAGCAGGGCGGATTCAAAGCTTTCTCGAATCACTTGCTCCACTCCAAGGGCATGCAGCTTGTAAGCGTGATAGCGGTCACGGGCACGAGCCACGATGGTCACATTGGGGAAATGGTCGCGCACCAGCTCTGCGGCTTTCAAAGAAGCGTCCACATCATCCACGGCCAGCACCAGCACCTTGGCCTGTCCCAGCCCGGCGTTGTGCAGCAGATCTAGCCGGGTCACATCACCGAAGTACACCTCATTACCGTAACGACGCAGCAAATCGATTTCGTCCGGGTCCGAATCCAGCGCAGTGAAGGGGATCTGGCGCCCCACCAGAATCCGGGCAGTGATCTGCCCGAAGCGACCTAGCCCAGCAATCACCACCTGGGGGTGGTGATTGCTGGGCATGTCTTCTTCTTCCAGATCCTTGCGCGGTGCCTTGCCATCCGCCTTAGGCCACAAAAGCGTTACTAGTTTCAGCAACAACGGGGTACAGGCCATAGACAACGCCACCACCAGATTCAGCTGCCCGGCCAGAGTGCTATCGAGTAAATTCAACGTCTGAGCCTGAGTCAGCAGCACAAAGGCAAACTCACCGCCCTGGCTAAGCAGAATGCCGAACATGACGGTACTGCGCCATTGCGCTCCACGCAGTCGGCTAATGGCGACCAGTACCAGCCCCTTTAGACCCAATAACATAACCAAGAACAACGCGATGTTGCCCGAATGATCCAACAGCAGACGCAAATCCATGGTCATGCCGATGGCCAGGAAAAACAGCCCGAGCAACAGACCCTTGAATGGCTGGATATCGGTTTCCAGCTGCTCCCGATACGGCGAATTGGCCAGCAGCACACCCGCCACAAAAGCCCCCAGCCCCATAGACAGCCCCAGGTGTTCCATCAACGCCGCAGAACCCAACACCAACATCAGTGCACTGGCGGTCATCAGCTCCCGGTTACGCAGCTTGGCCTGCCAGCCGAGCCACGGGTTCAACGCATACTTGCCCGCTAATACCATCGCCGCCAGCGCAACGAGGCCTGCCAATAACTGGGGGCTATCTTCACCCGCCTGGGCCCCGGCCAGTAACGGCAGCAATAGCAGAATCGGGATCACAGCCAAATCCTGAAATAACAGAATGGAAAAGGCTGATCGCCCCTGAGAGGTACCCAGCTGGTTGGTTTCCACCAGCATTTGCACTACAAACGCCGTGGAGGACAGCGCGAGGGTGGCCCCGATCGCCACGCTTTGATGGCTATCGAAGCCCAACAAATAAAAACCGCCGGTCAATAGCAAGGCACTGAACACCATTTGGCTGGCCCCCAGCCCTACCAGCCGCTGGCGCTGCGCCCATAGTTGCTGCGGGGCCAGCTCCAACCCGACCAAGAACAGCATCAACACCACCCCCAACTCGGCAAAATGCAGTACATCGTTACCGCCACTAACCAGCCCAAACCCCAACGGCCCTACAGCAATGCCCGCCGCCAAATAGCCCAGAATGCTGCCCAGCCCCAGCCGTTGGAACAACGGCAACAACACCAGTGTCGCCCCCAGCAACACCAGCGCCTGCGAGAAAAATCCGTCCACACCGCTCTCCTTTTTGTCTTAGCTAATGCTAGCGGATTTCGTTTGTTCACGTTGTTAAAGGCATTTAGCGCACGTTTTGCACCATAATTGCCCAGGGAGCAGCAAACCCTTAGTATTGCGCTCTTTTTCTGCCCTGGATTAGTGCACACCATGAGCAAGCAAAGCGATCAGCTCCGCCAGCAACTAGTGGGTGGCGTGTTACGGCAGCTGCATCTGGAAGCCATGAGCGAACGCTTTAATCCCCGTGTGGTGTTGGCACTGTTTAATCTCGTCAATGGTGGCCTGAGCATTGCACTGATCGCCAGTGTGGCGCTGGTTACTCAGCAAGCGTTTATCTTTCCCTCCCTGGGCGCCAGCGCCTTTCTGTTATTTCATCTTCCCTTGGCGGAAGCCGCGTCCCCCCGCAATGTGCTGTGCGGCCATCTGATCGGCGCACTGTGTGGCTGGGCATCGTTATGGGTATGCGGGCTGCATGATGCGCCAGCCGCCTTCATTACCGGGGTAGAATGGCCCCGTGTGGTGGCGGCAGGGCTGTCATTGGGCATGGCCAGTGCATTGATGATCCTGTTTCGGGTGGCTCACCCCCCGGCCGCCGCCACCGCACTGATCGTGTCGCTGGGGCTAATGCATGAGCTGCAACAACTGCCGGTGTTGCTTAGCGCCGTGGCATTACTGGTTGCTCAGGCTTTCGTAATCAATCGGCTTGCCGGCATTCCTTACCCATTGTGGAAAACCCCTCAACCGAACACCTAATACCCCGCGCCCCGACACAATGAGAATGATTCCGTTTTATGCTAGGCTGCGCGGCATTGTCAGCCCGGTTGGATTCTGCATGCGCGCATTACTGGTTCTACTTCACCGCTGGTTCGGTCTCTTCATTGCCGCTTTTCTGATTATTGCCGGCTTGACCGGAGCCGTGATTTCTTGGGATCACGAATTGGATGAATGGCTTAACCCGCATCTTTTTACAAGCCAGAGCCAAGGCGAGCCACTGCCCATGCTGGAACTGGTCCGTCATGTGGAAAACGCGGACCCGCGAGTCCGGGCCAGCTTCTTTGCCCTAGAAGCAGAGCCGGGCCATAACGCCGAAATCTGGGTGGATGCCAAAGTAAACCCGGACACCGGGCGGCGCTACGAACTGGGTTACGACCATGCCTTCGTAGATCCGGTTACCGGCGAAATCGTCGGCAAACGCGAATGGGGGGAAATCTCCCTGCACCCGGAACACCTGATGTCGTTTCTGTACAAGCTGCATTTCACCCTGCACCTGCCGGAATGGAACGGCATCAACCGCTGGGGCATCTGGTTGATGGGTGCCGCCGCCATGGTCTGGTTATTCGACACGTTTATCGCCATGGCGCTGACTCTGCCGCGCAAACGCCGCACCCAGAAACCGGCGGGCAAGAGCTGGCTGCAACGCTGGAAACCCGCCTGGATGATTCGCCGCGGCGCGGGCGCCTACAAACTGAATTTCGACCTGCACCGGGCCGTCGGCCTGTGGACCTTCGCTTTATTGTTGATGCTAGCCTTTACCTCATTTTCCCTAAACTTATACCGAGAAATCTTTTACCCGGTCATGTCTATAGTGTCCGAAACTACCCCCGGGCCGTTTGAAACACGCACGCCCACCGCATTGCATGACCCCGTAGAACCCCAGGTTAGCTGGCCTGCATTGTTCCAAAAGGCTCGAACGCACGCGGACAATCGCGGCTGGGACGAGCCCATGGGTGACACCTTCTACAGCGACAATTTTGCGGTCTTCGGGGTGCGCTTCTACTACCCAGGGGAAGACCACGATAGCGGCGGAATGAAGGTGAAGAGCCTCTATTACGATGGCCGCAGTGCCGCTTTAATTGGTGAGGAAGAGCCCTGGGAAGGCACCGTCGCGGATGTCTTCAGCCAACTACAGTTCCCCCTGCATTCTGGTCGCATCGTCGGTCTACCTGGGCGCATTATCGTCTCAATCATGGGCATTGCGGTCGCCATGCTCTCCATCACCGGGCTGGTAATCTGGTGGAAGAAAAGAAAGGCGAGGGTAACGAGCAAGCGTCGTAAACAAGAAGCAGCGATGGCGGCTACCACCACGCCTTGAGCATTGCAGAAAGCGTGTCACTCCAAGGGCCGGACAAACGCTTTTACGTTGCTGCCTAGGGCTTCACTCACTCCCACGCTGCGGTTCGCAGTTAGGGAGCATCGCCCACGAAAGAATAGAGGTATGTTTGCCCAAACAAAAACCCCCGCGTTTGCGGGGGGGGGGGTTGTGTTTACCACTTGAGGGGAGCGTCCGAGGATCCCGGCGTCGCAGCCTGGCCAGCGGGTGACGCCAACGAACGTTGGGCCTGCTTGTCCGAGCGTACCCGGTCACCTACTTGCAAAGGGCTCGCTTCACCTTCCACTCGAGCAATGCCGTAGTCGGTGCGTACATCGCTCACCTTAAGGGTGGCCAAGGCTTCGCCTTCCAACTTGATGGTCATACCGGTATCCGGGTCTTTCATTTCCCCGGCAGGACGATACACCTTCATGATGCCGCCTTTCTCCAAACGCCCTTGGCCCTGGCTCAGAAATACCGCCTCACCATCAACTTTAATCACCTGCACCGGATAAAGCACGTCAGTGGCATCACCGGCAATGGCGCGGGCAATTTCCGGGTAGATCTGATCGGCTAAACGCTCCGGGTGATTACGGTCGTCGATGTTGAGCTGGCGGGCAATCTCACGGATAACCGCTTCTGATTTGTCCCACTCGTAAAGATCGCTCCACAGAATTTCCGTGGTAGTGGTGTCGATAAGACGATAGCGGACCCGCACATAGGGGGCGTAACCACCCATCTTAGCGCCGTAGAACGCTTGCGCGCTGTCGCCAATCTGGAAGTCTTCAATGGTACCCACCAACAGCAGATCCGCGCCCTTACGCTGACCCAGCCGTGCCATTTCTTCCGGGGCGATGCTGCCTTGGGCCACCACGCCCAACTCTTCATCGACATCCGCAAGGTAGGTACGGTCCAGCACCCGGTAGCGACCGGACTGGGAAAATGCCATTGTTAGGTTATCTTGAAGTTGATGCTGCACTTGGCTCGCGGGCACCTTGATATCACCGAGATCATAGCTGCTTTTGGCGCTCTCAAAAGTAGCAATGGCAATGCCTGGCAAGTGAGAGCGGTCCGGGCCGATAGTCTTGGGCCGCAGGATCTCCGCTTGAATCTGCGCCTGCCAGATACCGTCATTTACCTGCTTCACTGTCTGGACCTGGTAGGTTTTTATGTTACCCAGCGTTGGCAACTGCGGCTCCGGCACCGACGTCTCTTTGCCCTGCCAAGTAGACACATCTCCCTTTTGGTTGATCACCCATTCATACACATTTGTGCGGAAATTAGGATCCACCGCCAAGGTCACACCACCTCCCTGACGCACAGCCGCGACCAGGGCATTGGTCATGGCTTGCTCCGGGTTATCGCCATACCCCCGCGCTGACACGGAAACGGTTTCGGTCATCGCATAGCTCAAAGACGAACAAAGCAGCAGGATAAGAAAAAAGGGAGAGAAAAGACGTTTGATCATGAAAGATCTCCTTGCCAATAGCGGCAACCGCTCCACCACTTATATCACGAATAAGGCCGGCATGAACCGGGAACAAAGCGTATCAATAACGCCGTTCCCGCGCACCCCAATAACGGAGGCAAGCCTCCCTGCCTCCAACCGCCTCGGTAGAACTAGGCGTGGGTTGCCGTAGTCATTTGCCACCGCAAATACCGTCGCTTTACAGGCCGAACAGGCTTTTGGATTTGGTCTTGCGGATTTCTTTCTCGTTCGCCCACTCAATGATACCGGTCTGGATGTTGAGCAACTTCAGGGTGAATTTGTAATACACATCTTTGGTGCTGCCATCACGCTTCACAATGGAAGAAAAGTTACCGTACATCATGAACTCAGCGCCGATTTGACGACCCATGGCCGCGGCAGTGCTCTGATCCACCAGGCCGGAATCACTCTGGTAATCCAACTGTTCGCGTACACGATTAACCACCGTCATGTCGGCAAAACGAAATTTACCGGAATTGATCAGCTTGGACTGGATGGTATCTGTGATGGATTCCGTATCCACATGCTCGGTGGTCTTGTTCTTGATGCGATCGACAAAGACCACCGGGCGACGGCTCTGGGTCATCTGCACAATGGGCGGGAACACCAGCATGTCATCCACCATCTTGCTGGCAATCATCTGCAGGTCAGTGGAACCGAAGTCGGTATTCACGGTTTCACGGCCTTGGGCATCACCATAATCCACAGTGGAACAACCAGACAGCACCAATGCAGCGCCGAGCATCATCATTGAAAATAAACGTACCATTCTTATTTCTCCTTGTTCCTTGTTGCGTCAGCTGGGCTGACCGTTATTCCTGCACCCAGATTTCGAAGCGCACGGCGGACGGGTTGGGGGACACCCCCTGCACACTGTTCTGGCTACGACCGGCCATCACCACCTGCCGCCAGGGCTGGGCTTCTGGCTCAAGCTCGAAACCGTCGGCATCAAACCATTTGAACTTGTATTGGAAGTCGAGCTGGAATTTCCAGTCGTTTTCCAATACAGCCTGAACCTGAAGCAAATCGCCAACGCGCTTTTGACGCAGGTCTACAACGGAAATGCGGCTGGAGAGCAAGCTATTGCTGGAATGCACCTTAGTGACGACTTCGCCGTCTTCGGTTACTTCCATCTGGCCTTTATTGCTGGCGGAACATGCCGCCAGCACCAACGCTACCAGTATTGCCAACATCGGGCGTAAAAATGTCATAGGGGACCCTCCTGAACGGGTAATATGCGAGTAATCAACTGGCCAGGTACGGCCACTGCATGAATCACGGTGAGGCCCCGGCGCACGACCGGAACCGTCAGCGTTCTGTTACCTGCCGGGGTACTTAGCACTAATACGTGCTCACCTTGAGGCAAGTGAAGTCGGGTAGCCTGAGCATAGGCTGGCAAGCTCAGCCAGCTGCGACGGTCGGCCTGCTCACTAACCAAATTATAAATCTGAGTGCTCAATGAGCCTAATAGGCCGAAGTTGTCGTTGGCCTGTTTTTGCATGTTGTATTTAGCCGTGGCCCGCAGCGTCTGGCGTACCAACATGCCGGGCATGCGCTCTTTCAAATCTTTCGCGGCCAAGCCGCCCACATCCGCCAACACCACGGTTTCGCCCAACGGCTGGCTAGCGCTGTCGAGCACTCGCAGGCTGTCCGGGCGTGGCTTGCTGCTAATCGCATAGGTCGGGAATGCCACGGAAAACACCCCGTGGACAGTGGGAATCGGCAGGGAGAACTCTTCCCGGGGTTGCACAAAGCCCTGTTCATAGAGCACCGCCACCATGCCCTCATCACTGCCACTCCGAGCCTCTGGGTTAGACACCCGTTCCACGTCTTCCTTAATCATATCGATGCCGGAATGGATCTCCAGCGCTTTCTTGTAATCGACCAAGGCATCGTTATATTCACCATGCGCCTCCCAGAACAAGGCAGACAGATAGAAGGTCCAGGCATTCTGGAAGCTGGCTTTAACGTCACCGGCTACCGCATCAATACCCTCGAAGTAACCATCGAACTGGGACACGTCCACGTCGTTCTCTTGCGCCTTTTCCTCAGCCTTAGCGATTTCCTTTTCCCGTTTGCTGGCCGACACCCGCTGCTCCAGTGCCGCCGCCCGCAATTCTACAGCGGTGCCGGTGACATCGTTTTCAGCCCAATAATTCATGGCCTGATAGGCACGGGTAAAGATGCGCTCGTAGTCCGGTGCCACATAAGGGCGGGCATTATCGTTGGTGAGCAAAGAGGTGCCGCTGGCGGCTAGAGAGGACACTTGGATTTTCGCGCTGGCGTCTTCAGCATCGTATTTGGACACCGCATCGGCAAAGGCATTACGGCTGACCTCACCCTGGCCATTGAGCTGCGCGACCCGGCCTAACTCTTGAAGATACAACACGCCATCGCCCCCGGCGGTGGCTTTCTCCAATTTCTGCATGGTCCCCAAACTGGCAGCCTCATTCCCCAATGTGGCTTTCCATTTTTGTGCCTGGCTGGGGTAAGAGACGAACAGGGAGTTCGTGGCACACCCACTCAGCGTTGCCAACAACGCCACCCACAGGCATCCCTTCCTTAATAAATTCATGGTCTTAGTGTACGCCCCAAGAAAAAAGCCGAAGCAGGCAAGTTAGCCTGACTCCGGCTTTTTGTCGAGCAGTTCACATATCGCCGGCACAATATGCCGGCGCATGTATACCGCAAGCTCTATGCCCTAGAACAGCACCCGGGTACGAATGGTGCCGTCGATAGTGCGTAGCTTTTCCAGCGCCAATTGGCTGTAGCCCTTATCCACATCAATAACCACGTAACCAATCTCTTCGTTGGTTTGCAGGTACTGGCCACAAATGTTGATGCCATTTTCGGAGAAAACCGTGTTGATCTGAGTCAGCACGCCGGGCACGTTCTTGTGGGTGTGAAGCAGGCGGTGCATATCTGGATGCGGGGGCAGAGCCACTTCCGGGAAATTCACCGCACCTAAGGTAGCGCCGTTGTCGGAATAACGGATCAGCTTTTCGGACACTTCCGTACCGATGTTGACCTGGGCTTCCTTGGTGGAGCCACCAATGTGCGGAGTCAGAATCACATTATCGAATTCGCGCAGCGGGCTGATGAACTCGTCATCGTTACCTTTCGGCTCTTCCGGGAACACATCGATGGCCGCGCCCAACAGGTGGCCGTCGTTCAGGGCCGCCGCCAACGCTTCAATGTCGACAACCTTGCCGCGCGCATAATTGATCAGGTAACCCTTGGGCTTGATCGCACGGATCTGCTCTTCCTGAATCATCCAGCGGGTATCAGCAGTGTCCGGCACGTGCAGGCTCACCACATCAGACTGGGCCAGCAGATCAGTGAGAGTACCCACCTGCTCAGCGTTACCCAGCGGCAGCTTAGGTACCACGTCGTAGAACTTTACTCTCATGCCCATGGATTCAGCCAACACGCTCACTTGCGCACCGATGTTGCCGTAACCCACGATACCCAAGGTCTTGCCACGGATCTCGTAACTGTCCTTGGCAGACTTCAGCCAGCCACCACGGTGGGCAACCGCATTCTTTTCCGGAATGCCGCGCATCATATTGATGGTGTGAGCAATCACCAATTCCGCCACCGAGCGGGTGTTGGAGTAAGGCGCGTTGAAAACCGGGATACCACGCTTCAGGGCGGCCTTCAGGTCTACCTGGTTAGTGCCAATACAGAAACAGCCAACGCCAATCAGTTTTTCCGCTGCCTCAAACACCTCTTCGGTGAGCTGGGTGCGGGAGCGGATGCCAACAAAATGAGCATCCTTGATTTTGGCAGTCAGGTCATCCCCGGTGAGCGCGGTGGGCAGCAGCTCCACATTGGAGTAACCATTCGCTTTCAGGTTCTCCACGGCGTTTTCGTGGATGCCCTCGAGCAGGAGAACGCGGATCTTATCCTTCTCAAGAGAAGTATCGGCCATGATTCTGTCTCGGTAGCCTGTGAAATGGGCGCGTATGTTAACATAGCGCGCTCAAATTGAGAGCAACCCATGCTGTACTTCTGCTCAAGTCAGCGTGAACCCGTTTCAACCCCCCGGTTAAACCCGTTCAGGAGACCTGTTGATGACTGCCCTTGCCCATGCTGCCTTAGAGCAACTAACTGATTTGCTTGGCAATCGCTGCCTCACCGACCAGGAAAGCGCCGAACGTTACGGGGTCGACTGGACCAAGGTATGGGCACCGGCACCCTGTGCCGTGGCACTGCCGGAAACCACCGAGGAAGTGCAACAGATCGTCGAAATCGCCAACGAGCATGGTTTGCACCTCGTGCCATCCGGGGGTCGCACCGGCCTGTCCGCTGGCGCAGTCGCCGCCAACAATGAGCTAGTCGTGGCCTTTGATCGTATGAATACGATCCTCGATTTCAACGAATTCGACCGCGCCGTCACCGTACAGCCCGGCGTCATTACCCAGCAGCTGCAGGAATTCGCCGAACAGAAAGGTCTGTTCTATCCGGTCGATTTTGCCTCCGCCGGCTCCAGCCAAATCGGCGGCAACATCGGCACCAACGCCGGTGGCATCAAGGTAATTCGCTACGGCATGACCCGCGATTGGATCACCGGCCTGAAAGTGGTCACCGGCAAGGGTGAACTACTGGACCTGAACAAGGGCCTGATCAAGAACGCCACCGGCTATGACTTCCGCCACCTGTTTATCGGCTCTGAAGGCACCCTGGGCTTTGTGGTAGAAGCCACAGTAAAACTGGCCCGCGAGCCCAAAGACCTGACCGCCCTGGTACTGGGCGCGCCAGGCTTCCGGGAAGTAATGAAAATCCTCCATGCCTTCCAGCAGGACATCGACCTCACCGCCTTCGAGTTCTTCTCCGACAAGGCCATGGCCCACGTGCTGGAACACGGTGTCGCCAAGCCTTTCGATACCGAATGCCCGTTCTACTGCCTACTGGAATTCGAGCAATTGTCTGAACAAATTGGCGACCAGGCCATGGCCATTTTTGAACGCTGCGTGGAAGAAGGCTGGGTACTGGACGGCGTCATGAGCCAGTCGCTACAGCAGCTGGATCAGCTGTGGCAGCTGCGCGAACGCATCTCCGAATCCATCGCCCCTCACACCCCCTACAAGAACGACATCTCCGTCACCGTCTCTAAAGTGCCGGACTTTGTCGAAGACATCGACACCGTGGTGCAAGACGCCTACCCGGATTTCGAAATCGTCTGGTTCGGGCACATTGGCGACGGCAACATGCACCTGAACATCCTCAAACCAGCAGACCTGCCCAAGGAAGACTTCTTCGCCAAGTGCAATAACGTCTCCAAGTGGGTGTTCGAGATCGTGCAGAAATACAACGGCTCGATTTCCGCCGAACATGGTGTGGGCATGACCAAGAAACCCTACCTCGAATACTCCCGCAGCCCGGAAGAAATCGCCTGCATGAAAGCGGTGAAACAGGTATTCGACCCCAACAATGTGATGAACCCGGGAAAACTGTTCGATGTTTGATGAGATCAACGAAATCCAAGTAGACCCGGACGGTTACCAACATCGCTGGATCGACGGCTCCGCCATGAACATGCCGGTGGGCAAGGTGGTCTGCGTGGGCCGCAACTACGCCGACCACGCCAAAGAGTTGGGCAATGAAACCCCGGATGCCCCTATTCTGTTTATGAAGCCCGCCACCGCACTAACCAGCCTGCACGAGCCGCTAGTGTTGCCCGAAGGGCAAGGGCCGGTGCACCATGAAGTGGAAATGGTCGTGCTGATCGGCAAACGCATCCGTAAGGAAACCCGCCTGGATCACGTGCGCTTCAGCGTCGCCGCCTACGGCATCGGCCTGGATCTGACCCTGCGCGAAGTGCAGAACCAGTTGAAAGAAAAAGGCCACCCCTGGGAACGGGCCAAAGCCTTCGACGGCGCCGCCCCGGTATCCGGCTTTATCGATGCCCGCGGTATCTCGGTGCGCCAGGACCTGGGCGTTACCCTAGAACTTAACGACGCCGTAAAACAACACGGCCACACCGGCCAAATGCTGTTCCCCACCTTCGAGCTGTTATCGGAAATCAGCCAGACCTTCACCTTGGAACCAGGCGATGTAGTTTTCACCGGCACCCCCGCCGGCGTCGGTCCGCTGAACAGCGGCGACAAGTTCACCGCCAGGCTGGGCAACATCATTCAGGTGTTTGGCTCCGTCGCCTGATAACGGCACAACTCCCGCCGCCGCCTTCCTGGCCCCTCATGATGGGAGCACCCCAGGAACCGCGAAACCGCCAAACACGGTGTTGAATACGGGGATCTCCAGTAGCCTTGGAGCCATAGTGAGGCGCAACGCGCCTCTATGTGATGACCAAAGCAAAACTGCCTGTGAGATTTCTGAGCATGAATGTTTACATCGCGAAGCCCCCAAGGGCGGCATACGGCGTATGTCAGAACAGGTTATCGCTCAGCGATCAAACCACCTAGCCCCTCTCATTACACCCGCACTTATGCCCCAAGCCGCTTTGTGCCAAGCTGCACATTGAGCTAGCAGTGAGGGCAAGCCCCATGAAGAAACTGAAAAACGAGAAAGAGCTGGTCAAGAAAGCCATACAGATAGGGGTCGCCTACGCAGAGAAACGCGGCGTGGTGGAATTTGAAGCAACCGATTCTGCCTCCGAGAAGTTGCTCTATATTTATCGCCTGCTGGTCCATGACAAGATCATCCAGCCATTACCAGAGGACCAGGTGTCGCAACCCACGATTCAGCACAAGCTGGCGATCTGGGCCTCTAAACAACCGTAATGAAACAATAACGCCGTGCTATGGGCTCTGGGTCTTACGCGCGGCAAACACCGTACCCAGCAAAATAATAGCGAGCAGGGCAGCGGTGTCGCTGCCCAAATTACGGTCGTTGATAGCGCTATTATCCTCTGTGAAATAGCGCTCTAACCGTGATTACATCATCCGAAAGTGTTTTCGCAAATTTTCGTTGACCCAGCCGCCCAGCCGTTCACGACCAATACCGTCGACAAAATCCCGCACCTGCTGCGTATAGGCACGATCTTCTTCAAGAATATGGTGGAACAGCCACTTTTCCAAAACCCGCAATAGCGACTCTGCCACGTCGACACCCTCTTCATGACGCCGCAGCAGGGACTCAATGTGAAAGATGAACTTGCGATGCTGAGAGTGGTGATCATCCAGCTTGTCGTAGCCGGCCCGCTCCATCAGTGCTTCCTCAAAACTGAAGTGGGATTCGGTGTAGTCCACCAGATCATAGAGCACTCGGGCCACGCCCAGTTGGGCGCCAGGCTGGCCGACTAGACGGTCTAGGTCGTTGATGTAATCCACGATGCGTTTATGCTGCTGGTCGATGACCAAAATGCCCAGTTCATAGGCCGGGCCCCATACGAGGCGCATGATCCCTCTCCGGTTAGTGGTGTGGAGGCAAGCAATATGGGCTTTACGCTAGCAGCGGGCAGGGTAGCCGATGTAGACATAGATCAATGTTTAAACAGCAGTGTGCTGAGTAAAGTCCACAGCCGAGAAAACCGTCCTCCTACAGACGGTGAGGGTTAAAAGCGGGATAATGACCGCCACAGCCATTCCTCGACTCGGTAGCCCCGCCATGGAAATCAACGTCAACTTCCTCGATAACCTTCGTTTGGAAGCCAAGTTCGACGACTTTACTGTCATCACAGACCAGCCCATCCGCTACAAGGGCGATGGCTCAGCACCCAGCCCATTTGATTATTTCCTGGCATCGTCGGCCATGTGCGCGGCCTATTTTGTGAAGGTGTACTGCAAGGCGCGGGATATCCCCACCGATAATATCCGCTTGTCGCAGAACAACATCGTTGACCCGGAGGACCGCTACAACCAGATCTTCAAGATTCAGGTTGAGCTACCGGAGGATATTTCCGACAAGGACCGCCAGGGGATACTTCGCTCGATTGATCGCTGCACGGTGAAGAAGGTGGTCCAGACCGGGCCTGACTTCCAGATCGAGCAGGTGGACAGCCTCACCGAAGACGCCCAGGCCCTGCTGATGGTGGAACCGGACGAGGCCCACCGTACCTTTATTGAAGGCAAAGACCTGCCGCTGGAGCAGACCATCGCCAACATGACCGCGATCCTCGCGAAATTGGGGATGAAGATCGAGATCGCCTCCTGGCGCAACATCGTTCCCCATGTGTGGTCTCTGCACGTGCGCGACGCCGCCTCCCCCATGTGCTTTACCAACGGTAAGGGCGCCACCAAGGAAGCCGCGCTATGTTCAGCACTGGGCGAATTCATCGAACGCCTAAACTGCAATTTCTTCTACAACGACCAGTTCTTCGGGGAAGAGATCGCCAACAGCAACTTTGTCCATTACCCCAACGAAAAGTGGTTCAAACCCGGGCCCAACGACGCGCTACCCGAGGGCATTCTGGATGACTACTGTTTGGGCATCTATAACCCGGAAGGGGAGTTGGGCGGTTCCAACCTGATTGATACCAACTCCGGCCGTGCCGACCGGGGCATCTGCTCATTACCGTTCGTTCGCCAGTCCGACGGCGAGACCGTGTATTTCCCCTCCAATCTCATTGAAAACCTGTTCCTGAGTAACGGCATGAGTGCCGGCAATACTTTGGCCGAAGCCAAGGTGCAATGCCTGTCGGAAATTTTTGAACGGGCGGTGAAGAAGCACATCATTGAAGAAGAGATTGCCCTGCCGGATGTGCCCCAAGAAGTATTGGCCAAGTATCCCGGCATTGTTGAAGGTATCACCGCCCTGGAGGAACAGGGTTTCCCGGTACTGGTGAAAGACGCCTCTCTAGGCGGGCAGTTTCCGGTTATGTGCGTAACGCTGATGAACCCGCGCACCGGCGGGGTTTTTGCCTCCTTTGGTGCCCACCCAAGCTTCGAAGTCGCACTGGAACGCAGCCTTACCGAGCTGCTGCAAGGTCGCAGCTTCGAAGGCCTCAACGATTTGCCACCGCCCACGTTTAATAGCCAGGAAGTCTGCGAGCCCAACAATTTCGTGGAACACTTCATTGATTCCAGCGGGGTCGTGAGCTGGCGTTTCTTTAGTGCCCAGGCCGATGAATCTTTTTGCGAATGGGATTTCTCTGGCACTACAGAAGAAGAAAGCGCGCGCCTGTTTGGCATTCTCGAAAGCCTGGAGAAAGAAGCCTACGTGGCTGTCTACGAAGAGCTAGGCGCACCGGTGTGCCGGATTTTGGTGCCGGATTTTTCCGAGGTGTACCCGGTGGAAGATCTGGTATGGGACAACACCAACATGGCGCTGGATTACCGCGAGGACATTCTCAATTTGCACCGCCTCAGCGATGAGCAGCTGAGCCAGCTGGTGGAACGGCTGGAAGAAAGCCAGATTGATAACTACACCGACATCATCACCCTGATCGGTATCGAGTTCGATGAGAACACCGTATGGGGCCAGCTCACTATTCTGGAATTGAAGCTGCTGATCTATCTGGCATTACAGCGCCATGAAGATGCGCTGGAGCTGGTGGACATGTTTATTCAGTTCAACGACAACACCGTGGAACGCGGCCTGTTCTACCGAGCTGTTAATGCGGTACTGGAAATTACCCTGGACGAAGAGTTGTCACTGGATGACTACCGCACAAACCTGGGGCGCATGTACGGTGAAGATACCCTGGAAACCGTCATTGGCGCTGTTGAAGGCAGCCTCCGTTTCCCCGGCCTGACCCCCACCAATATGCAACTGGAAGGGCTGGAAAAACACCAACGCCTAATCGAAAGCTATAAAAAGTTGCACGCAGCACGGGCAAAATAAGACTTGAAACAAGCCAGATCAACGCGGAGAAAATATCATGAGCACAATAGCAAAACGGTTTTGGTCGGTGTTGTTACTGCTGGTGCCTGGTTTTGCGCTGGCCGATACAGCGGCAATGGCAACCTATCTCTCTGCCAAACCGTTACGAATGGAGATACGTTATTGTGAGTGCGCGGTCACTGCATCCGATGGTCGCTCAACACGTCCCTTGCCTTCATTCATGGCTTCAGCTGACGCCCTGAACGTTGCTGTGGATATTGAGGATAAAGGGTTCATTGCCTCTGAACCGTTCACTCTGGGCTACGCCATACAGCCGGACCCTGAGCAGCCTGACCAATTCCGCTTCCAGTTCGTTGGTGACTACAGCACCAGCCAACGAGGGCATAGCACCGCACAGGCCACATTGCTTCTGGTAAAGAATCAGTGGGTAACTCTTTTCGGTTCAAGGGCAGGGAATACTGAAACAGGGGTTGCCGTGCGGCTAACCGACGCGACCGGACCATAGACCTGCCAACGCTATCGGCGGTCAGGCGTTAGCCACATTAATAACCACTTTTCCCCGGCAGCGGCCGGAACGGCTGCGGTTATAGGCCGCTTCGCTCTCTGCCAACGTAAAAACGCTATCGATTACTGGTGTCAAAGAACCCGCTTCCACCATGGCCTTTAGTGTTTCCAGATCACGCCGATAAGATTCGACCACCACTGTGCCGGCTTTTTTGCCCAACAGCCGATAGAGCGGGGTGGCCAACATAGATTTGCCATCGCCACCAGTGGAAATGAAGTAGCCCTTCTTGCCCAACAGCGCGGCACACGTTAGCGGCGTTTCATAAGATGTCACATCGAATACCAGATCGAACTCACCTGCCGAATGGCGGTAATCCCCCTGGGTGTAATCAATCACCGCATCCGCCCCTAACTCACGAACAAAATCGGTGTTCCGACCACTGCACACACCGGTGACATGCAGGCCCAGGTTTTTCGCTATTTGAACGGCGAAACTACCCACTCCACCAGACGCGCCGATAATCAATACCTTTTTCCCCGCTTCCGCTTTCCCTTTACGCAACCCTTGCAGCGCGGTGAGGGCGGCCAGAGGCATGGCGGCGGCTTGAGTAAATGACAGGTTCTCCGGCTTTTTTGCAATACGGCGCTGATCAATCAGGGTCAGCTCTGCCAGCGATGCGGTTCGCAGGCGCATATCCATTCCATAAACCGCATCACCGATCTCAAAGTCACTAACATTAGGACCCGTGTCCACCACGATGCCTGCCAGGTCATCACCAAACAGGGGCTTTAGTTGTTTAACCATCACCGGGCTCGCTGCCACCGCCAAATTGTAGTTCAGCTTCCAATCCTTGGGGTTAACCGACGCCGCATGGACGGCCACCAGCACGTCATCCGCTTTTAATCGTCCTGGAGCATCTGTCTCAATCAGGGAGAGGGTGGGCTTGAGGCCCCAGCCGGTGGTAGCGATGGCTTTCATGGTTTAGCTCCTGAGGCATTAATACGGCCCCAAGCTTAACAAAGGGCAAGAGAAGGTGAGCAATCCTATAACGCCAAAGGGATAAGCAGTTTGTGTCAATGAATAACGTTGCTATCCGCCGTCTTTGCTGGAAATAAGCGACTTATTACAGGGCTCAGGATTCTTTTTCATCATAATGTCTCGAACGTTTATCCTTACACCGTAACAGTGCAGGATAGAGCCCTATATTTTCGTATAGCTTCACTCATGATGCTCGCTCTACTAGCCGGCTGAGCCGCTAACACCATAGCAAATTCCAATCACCAGACCTGCCAGCGACCGGCCACGAAAGAACCACACTGGATTTTGGGGCTTTTGCAGAGGCGAGAGGCTTTCTCTAAAGCTCGGCGTACTATTCAAACAATGTTTCTGCCAAGGTTGCTTCATCAAAATGACGACGACCTTTGAACGCGATCGCATGCTCGCCTGGCTGGCGCATGGCGCCGGCAGACGGTATTCCCATGGGCCATAAATAGAACCGCTCTGCCCGTTTTGAGATTGGCACAAGCCCACGGGCATTGAACAGGCTGGCGACAGTACCATCTTGATGTTTCAACGCTCGGAGCGCGTTGGCATCAGCCAGCTGATAGGAGCTGGTAGGTAAGAGATCTGATGTCGGGGTCACGCGAACCAGATAATGGGTGTCTGGCTCCAGCAACAGAGTGATGCGTTGATCATAAGCATCCACCACGTAGCCGGGATAGAACACCGGCTTATCACCCTCTATGTCTGCCGCTTTCAACGTCGGGTCGACAAGATAAATTTTGTGATAACAGCCACATGGGTGAATGCTGTCGTAAAACAGCACCTTGCCATTGGGCTTGAGGGTCACCCGCCAAATCACCCCATCAAGAGAGCCCGCATAAGTATCCAGCCAACCACGTTTCGGGCGCTTGCTGAACCAAAATTGGTAGTTGATTTGTAGAAGGTTTTTGCCACGAAAATGGGTCCAGCTTGGCCAAGTATAACTGACAGGTGTCTCAGTGCGGATTACCGGCGTATGCGTTTCATCTAGCTGAATCTGCCCCGGCACATTCCAAGGCTGGGTGTCGGACACCGCAACAACCGGCGCGTAGTGCGATAACATTGCCTGCCATTGCTCTGTATCCGGCAAAGGTATGCGCAGCGGATTCGCCGACAATACGTCCGGCGCCACCGGCACAGTGCCGCCCGTAGGCGGCGAAAACTGTTGCCGCGGTTGACGCGCCGGATCACGAAAACGCGCACTCATTTCTCGGTGGTAATCATCAATCGATCCTGTGGCCAGCCAGGCCATAAGAGGGTACATCCCGGCTACCCGCAACCACGTAGCATAACTGTCCGGAATTTCGGCTTGGGGTAACACAGAAAAATCTGTTCGGGCGGCGAGCACCGGTAGGCAGGAGGCCAGCAATGTTTGCGCTGTTTGCGGGGAAAATCCATCACTATCCGTGGTTAGCCGCTGAACCAGAACGGACTGATCTCGCCAGGCCTTGGCTGTAGCCAAACGAATCCACTGCTGTTGTTGAGGCTCACTGACGGCCTTGCGCTGCTGAAAGGCTAACCAACGATTCACGCCCAAGTGAGGAAAACCTGTCAGCGTTCGTGCCTGCGCATCACCAATGCCGGCTCGGGCCAAGGCCTGCTGCAAAGCAAAATACCCGGTTTCGCAATCAGTATCAGCCAACCCGGTGAGCGACAGGCTCAGCAACAGTACCGTCAGTGCGTTGCGCATTATTAGCATAGTTCTCCAGCGCGGCCAGCGCCGCTTCCCTCTGCCCAGGTGCGAGCCGCGGTCAGCCAACCATGTGGTATTCCGCCTCCCGTGTTGACTCGTTGCTCATACACCACCGATTACAAGGCTGCGCCTGCAACGCCCCGCGGCACAGCAAGCTAATCAGCCCTCACCTGCCGCCGTTGTTCCGGCGGAGAGCGCATTATACTGTGCCGGCAGCTCAGTATAATAGGCACGAAACCGGCACGCATGAGCAAGCCCTTGGCCTGATACCACCGTCGTTATGCGACTGCACCGGGATTAATAGCACATTAGCCTGTTGCGCCTGCCACAGACCGCGCGGCTTGAACGGTTCCAGGTGCCAACAGCAGAGAACCTATGGCGATGGCGATGGCGATGAGAGAGGGAACAACAAACACCGGGACACTGCGAATCACCCGCACAGTCTGTGTGAGCAATACCTAGTGTGGATCCACTTTGCCACGCAGGGATTTGGTTTTCCCGTGCTTGGTCTTGCTGTCCAGGCGGCGGCGTTTGCTCCCCAGGGTAGGGCGGGTGGCCTTGCGGGGTTTTTGTTCCACCGTCACGCTTTTTATCAACTGGGCCAGCCTGGCTAGGGCATTTTCCTTGTTCATTTCTTGGGTGCGGAACTGCTGGGCCTTGATCACCACTACGCCATCACTAGTAATGCGCTGGTCACTCAACGCCAACAGTCTTTCCTTGTAGCGGTCGGGCAGGGAGGAAGCGCGAATATCGAAACGCAGGTGGATCGCCGAGGCGACCTTGTTCACGTTTTGGCCACCACTGCCCTGGGCGCGAATCGCTTGTAGATCGATCTCGTTGTCCGGAATCTGTAAATCACGACTGACTTGAAGCATAACCATAACTGCGGCAAAGGGATTGCCAGCCTAACAACAAGAAACAGCAATGACTATTATCTCGCCTGGTGCCGCACGCCAATACCCGCTCTTACGGCATCAGCAGCACGGAAGCCCAGCACAAAGAAAACAATCAGCCTTTGCCCCACATACGCGGCAACACGTTAAGCTGACCGGGTTGTTTGCGGTGCAGCAAAGCCATGCCCACATGGCCAATTATCATGACCAGCAACACCCAACCTAATACCCCATGAAGCAGGTTTGCTGGCTCTATCATCCAGGTAATCTTGTCACCCTGGAAGCCCGCCATCAGCTCAATCCCAAAAGGATTAAAGGCTCTACCGGAGCCATATTGGCGCAACAACGCCAAGGCCGGAATTATGAACAATAATCCGTACAGGCTCAGATGCCCCCATTTCGCAGCCAGACTGAGGGAAGGCGGGCGGCGGGCCAGATTGATCAGCGCCCAACCCAAGCGAATCACCAGCAACACCATCAAAACCAGCCCCAGAGGTTTGTGTGTTGGCCAGAAAAACGTTTCAAACGCTGTGTCTTCAAAAGCATAGTGAGACAAAGCCGACAAAAACTGCCAAACCAACAATAGAGCCATGCTCCAGTGCAACAATCGGGTGAGGCTGCCGTAACGCGTGGGGGAATCGTTCAGCGACATGAAGTTCTCCTAGTAGGTCGCACAGGGCGGCCTAAGGTCTTTAGTTATAATTAAATGCTATTTATAAACTATGACAGACAAATGTGCAGGCAATATGGAATGCTCTCGCGGTTCTGAACGTTAAGCCGCAGGCCGAGCTGAGCACCGACCTGCGCACACCGAATCAGACGACCGGGACAGCGAAGTGGATCATTACATGAACCTGCATTTCACCCACAAGGAAGCCGAGAATCGCCCCCACAGTAATCAGTATCCATTCATCCTGCTGAAAAGCCGGGCGTAACAACCCTTCGAATTCTTCTTCGGTCAGTTCCTGCATTTTTTCTACCATGAGGTTTTTCAGGTCCATGGCTTCTTCTGCATAGGCTTCCATATGGCTGAGTGTTTCAGGCAAATACTGCATGACTTTTTCGGATACCGAGCGTTTCATTTCCTGATATTTGGTACTGCCCACCGCAAACACCACCAGCGGTTTAGCCACCCCGGACTGCTCATCTAGCGTCCGTTGTACCTGCTTTTGCACTAGCCCGAATAATCGGTCTGACATGGGCCCTTTGAGAATCGCTTCAATCACGGCAGCCGGAGTAACAATTTCGCTAGCCACCAACTCACCGTAACGAGCCGCAACCTGTTTACGGCGCTTCAAAAACAGACCCTGCCATTCAAACAATCCCAGATACCGCACTGGTTTTTTGGGGTTAAAGATCATTTTCAGGGCCAGCCAATCTGTGAACCAACCGGTAAACAACCCGAACAGGGGGATCACCCAGATGTTATGGGTAAAGGCCCACACCACCGCTTGAATAAGGCCGATGGCAAAACCGAAATAAATGCCGGAATTACGAATAAATTTGAATTCCACATGACCGGCCTCCAAAAACACGCGGTTGAGCAGCTCTTTGTCACGCACCAGAGCATTGATGACTAAATCTTTGAGATCGAAAACCCGGGTGATGTTATTTTTAATATCCTCCATGATCTGTTCGACCATGTGCGGCGCTTCATTCTGGATTCTCTTAATAATTAAACGCTTAACCGATTCCGGCGCGGCCTCCCACAGGCCTGGCTGATATTCTGCAGCCACTTCTCGGGTGATATCTTCCACCGAGCGAATCAAGGGCTCACGAATTTCCTCTGCCACCCGATGAGGATCCAGTTTATTGAATACATCCTCCGGTTTCAGTAATCGCTCCATCATCAGGTCACAGGCAATGCTGGCCATGGTAGCCGCCTTGCCGGGCACAATGCCCTGCCAACCAAAAAATGGCCGCCAGCCGACAAATTGAAGCGGTTTGAACATCATCTTGATGGCCACCACCTTGGTGCCATAACCAATCGCGGCGGCCACAAAAGGCATGGACAGATAGAGCGCCCAATTGGCCTGCACATCAGCCAATATCAGGTTGAGATCGGTAATCACGGGCTACTCCTCAATGTCCGCCGGGGTGGTCATTAACGTCCATAACTGGCGACCCAAAGGACTAATTCGCAGGGTTTCCCTGCGGATAGACAGCTTCGGCAAGTGAATTTGCAACTCTGCCTGCGCCTTACGAAAATCACTGTCGCCTTCACACAATTCGTAATCCGTTCGCAGCGATTCGGTGAAATCGCTAGCGATAACTAGCCCTTGAGCAAACAAATGGTTCAGGTACAGAGCAATGAAGTCGTTACATTGAATACCCGCAGCCCGGCCGGCGTTGGAATAACGGTAGAGGACTTCGCCACGGGAAAAGCGACTGCCGCTATAAAGCGTGAGAAGCGCAAAGGCACTGCCATCCGAAAGCGCCGCCAGCAATCGAGCTTCATCACCGGTTAAGCTCGCCAAATGCCGTTCAACCAGCATGGTCTGTGCCTGGGGAACGCTCTGCTCTATGGACACACCCAGTAATTGATGCAAGTTTTGCGGGCTACCCTCCAATTCACCTGGATGATGAAGTGCTTCCAGGCGCTGTTTTAGCCCGTGCAACAACTCATGCTCTACCTCATGGTAGCGGGCATCCGCCCGCTGTACGGGAGGCAACTGTAGTAATAGTTGCTGAATTCGCGCCCGCAGTGAGGCCGGCGAGAGGGGAGAATCAGGCACGTTGGTTCCCTGTTGTTATTGTCGTTATGGGCACACTCTGGCGTCAGCTCTATGCCTAGCCGCAAAGAATACAGTGCACCCTTTTATTGTTAATTTTCCGGTCTTTTTACCTGGCTGCCAAGTTACCGTGCGTATGTTTTACGCAACGAAAGCACTATCAGGGGCATTCTCGCAGTGCTAAAACGCGTTTGCGCAAGTCGCTGGCTTGCACCTCCTGGGGCGAGACGCCTGTGCCCACGGCCAATTTGATACGTGACCAGAAACGACGGGGCAGATGCGTCAAGGCCTTGCCGCCCTTATGGCTGAAAACGCTACCCCACAGTCCGGATAAGGCCATCGGAATCACCGGCACAGGGCTGTCGCTAACAATTTTTTCAATCCCGGCACGGAATTCATCAATCTCGCCATCTTCGGTTAGCCGGCCTTCTGGAAAAATACACACCACCTCCCCGGCTGCTAATTCTTCTCGAATACGCACAAATGCCTGTTCATAAATCTTCGGGTTACGGGATTTGGAATCAATCGGAATCGTCTTACCGGTGCGGAAAATATAATTTAGCACCGGCATATCGTAAATCGGTTTAAACATGACAAAACGAACCGGACGGCGGATGGCACCTGCCAACAACAATGCATCCACGTAGCTCACATGATTACAGACCAGCATGCAGGGGCCTTCATCCGGAATATTGTCCATTCCTGTATGCTTTACACGGTACATGGTGTGGGTAAGCATCCACACCAACAAGCGGATCAGAAATTCCGGCACCACGGTATAAATATAAGCAGCCACCAGAATATTGCTCAGCGCAAGGGCAAGGAAAAACTGTGGAACCGTTATTTCCAACAAACCAACCAAGACAATACCCGCCACCGCGGACAAGACCATCAACAAGGCATTAAGGATATTGTTGGCGGCAATGATTCGCGACAGGTGCTTAGGGTTGGCCCGGTGCTGGATAAAGGCAAACAATGGCACAATATAGAAGCCACCGAACACCCCAATACCGAGCAGATCCAGTAGCACCCGATAACCACCAGGCTGCTGTAGAAAGCTGGCAACGCCGATATTATTATTCGTTACCGAGCCAACGCCTGCCAACCCGGCATAAGAAAAGAACAAATCGATACCGAACACGCTCAAGCCAATAGACCCCAACGGCACCAGCCCCAGCTCTACCCGTTTGCCCGAGAGCTTTTCACACAGGAATGAGCCTAAGCCGATCCCCACGGAAAAGGTGCCCAGTAGCAGGGCGTACAAACCATCGGTACCGAACAGATAATCGTCCACGTAGACTTTCAGCTGCGTGGTATATGCCGCCCCCATAAACCAGAACCAGGAAATCGCCAGCACACACATCCACACGGATTTCACTTCCCGTGCATAGCCAACGATGTGCCAGGTTTCTTTCCACAAATTCCAGTTAATCTTGATGGATGAATCCGCTGCCGGCGCGGCAGGAATCCCTCTAGCAGCCAGGTAACCCAACAGCGCCAGCCCCACCACGGTCATGGCAACCACGCCATCGCCCACGCCGTCCATCTTCAGAAAAACGCCAGAAATGGAGCCCAGCAGGATCGCCAGAAAGGTACCCATTTCCACCAACGCGTTGCCAGAAACCAACTCCTTGTCTGTCAGATGTTGGGGAATAATCGAATACTTAATCGGCCCGAAAAAAGTGGATTGCAGGCCCATACAAAACAGCACCGCCAACAGAAAATAGACACCATCAAAAAAGAACCCTACTGCGGCGGCGCACATAATGAACACCTCTACCATCTTGATCTTGCGCACCAGGGTTGCCTTGTCGTACTTGTCTGCCACTTGGCCAGCTAGGGCAGAAAATAAAAAGAACGGGACGATGAACAGCGCTAACGCTACATTGTTCAGTGTGTTGACGCTGACCGTGCTAACCACGCCAGAAGCAATAAGAAGAATCAGCGCTTGGCGAAACACATTATCGTTAAAGGCGCCCAAAAATTGAGTAAAGAAAAACGGCCCGAAACGCCGTGAAACCAATAATGAAAACAACCCTTTTTTCACTGTTTATTCCTTTTTCCGTTGTCGCCATCATCAGTTTCAATAGGCGAGCTAAAATTTGCACTCTCAACTGCTCTCCAGTCCCGCCCAGCTTTTCAGATAATTTTCTAGCAACGAATCCAACATCGCCTGTTCATCCACATCACCGGTTACCTCTAGTTTGTTCTCCGCCGCCAATACGGCAATACCATGAACACTGCTCCACAGAGTTCGGGCTGCCAGATGGACCGCCTCGGTGGGCTGCCGGCCCGCCATCCGAGCCATTTGCTGTTCCACTCTCTCGAACAACAGCCCTGTGCGTTGCTGATACCAAGACGGCACGGGCGCTTCATGCTGCATACGGTGCATAAAGACCATCTGCCACAGGGCAGTTTGCGTGCGTGCCAAGTTCAAGTAGGCGCTAGCCATCTGGTGCAATGCTTGGAAAGGGGCCAGATCAGCCGGTGCCATCATATCCGCCAACAAGATATCGAGAGTGGCCGCATTCGCATGCAAAATCAGGTCATCAAGATTGGTAAAAACGTGATATAGCATCCCCGGGGTATAACGTATTTTTTCAGCGACCTTGCGCACACTGAGTTTGGCCAGCCCTTGCTCTGCGACCAATTCACGCACCGCTTCGATTGCCAGTGCCTGAAGTTCTTCACGACTATGTTGATTTCGGCGTGCCATAGTTAATGCTCAATCATTTTTTTGTTTTAGACATACAGCCGGCATCAGACAAACAATGGCCATACGATAGTGAACGGCCTTTGTTGGCTAATGCACCATTATTCTCGTTACAAGCACGCCAGACTATCTCCATCACGCGCCATTCTTTGCCGGGCACCCGCGTCATTATTCTCTTTCATACGGTGTTCAATCAATACAACGATTAAACATCGTTTAATAAAGGGCGGTTACCGAGTATCACATAGCGTGCTCAGCAGGATGGAGCCCCCGGGCGGCGGCCAATGGGACGGGCGGGATTACCGGCCACGATGGTCCAAGGCGGCACATCACGGGTGACCACCGCCCCCATGCCTACCACCGCATGGTCCCCCAGAGTAACGCCATCAACGATGCCCACCCGGGCACCAATCCAGACATCACAGCCAATGCGAATCCCACGGGAGTTCACTGGCTGCTCGCGCACCAACCGGTCCGCCTCCATGCCATGGTTAAACGCAAAAAGGGTGCAATAGGCGGCAATGCGGGTGTCATCACCGATCTCAATACCCGCTGCCCCACCTTCCAGGCTCACATGATGATTAATACTGACCCGTTGCCCCAACCGAACAGGGCCATGAATAACGCAATCAGCGGCAATTTGGCAGCCATCTCCCACGAAAATATCGCGACCCGGCTCGGCTAACAGAACCGCCTGTGGCGCTACAAAGCAATCCGTCCCGCAATGCACCGTTTCCAGCGCCATCAACCGCTGCTGGATCCCTTGCTGCCAGGGCTCCACCCAAGCTCGATGCCTGAGTTTCAAGCGACCATACAGCCAAGGCATGTAGGCAAGACGTTGTTTGTGTTGTTCACGGTAATCGTCTTCACTCATTGAGCCCCCTGGCCGGCAGCCTACGACGCTGTAGAAGTCCCTATACAAAAAATAGCAGTTTAGCAGTCCCCGCCCTTGCAGTAGCATAACGCCCGAAGACAAGGAGAACACCGTGAAGAAACTACTGCCCTTTGCAATAACCCTAGTACTCGCCGGCTGTCAGAATATGGAATCAGCCATGCCCTGGATCAACATGGGCAACGAGATGGCCAAAAATGCCGGTTACAACACCGACGAAAAACTGGCTGCCGGAATCAAAGAAGCCCTCATCAAAGGCACCGATGTGGCCGCCAACCAGCTGTCTCAGGAAGGGGCCATGAATATGAAATTGCCCAAAAGCGCAGATCCGGTTACCAATACGTTGCGTAACTTTGGCCTTGGCAGCTACGTGGATCAGCTGGAAACGGCCATGAACCGCGGCGCAGAAAAGGCGGTGGCGTCCGGCGCCCCCGTATTCAAAGACGCCATCAACGCTATGAGCGTAGAGGATGCCCTAGGAATCATTCAAGGCGGGGACACCGCCGCTACCACCTACTTCCGTGGCGAGACCGAGAGTAGCCTGCGAGAGCGCTTCCAGCCCATCGTGGAAGATAACCTGCGCCAGACCGGTTTTTATGACCAATACCAAACAATGCTGGGCACCTATAATAAGTTACCACTTACCAACAAGCCCAATCTCGATCTGGAAAGCTACGTTATCGACAACAGCATGAATGAGCTATACACACGCATCGGCGAGCAGGAAACCTTGATTCGGCAGAACCCCATGCAGCAGGGTAGCGCTCTGATCGGAGCAGTATTTGGCAACGCTAACTAGCCAGCCAAAACTCTTGCAGGAGCATCGCTGGCGGCGTGACTGAAGATGAGGCGCTGGAACGTAACGAGCTTCCAGCGGTGAAGATGACAATGCCGGCACAACCTAAAGCGCTGTGCCGGCGAGCCCAAACACTGGCAGCAGGTAACATTAATGCCAATCCGAGCCATACTGCGCTGCGGTTTGTCACTGCTCTTACGCTACCTGCGCTAACGTTAGCTGGGCGAACCGGGCAAGGATAGCGCTGGCATCCCGGCATTCGCGCACATTCTGAAGGTGCGTATCTACCTGTTGCTGCATCAAGCCCTCGCCACTCAACCTCTGCAAGTAGGAACGCATCACATCTGCACTGAATTCAGGATGGAACTGCACTCCCCATACCCGTTCGCCATAACGGAACGCCTGGCAGGCATCGTGCACATTACTGGCCAGCACGGTGCTGCCCGGGGGAGGAGTAAGCACTGACTGCCTGTGCACCACTTGCGCCCACGGGTGACCAGCCATGGCGCCTAACAGCGCATCCTGCTGCCCAGCCGCAGTAAACCGCAGCGGCACGGTGCCCACCTGCATCCCCAGGGGATTATCCGCCACCTCCCCGCCCAGCACCTGGGCCAGCAATTGGTGACCAAAGCACAGCCCCAGCACTGGCAACTGCTGGGCGTTCTCTAGGGTAGAAAAAAGCCAGTGGGCCAGCTTTTTCATCCACGGTTTCGCCTCGGTGACCATGGCGTGAGAGCCGGTAATCACCACACCTGCCAGCGATTCCGGGGCAGGCAGCGGCCCCTCCTTAATGGCATCCACCCGTATCACGGGTGATAACTGGCCCAATCCCTGGGCTATCCAGTCATCGAAATCGCCATAATGCTGGCGAATTTGCGGGTAGGTATGGCCGGTTTGAATAATCGCGATTGGCTTGAGACTGCTCATAATACTCTCCTTGTATGAAGGAGCCTCAGCAAGGGATGTACCAACTTTTCAGTAATAGACTGAAACGCGGGAATAAAGAGAGAATTAGGGGGCCTCTGAAACCCCCTTACGCGGTCGAGAGTAAGCGTGCGGCTTACCGCCCACCTTTTTTATTACAGGGGCATATCGTGGTGAGTATAAGCCCGGCTAAATGAGGGAAGAGGATGACCGGTCATCACCGCTGCCGACAGAACGTCAAACGAGGAGAGCACCGAGCTGAATGTTAAGGAAAGGGCCCCGCCAAAGCAGAGGCCCAAAGGCTCAGACCTTCAAATACTTGGCCGCCTTGCCGTCAGCCTTCTTGGCCAGCGGTTTGAGTTCCGCAATTTTCTTGCAGACCTCATCGCATTCTTCCTTGCTCAAGGCATGCCCTTCCACCGCCTTATGCAACTGGGACATGTAATTATCCAGTACGGAGATCACCGACAAGTGAACCACCGGTGCAATCGACGATTTTTTCTTTTGCGGGCCCTGTTGGCGATGAGCCTGCTCCCAACGCTTCTCGAACTCCTTGTGACTCAAAGACATATTGAACTCCTTTTCAGAATGTCAGCTTACTGACGTTAATGCTGCTCAGGCCCAGCCCGCCACCAGAGATGCCCTCCAATGCCACCGGCAAGCTAATTTCGTTGAGAGAAACATTACCCAACTTCGCCGACAACTGGGCATCCTTGAGGGTCATGCTACCCACATTGAGATGGACCGTTGGCGTGACGGCAATGGTGACTTTTAGAATCCCTAGGTCCACCGTCAGCGATTTGTCGGAGGCAGTGGCATCGGCATCAAAGGCACCACTTTGCGCGCTGGGCAAGCTAATAGAAGGAATATTCACATTACTGAGGCTAGCGCCAGGCAGCTTAAGCTGTCCGGTTGGTGCAGCGTGATTGACCCGCAGTGACTCACCTTCAGCGGCGGGTACGCTTAACGAGCTAAGCGATAATTCACCAATCCCCATGCCGGATACCGACAAACCGGCACTGGGCAGCCCCAACTTGTCTAACCGCATTCCGGCAATTTCCAAGCTCCCCAAATCCAAGTCACGGATCGGCTGCATATCGGCAACCAAACCTGGGATGTCGATGGCCGGAATCTGCAGGTCTATATCAGCCAGGTCGGGAATAGTAATAGTGCCCAAATCCACCGGGACATCCAGGCTGCCAAGACTTTCACTGCCATCCCAGTTACCAATCCAGCCTAGATCGATTTCCCAATCCAGCCGTAAACCCAACTCCACAATGCTGCGCACCTGATTGAGAACCGCACTGGCGTTATTGAGGCTGGCCGAGCCGTTAGTCACACTTAGGGTGCCAATGCTGGCGCTACCCAGCGAAACCTTGTCGACCTTGAGATTACTGAGCATGCCACTATCAACCTTGACCTGGTCGATAGCGATCTTGCGGGATACTTGGGCTCCGAGCAGGCCCAGACGAGTCAATAGATCCCGAGAACCCGGGAACGATTCCATCAAGCTGTCAGCGGACAGCCTTTCCTTAAGTGGCATAAGGTGCCTCCTTGGCGTTGTCATTTTCAGCGCTGCCTACGGTGTAGCCGTGAGGCGCCCTGCTCAACATAAAGGGGCCGTGCCGGGTAAACTATACTGCAAACGTACCAATTTACCGTTATCTGAAGTGAGCCCTTAATCCTCCGTATAGGAGGCGCATGCTCCTTCTGCTTAGGGCGCGTATACTTGCCTGCTAGCCATTACAGGGAGACCCAACCCCATGCCGTCTTTTGACATTGTTTCCGAGATTGATGAAGTGGCCCTTCGCCATGCAGTGGAGAACGCCAACCGTGAACTTTCCACCCGGTTTGATTTCCGTGGCGTAGAAGCCAGCATCGCGCAGAACGGCTTGGCCGTTACCCTGAAAACCGAATCCGATTTCCAGGTACGTCAGCTGGAAGAATTGTTTACCAAAGCCTGCCTGAAGCAGAACATCAGCGCCGCCGGTGCCGACAAACCCGAAGAGCTTGAGCACAGCGGCAAGACCTTCTCGCTTACACTGACTTTCCGTCAGGGCATCGACCAGCCCGTGGCCAAACAAATCGTCAAGCTCATTAAGGAAAGCAAGATCAAGGTGCAGGCATCTATTCAAGGCGACCAAGTACGAGTAAACGGCAAAAAACGCGATGACTTGCAGGCCGTAATGGCCCTGCTGCGAGAATCGAAAATCGAAACGCCGCTGCAATTTAATAACTTTAGAGATTAAGCCGCGCCCCCCAACCCCTTAAGCACCAGCAACCGATTACAGGAATAGTGTTATGTCCGCGCCTACTTCAGCCGTACAGAGACTTAATATGTTTTGGTTTCTGGTGCTCTCAGCACCGCTTTTGATCGGCATAGCCATTGCCGGCCTAGTCTGGTTCGGTAACTACACGGCCTCCATAGAATGGCTGCCGCAAGACACCCTACGCACGGGGGCCATGGGCGCCATGGCACTCATGCTAGTGATTGCCAGGCCGCTGCGTAATGCACTGCTAGCCCCCTCCACCATTGCCCAGCGTTCGGTTCAAACCACCACCCCCGCTGACCCTGCCGGGGACACGGCGGTATTCAAGGTTCAAGCCAGCATGTTTATGCTGTTGGGCATTCTCGATGCGGTATCCATGATTGTTATCGCTCTTAGCCTAATGCAAGCGGATGCCCTGCTAGCCCTGCTCAACGGTGTTTATACTCTGGTTCTGGCGATTATCGCCCGCCCAGATTTTGCTGCTCTACTAGACGCCACCCGTAACCAACTGACACAAAAGGGATAACCCGCAAAATCAATTCCTATTGAACACCCCAAGACATGGCTTGTTAATGAACGCCGTTTAACAAAGCCCTCCGCCACAGGTAAAACAGTGCCCATGATTCATAACAAGGAGAACCATCATGGGTTTCAGGAACGGATACACGCGTTTTGCGGCCGGCCTGGCGTTGCTGTTTGGCTGCCTGCTAACCAACCCAACCCTAGCCGCAGGGCTGATGACCCCAGCGAACAGCTCCCTGCCGCCACTGCAGATTCGCGAGCAACATGTCACCGTGGATGTGGAAGACGGCTATGCCATCACCGAAGTCGAGCAGGTTTTTCACAATCCGAATAACCAGGACCTGGAAGCTTACTACCGCTTTCCTGTTCCCGAAAAAGGCACCGTGGCCGAATTCACCGCGTGGATCGATGGCAAGCCAGTGATCGGTGAAGTACTGGAAAAACAACAGGCCCGCCAGGTCTACGAGCAAGAAAAAGCCGCTGGTCGCGAGGCCGGGCTCACCGAGAAGGACAGCTTCAAGGCCTTCGATGTGAAAGTGCAACCAGTGCGCGCCGGCCAGGACACTCGCGTGCGGTTGGTTTACATGCAACCGGCCTTCGTGGACAACGGCATCGGCCGCTATGTATATCCGCTGGAAGAAGGCAGTGTAGACGAGAAGAAACTGGCGTTCTGGACCGCCAACGAAAAGGTAGAAGAACGCTTCAGCTTTACCCTTAACTTGCGCAGCAGCTATCCGGTGGATGCCCTGCGTCTGCCCAAGCACCCTCAGGCGAAGATCCAGCAGCTTGGTTCGCAGCAATGGCAAGTGACACTGGATAACCGTAACGCAAGCACCACCATTAAAGGGAAAGGAAGGAGTGAAAAGGGCGATAACAACTTCGCTCCGCCAGCAACCAATGGCCACCCCCCCAGCGCCTTCACCTTGGACCAAGACATCGTTGTCTACTGGCGTCACCAGCAAGACCTGCCCGGCAGCGTCGATCTAGTGGCTTATAAGGCACCGGGCAAAGACCGCGGCACCTTCATGCTGAGCATTACCCCAGGGGACGACCTGCCCCCGATCACCACCGGTAGCGACTGGGTGTTCGTACTGGATATTTCAGGCTCCATGAATGCCAAACTGGCGACTCTAGGCGACGGCGTCCGCCAGGCCCTGGGAAAACTGCGTGGCAACGACCGCTTCCGTATCGTTCTATTCGATGACCGAGCCGAAGAACTCACTAGCGGTTTTGTAGATGCCACACCCAATAATATTCGTCAGTACACCCAAAAAATCATGCAGCTCCAGTCCCGTGGTGGCACCAACCTGTTCGGAGGCTTAAGCCTGGCACTGACCCCGCTGGACGCAGACCGGCCCACCGGCATCGTGCTCGTCACCGATGGCGTAGCTAACGTAGGTAAAACCCGACAGAAAGACTTTATCGACCTTCTGGAAAATCACGACGTTCGGTTATTCACCTTTGTCATGGGTAACAGTGCTAACCGGCCCATGCTCACCGCCATGACCGATGCCAGCAACGGTTTTGCCATCAGCGTCTCCAACAGCGACGACATTGCCGGACAGATTCTCAACGCCACCAGCAAGGTTACCCACCAGGCCATGAATGACGTGGAGATCGATATCGATGGCATTCGCACCGCAGACCTACAACCCCAACGCATTGGTAGCATTTACCACGGCCGCCAAATCGTACTGCTCGGCCACTATTGGGGTGACGGCCCCGCCAAAATCACTCTTCGCGCCGAGGTGGCCGGGCAAGAAAAAACCTACAAAACCCGCTTCGATTTTCCCGCCCAGGGCGGCAATAACCCGGAACTCGAGCGCCTGTGGGCTTACGCCACTGTTCAGGACATGCAGCAGGAAATAGAGTATTTCGGTGAGGAAAAAGATCTCCAACAGGGGATTACCGATCTGGGAATAGAATATGGGCTGGTCACCCACTACACCTCCATGGTGGTGCTACGTGAGGAAGTATTTAAGGAGTACGGCATTGATCGCCGCAACACCAAACGTCGGGAGATTGAAAAGCGGGCAAAAGCGCAACGCCAAGCCAGTGCACCTAGCGGTAATCGCGTAGACAACAGCCAACCCATGTATAACAGTAATCGCCCGTCTTATAGCAGTGGCAGTGGAGGAAGCGGTGGTGCCTTCGGTATGGGGGCATTGCTCCCCTTTTTGATCCTGCTAATCGGCGGAAGGTTACGTCGCCGACACTAGCCCGTTAATGGCTGATGGGCATTCCGCTCGGCTATGGCTGAGCGGTTTTTTGCATTATGGGCCTCTGAACACGCCTTACGTGCGCAGCATAACCTGACACGTGAACGGTTAAGTTTTCGACTGTATCTTGAGATCCCGCCCGTCGAGGGCTGCCACCCGGCTCGCACTCATTACGGCCATAGCTAATTCATATCGCACTAAAAACCCACTTGCTCCCCCCCAAAATAAAGCACACCGCCAAGAAAATGGAGACGCTTACAACTGATACTGTAGCGATGGGATTGAAAATGCGGTGCCTGACATAGCCAATTCCCCACCCAGTAAAAGAGCCTCTCTAAACGAAGAAACATAAGACCAGAAGTAAATAAACGGCACGTTTGCGTGCTACATCAGGCCGACACTATATTAAGGCTGATTTCACTCTCCGTTCCGGTAATCACCATTCCTCGCCCCTTAACTCTTCCCTTTTTTCTCATTACCTAAACACTTCATCAACAATCGGAGCGTGCTCAATACCTGTGCATTACAAAACACTGCAATTACAGATACAAAACGATATTTTTAGCCAACACTCGCAACGCAACGAATTTTATACACTCCCTCCAGGGCGTTGACATAAACAACGCCCTGACAGCTTGTTTCGTATATTCATGTTAGAGGGGGATTCACATGTTACATTTGACCCGATTATTGCTGCTATTTACCTTTATGGCAGTATTAACCGCCTGTGGCGACGGCGGCGGCAGCAGTTCTTCCGGTAGCACAAGTACCAACCAAGAAACCGGTAACACCGGCAGCGGCGACACTGGCGGCGGCGATACCGACGGCAGCGATACCGACAGCGGAGACACCGACGGCGGCGATACTGGCGGCGGCGATGAAGACGACACCGTGCCTCCGGTAACAGAGGAAGAAGAAGCCCAGCTCCTCACTTTGATAGATACCAACAACCATTTCACCGTATCAGTTTGCCCGCAGGCTCTGCTTGGCACTCAATTGGGCGGCGCTATTGATGTGCTGACCTGTGAAAATGAGGCACTGGAAAATATCTCTCTTGGCAATGACAACCTACTCGGCCTGCTATGTGCCGACACCGTTGCTGCCACCGAATCTAACTTACTCAGCAGCGCCACCAACCCAGATTTCCTACAGAATTGTCTTTTGGAGTCGGGTGCTTACCTGAAAGACACTCTGACAGGATTGTTGGATAACAGTGGCCCTATCGGCCAACAACTGTGCCCCAGCTCCACTAACCCAATCGAGTGCATCATTGAAACTGTCAACACCGTGCCGGACAGCACGCTTATCGGTGTTCTCGGTTATTTGGGCTGCGAGGATTCACTGAACCCGCAAGTGTGCTTAAGCCAAGTGGCTGAAAATCTGTCCAAGGGCGAGCCACTAATCAGCACAGTGAATAGCTTGTCCACCGCCCTGTGTCCAATATCTACCCGCGCCGATAATTTTCAGCCCCAAGCATGTTTGACCGAAGTGCTCGGCGGCGTTGGCAGCATTCTTAACCTGTCCGGTGGTCTTGGCGAATTGTGCCCTGAAGATGCGGATCCACTAACCTGTCTGCTGGCCGCCGGTGAAAAGCTAGGCCCTGTGGGCGACCTGCTGGGCGGCGGAACCATCAACCCAGGAATCTTAACGGACCTGCTGGCTGGCCTTGCTGAGCCAGGCAACCTCGCGTTGCTGGAAACCCTCCCCACTCTGCTGGAGCAAATTCCGGTTCTGGGCGATCTGCTTGCTGGGCTACTGAACAACGGCGGCGATCTTTTTGCGCCACTGAAAGACCTGCAAACCCTTCCCGAATTGCTCACCCAGCTCCCTATCCTTGGGGATCTACTCAACGGGATTGCTGGCGGCGATAGCGGTGGCCTACCGACAGACGCCTTAGATTTGGAAAGCCTGCTGAACGGCCTGTCTGGCGACCAACTAACTGTTGTCACCGACCTGCTGGCTGAAATCCCCGTATTGGGTAATGTGATCGACCAACTGCTAGGTGCTGTGGCGTGTGAATCTGGCAGCCCATTAGATTGCCTGACTCAATCTGCTGGCCAGTTAGGACAGTTCGGCGATCTATTAACCGAAGTCCCTCTGCTGGGCGATCTATTGGAGCCACTACTGGCCACCCTGACCGGAGTGGCAAGCGGAGGCGAGCTCTTGGCTGGCGTCGACCTACTCAATGAAGTACCCGTCGTAGGTGATTTGCTTAACCAGATCCTCACTGTGCTGCAAGGTGGTGCCGGAGATAGCCTTCTTACTCCCGATCTGGCCATGCTCATTGAGCAACCCGCCCTACAAGGCCTGCTCGACAGCCTGCTTGGCGGCCTGGTGGGTGGCTTGGCAGGTGGCGATCCCAGCCAACTGCTTAACGGCATTCTGGACCAGGATGGCAATTTGCTCGACGCAGTGATCGGCTTAGTACAGTCACTACCGATAGTAGGCGACCTAGTAGGCTCACTGCTGGTAAGCCTGCTCGGTGAGAATGCTGCCGGCTCGCTGCTAGCCCCGCTTAGCGATGTGCTGGCTGACATTCCTGTACTCGGCCCGGTTCTGGGTGGATTACTAGGCGGTCTGCTCGGCTAACGCGATTAAGGGCGGAGGGAGACCTCCGCCCTGTTTATCGTTTCCCTGCATGGCATTCGTGCATGCACATGCACCACTAGTAACAATTTGCGAAAGAGCGCTACCCGGTATTATCTTTCCTTTTCGTCACTCGTTCCCCCCGATTTAACCCTGCCTTTTACCTCCTATACCCTCTAACTATTCCAACCAGCTTACACAGTGCTTTCTTGTTCTTGCCGGTTTGCTACAGTGAGTGTCCATTCTCAAGCCAAGGACGCGAACCATGAGCATTGCAGTTGGCGACAACCTCCCTTCTATCACGCTGAAAACCAACGGTCCCGATGGCCCCCAGGACCTCAACACCGGTGACTTTTTCAAAGGGCGTAAAGTTGTCCTGTTTGCCGTTCCCGGAGCATTCACCCCTGGCTGTTCCAACACCCACATGCCCGGCTTCGTCATTAACGCCGATGCGTTGCTGGAGAAAGTCGATGCCATTGCCTGTATGGCAGTGAACGATGCCTTTGTGATGGGTGCTTGGCAGAAAGATCAGAATGCCGAGCGTATTACCATGCTAGCGGATGGTAACGCTGAACTGGCCAAGGCGCTGGGGCTAGAGCTAGACGCGACCGGTGGCTGTATGGGCATTCGCAGCAAACGTTTCGCGCTGATTGCCAACGATGGCGTAGTGGAATATCTGGGCGTAGATGCCAAAGGCGTGGACAAGAGCAGTGCGGACACCGTACTGAAACAACTATAGGAATAACCGGACGGCGCACGGCGTATGTTGCCGCCGCGCGCCGTGCCGGCTGTAGTGACCAACAAATAACGAAAAGAACTTTACGTTTTCTCTACCACCAGGAAGACCATGCCACCATTGAAAGAGTAAGGCGGTGCGCGTTGCAGTAATCCATCAGACAACCACCGACGCCTTTCTTTGCCTCAGGCAAGCCTTGGCAACCCATCGCCGCCTCTTACTCTAACTTGAGACCCTGAAACCGCCTTTGCATCGGTGCACCACCCCAGCCATTCCCCCGCTGATTCATGCACTCCACCATAAAATCCAATGGCTTTTGCCTGAATCACAACCGCCGCTTGGTCTCAACGCAAATGTCATTGATTGCCTTACGCGCCGCCGGAACAACACCCCCCATGGAAATAAAGCCGTGTATCAGTTCGGGATAATCCAGTGAGGTCACCGTGTTTCCTGCCTCACGTAATTTTTGGGCGTACTCCAAGCCTTCGTCCCGCAAGGGATCCGTAGCCGTGATAACGATCGCCTCAGGCAGGCCAGTTAAATCAGGGTTGCGCAGGGGCGAAACGCGGTAGTCCTCGATCACCGCTGGGTCTTGAACAAAGTGTCCTCGGAACCAAGTCAGCAGCGGTATATCCAAGCCGAACCCTTGCCCCAACGTTTGCACGGAAGGGTGGGCCAGGGCGGCGTCAGTGGTGGGGTAGATCAGCACCTGTAAAGCTGGCAACGCCAGGCCGGCCAGCTTGGCCTGTTGTGACACCACTGCGCTCATGCAGCCGCCAGCGCTATCGCCCATCACCGCCAAGCGGTTCGGATCAAGCCCCAGCTGCGCGGTGTTATTCAGCAACCAGCGCCAAGCCTCCAACGCATCATCCATGCCGGCAGGGGCTGGGTGTTCCGGCGCCAACCGGTAATCCACACTCAGCACCACCGCATTGGTACGCTTCGCTATATAGCGACACAACCGGTCATACTCTTCAACACCGCCAATAGTGAATCCTCCACCGTGAAAAAACATAATAGCCGGTGACACCAGCGGAGCATCGGCCGGGCGATAACGCCGCACTAGAATTTGGCTACCGTCCTCCATGCTAACCTGATGATCAACAACCACAGGAAGGCTAACCGGTGCCATATCTAGCAATGCCAGCGTGCTCCGATAAATCTGCCGAGCCTGCTCCACCGTCCCTGAATCCAGGGTGGGCTTGGCCCCACTGAGCGCAAGCAGAAAGCGCAGACGCGAATCCAAATGCGGACGACTATGGGTTTCCAAACCCGCAGCCAAACGCTCCAAAACCGGGCCCGGCAAAGACATCAGGGCACGTACCGTGGCCCGCTCAATAACGGCAGGATTCATCAGTTCTCCTTAAGTTTTGCAATAAGCAGCACACACCATGCGGCTCGCTATAATAGACAAGGGAAACACTAGCCTGACCAGGAACTCAACCTCGAATATGGAGACGACACAACAACCCAAAACGCATCCAGTAACGCATTACCCATCATCGGTTTGCTATTGTTAATAGCAAACGCTTTGCTGATTCGCGTTGACGCCCTTTTATACCATTGCCCGTCTGCAGAGTCCGGTCATCTGCGGCCTTTTCCAAGCTTGAGGATTGTGATGTCCGTGTATACACCACTCAGCCCGACCCAACTGGCAAAAGTGCTGGAACAATTTGGTTTTCAGTTGCGTGATTATCACGCCGCCAGTCACGGCATCGAGAATAGCACTTTCCTTATCGATGGCCTTGGCAAACATGATCAGCCCTGCCCGCTAGTGTTAACGGTGTTCGAATCCCTCGACCATCCCGCGCTAACCCCGTACCTGACTCTACTAAAACAGTTGGCCAAACAACACTTACCCGTGCCTGCACCACTAGCGACTGCCAGCGGCAACGACCAAATTACCGTTGCGGGCAAACCGGCAGTGTTAATGCCGCGCCTGCCAGGCAGGCACGATTTCTCTGTGGATGCCGATCGCTGCAGGCAGGTTGGTGCTTTGCTGGCACGGCTACACGCTAGCCACACGGAGCAGCTGCAGCCGCTCCCCAGCGAACGGGCGCGGCTGCGCGATTTCACTCATCATCTAGACAAATTACCCACCGCTGATCGAGACAACGCGGCACGCTTGCTTCACCGCTGGCTGGCCCACCCCGCTGGCACCACCTTGATTCACGGCGACCTGTTCCGTGACAACCTGCTATGGGACAACGGTGAAATAAGCGCTTTGCTGGATTTCTATAACGCCTGCCAGGACCATCCGGAGTACGACCTAGCCGTTGCACTCAACGATTGGTGTGTAGATGCTAGAGGCCACGTGGTGGCAGAACGGGAGCACGCCTTACTGTCAGCTTATCGGGGCCAGGGCCGCAGCGTAGACACCCGCCGCTTGAATGAAGCACTGCCGGTAGCGGCTCTGAGGTTCTGGTTATCACGGCTAGCCGGCCCAGTGTCTGACCATAGTGAAGGGCAAGGCAGCAAAAACCCGGAAGAGTTTGCACGGATTTACCGACAGCGGCTGGAAGCGTTCGCCGTATAGGGGAAGGGGTGTGCTGCAAGTTAAAACACACATCACCAACACCCCGTTCATCTTCGAAACAGACTAACGTCTAGTCCGCCCACCCTCTTTGTGGTGGCTACCGCGTGCGCCCAGGAGCTGACCGAAGCTCAAATATAAACATTATCGAGCCTTCTATTTAGGGGGTCTCGTCCTGAGCCGGGGAAGGCGCCGTTAGGCTTTGCCAGCCTTGCTTGGCAGCTTCCCAGCTCCGCTGAAATTTCACCTTGGCCGCCTCCCAATTATCTTCGCTGGCATTCTGCAAGGTCTGGTAATGGCTCTCCAGATCCGCCTGCTGCTCTTTCAACGAGGCAAGCGCGTCTTGCTTGTGCAAACGTGCCTCTTGGGACAGCTCCTTCCATTGGCTGTTGATGTCACCCTGTAGTAGGGTAACTTGTTGATTTAGATCGTCAATGGCATGGCGGGCCACTCGCATAGCTTGATTCTTCTGCTCCACAGAATAGCTCTGGATATCCGCCAACGTTTCTTCTATTTGAGTCTCTATTTTTTCTGGTTCCGGCGTTTTTACGTTGGGAACGCCTTCTGTCTCTGCCCACGCCGTAGCGGTGGTAACCAACATGAGAGTGGCGGCGGCCAATAATCGGTGTGTCATCGGGAGAACTCCTTGCTTTGCTTTTTGTTCCTGTACACGAATGCGACAAGCCATACCGCAAAACGCTCCCCCAATGATGTAAAATGACATAAAACAAGACGCTGAAACCGGACCAGAGCCCCGTGGCATAACGAATGAGGGTTAAGCGTTAAGAATATATGCCAGCATTTCCACCACCTGCTCTGGAGTGCGCGCCACCGCGTCGGCGGCAGCATCCACCTCTTTCAAGGGGTGATCATGCTCTTCATCGTGCAAAATGATCATCGGTGTCCCCAAGGCCGCGGTGTAACCAGCATCAAATGCCGCATTCCACTGTTTATACTTGGGGCCAAACCGCACCACCACAAGGTCAGCCTCATCGATCAGCTTGCGGGTCCGGATACCATTGATGCCCGCACCTAAACGATCTTCCCAGAAACGCTTCTCTTCTGCGCCTAAAATACTCACGCCCACTTTGTCGCTAGCCTCGTGGTCAGTCACTGGGCCGCTAAACTCAATATCCAGCTCCTTATCGATGCAGCCCTTGACGATGCGTTCGCGCCAATCCGTGTGAATTTCTCCAGAAAGATAAACAGTCCAGAAGCTCATGCTCATTCTCCCGATTGATAGCTGAAAAACGGCAGGATAGGCTCGCTTGATTGCAAAAGCCACCTTGAACCGGAGCGGCCACTGCCGTTAAATGCCATCAGGTTCTCACCGATTTCAGGAAGGTTTGCCATGCGTATAACACTGATTCTTCTGATCGCCTCTGCGCTGCTAGCAGGGTGCGAAGACTCAAACGCACCGGCTAAGCCCACAGCCAAATCCACCGACAGTGCCGCCGCTATTAAAAACCCCGCCGCCAACCCAAAAGGGGCTACGCCACAAACCCTAGTACGCAATGTTCACGCGCTAGAAAAAACCGATGAGCAGTGTGACGCTGACGGCTGCCCAAAAGTCGACCTACAATGGCTCACCTTTGAGAATCAAGCTGAACTGAACGACGCTATCACCCAGCACCTTGCTGCCATGCTGATTCACAATGAAGATAACCCCAACCACGATGTCCGCATTGAAGATCTGGCGGATGCATTTCTGCAAGACGCGTCCGACATGGCCATGGCCTCGAGGCAGGGCTGGGAGCTTACCGCTACGGTGAAAAAACAGGGTCGCCGCGGAGACGTTATCACTCTGTCTATGGAAACCTATGAATACACCGGGGGCGCCCACGGGGTGCCTAGCGTGCAGTACTTTCACTGGGATCTCGCTAAACAACAAAGTGTCAAACTAAACGACATGCTGGTGCCGGGCCAACAAGCTGCTTTCTGGGAAAAAGCCCGCGAGCAACATACCGCGTGGCTGAATAAAGAAAATTTGGACCAAGCTTTCCGTGACAGCTGGCCGTTCGACAAAACCGATAACGTCTTCTTCACTGATAAGGGGCTCGTGCTGCAATACAATGTGTACCACATCGCCCCTTACGCCATGGGGCAGCCGACCCTGACGATTCCTTATTCAGACCTGGATGGTATCTTGCGCGCGCCCTATTTATAAGAAAGCACCGCCTGAATTGGCACATGCCGTGCCCACGGTTTTACATTAACGCCGAGACCAACACGTCAGTGTCGGATTACGCCTAAGGCGACTAATCCGACCTACGAGAACCAACAGCGTTACTGCTTGATGCCTTCCACTGAAATAATTATCTCCACTGTTTCAGACGCCGGTCCTAGATTCTTGGTAATACCAAAATCTGCCAGTGTCAGAGTAGTGCTAGCTTCTAGGCCCATACGGTAGCCGCCCCAAGGATCATCGCCATGGCCGATCAGTTTGGCATCCAGGGTTACCGGCTTGGTCACACCATGCAGGGTGAAGTCCCCTGTGATTTTAGCGGTTTGCTCGCCGGTTTTTTCAACGCTTGTGCTTTTAAACGTCGCGGTGGGAAATTTCTTCACGTCTAGAAAATCATCACCGCGCAGGTGCTTGTCTCGCTCGGCATGGTTGGAATCCACACTGGCGGTCTGGATGATGGCGGTTACCTGGCTGTTCTCCGGATTGTCCGCATCCACAGTGAACTCACCGGTAAAATCATTAAATTGCCCATACAGCCAGCTGTAACCCAGGTGGGAAATTTTGAACATGACAAACTGGTGAGTGCCCTTGGTATCGAACTTGTAGGTGCCGCCAGGCTGCTCGGCAAACGCCATACTGCTAAGCAGCAGTGCCAAGGTGGGAAGGGTGATTTTTTTCAATAACGTCAACATAAGCATCAAGCTCCGTTTGGATGATTAAGAATAATTGTGTGTGCCCGTTGAGGGAGACGGGTTGGTGCGAGGCGCCAAGCCAAGGATGCGCCGCAATGTATCATCGCGATCAAGAAAGTGATGTTTAATGGCGGCGAGCGCGTGCACGCTGGCTAACCCAATCACCGCCCAAGTGACCCAGTAATGAATCAGCCCGGCGGTGTCCTCTAGGCCAGTTTGGTGGCCACTGACCGAGGGCACGGAAAACCAATTAAACACCGCAACGGAAGAGCCATCGGCGCTGCTAATCAGGTAGCCACTCACCATGGCTACAAACAACAAAATATACAGAGCCCAGTGGGTAAGGTGGGCACTGATCTTTTCCCAGGGTTTGTGGGACGCAAGCGGCGCCGGTGGCGGCGAGATAAATCGCCAGCCAAGACGAAGAGTCATGACAATAAACAGCAGAACGCCAACGCTACGATGCAGATCAGGCCCCTTACGATACCAAGGGTCGTAGTAACCCAAATCCACCATATAAAAGCCCAATGCAAACAGGCCAATCACCGCCAATGCCACCAGCCAGTGGAATAGCAGGGCAATAGCGCCAAAGCGTTGCGAGTCATTGCGCAGTTTCATGGTGATTCCCTTCCAATGTTCTTCGCCCTTATGACCGGGCGATCCCTTAGTAGCTTGGAGTCCGTACAGCACGATGGGTTCCAAATAATACAAAACTTACAGTCGCCTTGGTGCTGAGACTAGCTTGTCCGCATTGCTTGCTGCGACACAGCGCAAAAAACTGAACGATTTGATCAGCTGTTCCGTTGATTGCCTCAGCAGCCCAGCCTTCTGCTACTCTTACGGTTTATGGATTGTGGGAGAACAGCCTTGAGCTGGGATGAGCAACAATTGCAGACACACCTGGATGCCATGGCTACTGCCATCAATGACCAGTTTGCAGGCAAGGCACCGTTGTTAGTAGGAATTGAGTCCGGGGGAGCCTGGGTAGCGCAGGCTCTGAATGCGCGATTGCCGACCGCGTTACCGCTGGGCTCACTGAACCCGGCTTTTTATCGAGACGACTTTGATACCCGCGGCCTTAAACCCAAGGTAACGCCATCCAAGCTGCCCTTCGATGTGGACGGCCAGCACATTTTACTGGTGGATGACGTGCTAATGACCGGCCGCACCATTCGAGCGGCCATGAACGAATTGTTCGATTTTGGCCGCCCGGCGTCCATATCCCTAGTGGTATTGTTCGACATCGGCCGTCGGGAATTACCGATTGGTGCTGATATTTGTGGGGAAACTTTGGCATTACCCCCCCATCAGCGGATAGAATTACGCGGACCCTCTCCATTGATTGCCGAAATTCGCAATCTGGTTGTTGAGGACGATACTGAGACAAGGTCATAAGAATGACGCCGACGCTTGCGCCATCCTCCCGAGTACAACTTACCGACAGCGGTAAGCTCCGCCATTTTCTCACCACTGAGCATCTGCCCCGCTCCCTGCTGGAAGATATTCTCGATACGGCTGCAAGCTTTGTGGATGTGGGCGGCCGGGCAATCAAGAAGGTCCCACTGTTACGCGGCAAAACCGTGGTGAACCTGTTCTTCGAATCCAGTACCCGCACCCGCAGCACCTTTGAGCTGGCGGCCCAGCGGCTGAGCGCGGATGTGCTCAATCTGGACATTGCCAAATCAGCGACCAGCAAGGGCGAAACCCTGCTCGATACCCTGCGTAATTTGGAAGCCATGGCGGCGGACATGTTCGTAGTGCGCCATCAGGATTCCGGAGCGCCTTTCTTCATCGCCAATGAAGTAACCCCCAACGTAGCGGTGATCAATGCCGGTGACGGACGCCATGCGCACCCCACTCAGGCGATGCTCGACATGTATACCATTCGCCACTACAAGGGCGGCTTCGAGGGCCTGAAAGTGGCCATCGTTGGTGACATTCTCCATTCCCGTGTGGCCCGCTCCCAGGTCCATGCATTGAATATTCTTGGCGCCGATGAAGTACGCCTGATCGGCCCGAAGACATTACTTCCGGTAGATGCAGAAGCCCTCGGCGCAACCGTGTTCACCGACATGGCTCAGGGCCTAAAAGACGTGGATGTGGTAATCATGCTGCGTCTGCAAAAAGAGCGTATGGATTCCGCCTTGCTGCCCAGTGAAGCTGAGTTTTTTCGGCTCTACGGGCTTAACAACGACAAGCTGCTATTTGCTAAAGAGGACGCCATCGTGATGCACCCCGGGCCTATTAACCGGGGCGTGGAAATCGCGTCGGAAGTGGCGGATGGCCCTCGATCAGTGATTCTCAACCAAGTGACGTTCGGCATCGCCGTGCGTATGGCGGTCATGTCCATGGCCATCAGTGGTCAGGATAGCGACATGTCCGCAGCGGGAGGTGCCCATGGCCAGCGCTAACCGTAAACGCGCCCACATCCTGATCCGCAAAGGCCGGGTGATTGATCCGGCCAGTGGCCGCGACGACGTGGCCGACCTGCTGATCGAAAACGGTCGCTTGACCCGCATCGGTGCCAGCCTGGATGCACCAGGTGCCGATATTATCCAGGCCGATGGCCTCTGGGTATTGCCGGGGCTAGTGGATGCCTGCGTGCATTTGTCTCTGCCCGGCAGTGGTCGCACCGGCGATATTGCCAGTGAAACCCGTGCCGCGGCGGCGGGGGGCATTACCCATTTGGCCGCCCAGCCTGATTGTGGGCCGGTGGATTCCACCGCCGTGGTTCGATTGATCCGCGAACAGGCCGGGCAGGCCGGGTTTGCCCGTATCATGCCCATCGCCGCCATGACTCAGGGCCTGCTGGGCGAACAACTGGCAGAAATGTCTACCTTGGCCCGAGCCGGCTGTATTGCGGTGGGCAATGCCGGTGGCAAGGTGGCCAATGCGCTGGTACTCAAGCGCAGCTTGGAATACGCGGCGACCTTTGATTTGCCAGTGATGTTCCGGCCGCAGGATTCGGCGCTCAGTGCCGGCGGTTGTGCCCACGAAGGGCCGGTGGCCACCCGCCTCGGCCTGCCCGGCATTCCCGCCGTGGCGGAAAGCGTGGACCTGTCACGCGACCTGTTGTTGGTGGAGGCCACCGGAGTGCGGGCACATTTCCAACAGATCTCCAGCCGCGATTCTTTGCGCCTGCTGAAAGCCGCCAAACGGCGAGGCCTGCCGGTGACCGCAGATGTGAGCATTCAGCACTTGTTGCTGGATGAATCGGCGCTGGAAGGTTTCAACAGCCATTGCCACGTGATCCCGCCGCTGCGCAGTGCCGAGGACCGGCAAGCACTGCTGGAAGCGGTGGCCGATGGCACCATCGATGCTATCTGCTCTCAGCACACGCCCATTGGTTCCTCCAGCAAGGCGGCCCCCTTCCCAACCACCAAGCCGGGTATGGCCGGGCTAGATGTGCTGCTGTCGTTAGTGCTGCAACTGGTGGATGAGGGCAAGCTGGACTTGCTGCGCGCGCTAGATGCCGTCACCGCCGCTCCCGCTCGCTGCCTCGGTATTCAGGCCGGCCAGCTGGAAGCCGGCCGCCCGGCGAGCCTATGTGTGCTCGACCCCACCGCGGCAAAAGATCTCAGCGAAGATTGGTTATCCGCCGGCAACAATTCTCCTTGGCGCCATGCTCAGCTCAAGGGCACCGTGAAGTTGACGGTATGTCAGGGCAAAGTAAGCTGGTTATCGGATTGAGCCGCCCGCTCAAAATTGAACGTTAAAAAGCGCGAGCGAGAGCCTTGCCTCTCGTTTTGCGCTTTGTTCGCATTTCAACGTTGAACATTTCGCGTTTCGTTTAATGTAGCTGAAACACTTGCTGTCTTAGGTCGGCTTCGCCGATCATCCCTGGCGCCACGCGCCAGCGCCCTTCCTTGTCTTGGAAAATGAGTGTCGGTGTGCCTTGCAGGCCGAGCCCGATCATCAACGCTGTGTTGCTTTGAATCTGGCTGCGAATGGCATCAGGTACTCGCTCCAGCGGTCGAATACCGCCGTCATCATAATACTCTTCGTGTTCTGCCAATGCAGCGCTCGGATCTGGAGCCCCCAGCACTGCAGCGCCTTGCGTGAAGCTGCGTTTAGGGTTGATCAGCCCGACGATGATATGACGGACCTGCAGCACATTATCGGCGTCGTTAATCATCGGCTGCATGTTTTCCCATAATCGAGCGCAGTAGGGGCAAGCCATATCTGTGAATAGATAGGCGACCCGCTGCGGCTCCTGCGCACCTTCTGCCACCCAGCTGCTGGCCTCTAGCTGGGTCAGCAGGCTGTCCATCGAAGCCGCTTCGGCTTGGCTAATAAGGGGAGCCAGCAGGGTTAGCAGCAGGACAACTATTTTGCTCATGGGGTGTCTCCGGAAAGGTTATGGTTGAGAAAGTGGTGCAGGCTGGCGTCGGACAGGGGGCCAAAATGGCGCGCCACTTCTTGCCCCTTATTGTCGAACAGCAGAGTCAGTGGTAGCCCTCGGTTGCCTGCATAGCGACCCAAATCGGTATGCGGGTCCAGTAGCAGGTATTCAAAGTGCAGCTGCTCTTCGGTGAGATACTGGCGAACCTGAGTCGGGTTCTCACCCTGATTGACGAGAATGAAGCGGACATCTGGGTAACGTTGCTGTGCGCTTTCAAGCACCGGCATCTCCCGTCGGCATGGTGGGCACCAGGTCGCCCACAGATTTACCAGTGTTACCCCGTTAGCCGCCGATTTTAGTGTGGCGGTCTCCCCTTCTAGGTTATACAGCGTGACGTCAGGTAGCGGGCTGGGTGTTGGCGACAATGCCTGCAGAGCAGCAAGCGTCACCGTCATGGTGAGCATGGCGGCTGCACAGGTGGATAGCAGCGCAGCCCGAACGCGGGTGTGTCGGAACAGGCTAACGGCCAGCACCGGCAGGGCCAGTAGTACACCGGGCCACCACCAGCCTCCGTCACGGATATCGAGCATGGCCAGCCAAGATTCATATTGGTTGTGGTAGCGCAACACAAATGCCAGACGGGCACCAAACACGGCGGTAACCGCAATCAACCAAAGTGTTGCTTCAATGCGTTGGCCGCGTCGTTGCCACCACAGGCTAGCCAGGGTAGCGGCGAAAAACCCGACCAGCACCACGAAGGTGCCTGCCGGCAGGGCCAGAGGCCCAATAATGACTGTGTCCACGGTATCTCCAATCAAGAAGTCACCAGTGTGACCCGGCTCCATTAACCGTGAGTTAACTGGCGGAGCATACACTGGGTTGCAACTTGAGCAGCCTAACCGGGTCAGAACGGCATGCATATTTTATTGATCGAAGATGATGCTCTGTTAGGCGACGGTATTCAGGCCGGTCTACAAGCCATGGGATTTACCGTAGCCTGGGTGACGCTTGCGCGGGACGGCCTGGCCGCTTGGAAAAGCGTGGATTTTGATGCGTTGGTGCTAGATCTAGGACTGCCCGACCAAGAGGGTAGTGAAGCCCTTTGCCAATGGCGTGAGGCTGGGCTGACGGTGCCGGTATTGATCCTCACCGCCCGAGACGCCGTGCAAGACCGCATTGATGGCTTGCAGCGCGGCGCCGATGATTACCTGATTAAGCCGTTTGATTTGGGCGAGCTGGCAGCGCGCTTACAGGCCCTATTGCGTCGTACCCGGGGCCAAGCCCGTCCGTTTATTGAGCATGGCAGGCTACGGGTCGATCCGTTCCGACAGCAAGTCTGGCTGGCGGATAAAGAAGTGGAATTGCAACGGCGGGAAATGGCGTTGTTGCTTGCTTTGTTGCAAAGCCAGGGTCGGTTACTCACGGCGGACCAATTGGCCGACCGTGTTTACGGCTGGATGGACGGCGTGGAGAGCAACGCTTTGACGGTACATATCCATAACCTGCGCCGCAAACTGGATAGTCGCATTGTGGAAACCGTACGCGGTGGCGGTTACCGGTTAGGCGCGCCGCTATGATGGCACGCTCATTACGTTCCCGGGTGCTGTGGCTGGTGGCGCTCAGCTTGCTGAGTGTCTGGTTGCTGTTGGCATTGTGGTTACACAATACCGTCAAGCAGCATCTGGGAACGGCACTGGATCAACGTCTGGCAGCGTCGGCACGCATGGTCGCTTCCATGGCCAATGCCAGTGCACCGGTGTTATCCGGTAACCCTGGGTTGCAGGCCGCGGTGAATAGCGGGTTATTTTGTCAGGTGATGAATGTACGGGGCGAAATTTTGGCACGCTCCGGTGGAGCCCCAACGGCTCACCTTGCCAGTGCTCAGGACGGCTTTACGGAACGATCCCTGGAGGGTGAGCGCTGGCGCGTGTATACCGTCAGCGAAGGGCAAATACGGGTGGCGACAGCGGAACCCATGGCGGTGCGTGAATCCCTGTTGTCGACCCTAGCCTGGGCGTTGCTGGTAGGCCTGTTGCTGGCACTATTGGGCGCCTGGTTGGCGGTGCGCTGGGCTGTGAGCCGTGGCTTGGCACCCTTGGATGCGATGCGCAAGGAATTTGAGTCACGGCCCGTGCAGACAAAATCCGGGGTGGCGTCCAGCGCGGCGGGGATAACTGAACTGATGCCATTGGTAACCGCGCTGGATGGTTGGGCCGACCAGGCCCGGCAGGCATTGTTGCGCGAACGCCGCCTAACCGATGATCTAGCCCATGAGCTGCGTACGCCGCTGGCAGCACTGAAAACCCAGTTACAAGTTGCCCGCTTAAAAATGGCTCCAGATGCACCAGCCATGATGGCATTGACGGCAGCGGAGAACGCCAGTTCAAGGATGGCGGATAACCTGCAACAGTTGCTGGCCTTGGCCCGCCTAGACGGACTACCACAGAGTCGGCCGCGCCTAGTGAGAAAGGTGATCGATGAAAGTTTGGCCCAGCTGGCCGGACACCCGCAGCGGCAAGCCGTGCAGCGTGATGACCAAGCGTGTGCCGGGATAACACTGGCAGCCCCCTCCCTGGCCAGCCTGGCATTACGCAACTTGCTGGAGAATGCGTTGCGTTACACACCAAAGGGCAAGGAAGTGTGGATTCGCGTAGTGGCGAATACCCGTGAGCTGCACATCCATGTGGAGGACCAAGGTCCAGGAATCAGTGACAATCAAGCGGTGGTTTGCGCGCGGGGCCACCGCGGGGACCGAGGGCAAACGGGTCTAGGCCTAGCCATTGTAGCCACCGTGATGGCCCGCAGCGGCGGGCAGCTTACTCTGCACAATCGCGCGGGCGGGGGGCTTTGTGCCACCTTGAGTTGGCCGCTTACGGATACTGCTTGAACATTTCCTCTACCGCTTTTTGAATATACGTATTGCGACGCTCACTGCTCATCTCATCATGCATTTTGTCACGGCTGGTTGCCTGCCACACTACATTGCGGTTCTGAGGATCAATCAACTGCACTACCAGCTTGTATTCGTCGCTAATCTCGCCTTCTGTGGGAGTGGAGGCTCCCAACCCCACATTGTTACGGGTAAAACCAAACCCAAATTGAACGGAGGAACCATCAAAGCGCTGCTCACGCTTGAAAAAGTATTTCACCTGCACATCCGCTTGGTCTGCATCGACCTCGGTCATTCCCTCCGCCGCCAGCGCTTTTTCCAGCGCAGCCAGAGTGCGTTGATCATCCAGCTCGCGGGGACCGTCTTCAGCCTGGGAAACAAAGGCGTAAGTCTGGTATTGGGCAAGATTCGCGTCCGGCTGGCTGTCGATTACCACCGGGCTAACGCAGGCACTGAGCAACAAGGCTGAGGCCAGCACCAGAAATCTCGGAATCATTAAACGTTGCATGGCAGTCTCCTCACGTTTGGCGTGTGCGCCCTATTTTACGCTTTGCGCGTCATTAGCGGGTGAGCGAGCCGAAACCGTCACCCCCGGACAAGGCAAGGCAGCAGCATCTCGAATCCGCTCCCCAAGATAACGGGCGGCTTGGCCTGCGTATTGGCCATCAGCATAAATCAGGTACAAGTCCATCATGCGCTCTACTCCTTCATCCAAGGCCAGAACCTTCAGGGCGCCGGTCTCAAGGCCGTCACCCATTTCAGATTCCGGCACCCAAGCAAAGCCCAGCCCGCGACGAATTGCTGCCATTCGAGTGGAGGCATGAGATACGGTCCAGCGCTGCTCTGCGCCGAGCCAACCGGAATCAATACGTCGGCTGCCGGAATCACGAACCACGATCTGGCGGTGGTGGCGAAGATCTTCATGGGTCAGCTCCTTAGCCTGGGCCAATGGATGATCGGCAGCTGCCACGGCCAGAAAACGTACCCGCATCAGGGGGTCGCCAAAAAAACCTGGTGGCACACGTCCGCCTACTACCACATCGGCCTCCTTGCGCAGCAGCGCTTCATCAGAGCCGGACAGGATAGTCTCACTGTATTCAACCCGTGTCAGAGGGCTGTGCTGAGCGAAAGCATCCAGCGCGGACAACATACAATGCTGGGGAAATAACCCGTCGGCCGTTACCCGTACCAGCGGCTCCCAACCCTGACTGAGCTGAATGGCCGCGCTTTCTAGGCGGTTAGCTTCCTCCACCAGCACTTTGGCTTGGCGGTACAGCATTTGTCCGGTTTCAGTGAGCTTGGCGCGTCGCCCTTCCAGAGTGAAGGCGCGCACTCCCAGCTCGGTTTCTATCTTTTGCACCGCATAGCTAATCGCCGACTGGCTCTTATTCAGGGCCTCAGCAGCGCTGGCATAGCCTCCCTCATCCACCACAGCCAGCAACGCCTGCCACTGATCCAGTGTAATTTTGGCTGACATATCGAAATTCCTGAGATAAATGTGCAGGTTTATCCCGTTTTATATCGTATTTACTGAAACCACAATAGATCCATAGAAACAATCCTGTCGCCCACCTGGGCCGGCCACACAATAAATGGAGTTGGGGTTATGAACATTCTGGTGATCAAAAGCAGCGTCTTTGGTGATAACGGTAATTCCTCCGCACTGGTTAATGCGCAGGTAGATGCGCTGAAAGCCAAACATCCGCAAGCTACGGTGCGCGTACGAGACCTGTCTACAGATCCCATTCCTCACCTAGACGGTAATCGCGTTAGCGCCTTTTTCACCTCGGCAACGCAGCGCACCGACGAACAGCAAGCGATCGACGCGTTTTCCTTGGCCCTGATTGATGAGATCAAGGCGGCAGACCATATTGTGCTGGGCCTTCCCATGTACAACTTCGGCATTCCCAGCCAGTTGAAGAGTTGGATTGATCACGTAGCCCGTGCCGGAATCACCTTTCGTTATACCGAAAAGGGGCCACAGGGTTTGCTGGAAAACAAACCTGTAACGGTACTAGCAGCCAGAGGGGGTATCTATGCCGGCACCAGCAACGATACGGTCACTCCATATATCAAATTGTTCTTCGGTTTTATCGGCATCACCGATGTGGAGTTTGTATTCGCCGAAGGGTTGAACATGGGCGACGACGTCAAAGAAAAAGCGTTAGCTGTGGCGCGTTCTGAACTACTAGCAAGCACTTGAGGTAAGACAAAAGCACATTTACGTAGAGAGAGAGCATCATGGGATTGTTAGTCGACGGAAGATGGCAAGATAAGTGGTACGACACCCAAAGTACCGGTGGTCGTTTCGAGCGCTCTCAGAGTCAGTTTCGTAACTGGATCAGCGCCGATGGCAGCGCAGGCCCCAGTGGTGAGGGCGGCTTTCAGGCGCAAAGCGGTCGCTACCATCTTTATGTCTCCTATGCCTGCCCGTGGGCCCACCGCACGCTGCTTATGCGCACGCTGAAAGGTTTGCAGCAACATATTAGTGTGTCTGTGGTTCATCCGCTCATGCTGGAGAGCGGTTGGGAACTACGGGATGACTTTGACGGGGCCACTGGAGATTCATTGTATGGTTTCAAAAAGCTGTATGAGTTGTACCTCAAGGCCGATCACAATTATACCGGTCGGGTGACCGTACCCGTACTCTGGGATACACAACAGGAAACCATCGTCAGCAATGAATCCGCCGATATTATCCGCATGCTTAACAGCAGTTTTGATGAGCTCGGCGTTACCGCGGGCGATTACTACCCTGAAGCATTACAAGCAGATATCGAAACGATCAACGAAGGCATTTATCACGACGTTAACAACGGCGTATACAAGGCCGGTTTCGCTACCCGTCAGGACGCCTACGACGATGCGGTAGAGGCCTTATTCAAGCGACTCGATGTATTAGAGGAGCGGTTGAGCAAACAGCGTTACCTGGTAGGCAATACCTTAACAGAAGCAGATATTCGGCTGTGGACCACCCTGGTTCGCTTTGACCCGGTGTATGTCACGCACTTCAAGTGCGACCGGCAACGGATCAGCGATTATCCAAATTTACAGGGCTTACTAAAAGACATTTATCAGCTTCCCGGCGTGGCCGAAACGGTGAACTTAGCACATATTCGTCACCACTATTTTCGCAGCCACCCGACTATCAACCCCCATGGGATTATTTCCATCGGCCCGCAGCTGGACTGGAACTCGCCACACGGCCGCGAGCCGTTGGGAAAGCGAGAGATTGTCCACGTCTAACACCGGCGGGACGAAGGTGATGTTTTGGCGAAATGTCGGCTTCTGCCATTAAGTTTAGGAGGTTCTTATGGAACGCAGCATTCTTAATACGTTTCGCGCAATGGATACATCCGATGGTGCTGGCGTTAAGCTGAAGCGCGCACTGGGATATACCCCTCTCATGCGTTTGGACCCGTTTCTGATGCTCGATGCGTTTTCCTCCGACAATCCCGACGATTATATTGCCGGCTTTCCGCCGCATCCGCATCGGGGATTTGAAACGGTGACCTATTTGGTGGAAGGCCATATGCGTCACCGAGATCACCTAGGAAACGAAGGGGATCTCAAACAGGGTGGCGTGCAATGGATGACCGCTGGAAGCGGTATTATCCATGAAGAAATGCCACAACAGGAAAACGGTTTGTTACGCGGTTTTCAACTGTGGATTAACTTGCCCGCAGCGGAAAAAATGAAGCCGGCAACGTATCGAGATATTGCTGATACAGAGATGCCGCGGTTGGATCTGGCCAGTGGTGGGCAGATCAAAGCCATTGCCGGTGAAGTGACGATTGCCGAGCAAACGCTCAGTGCTCCGATGAAAGGCGGCCAAACCAACCCGTTATATCTAGATGTGGTACTACGCCCGAGAGAAAACCTTACCGTGCCACTGGCGCGGGGCCATAACGCCTTTGTGTATCTGTTCGAAGGTCGCATAGAGGTGAGCGGAGAGACCGTGGAAACCCATCATCTAGCCACCTTGACCGATGGTGATAATGTAAAGCTAGTAGCAAGAAAAAGGGGGGCGCGTCTGTTATTGCTGTCAGGCAAGCCGCTGGGGGAGCCGATAGTGCAATATGGCCCCTTCGTGATGAACACTCAAAGTGAAATTAATCAAACCCTGCGGGATTACCGTGATGGAACGCTGACAGCACAGTCGTCGTTGTTATAGCGATGCGATTATGACAATAACCGGTCACCTTAGTGAACAACTCTATAATCGAAGCCTTATAAGAGTGCCACAGCGCATAGTTATTCACTTCTAGAGGCCGATGTCCAGTGAGTGATAGGCGCAGCCCTCACCCACTGGTAATAACGCTGTCACACTTTCGGACCACGCCCTTTCAGCGCATTGACGACCAGGCTAATGACCAGCAGTGCCAGAAAGATAAAGAAAATAATTTTGGCAATGGATGCCGCGCCGGAAGCGATACCACCAAAGCCGAGTACGCCAGCAATAATTGCTACGACAAGAAATGTGAGAGCCCATCCAAGCATAATTGATACCTCATCCATGGTTGGTGTGTTGTACGACCTTTCACTTTCACCGTATCAAACTGAGCACTGGCTTGGCTCATAACCACTCAGACATTTAATCTTCTTTGACATTTTAATCGTTATAGCCCGAATGCTCATCAACACATTTATTATAGGAATGGATGAAAAGCCCCCCGAAGATCATTGAGCAGCATGACCGCTATGCGTTTGCATAAGCTAATAATGAACCGTTGTGCCGGCAAGCTATGGTAGCTTGAGCAAGTAAACGCCACCTACCGATAATGATGACCGGCTGGGACCTGAAATAAATGAGGGTTGAAAATCATTTCATCGTCCTTACCGTCATCTTATCCGACCAATCACATATTGGTCTTTAATTTACATAGGAGAAACAAGAAACCTTAGCGCAAGGTAAATGCTGATTTCTGAAAGAATGACGGAGGTGATTTGATGTCAGCGCAGAACCTAACTTGCCCTGCATCGATACAAACCGATCCTTATCCCACCCGGTTACATCAACACCCGGACCAACCTTGGTACAAGCGTCAGGAGCATACGGTGAAAGGCCGCCATCTTCCTGGGCCGCTTTCCCAATCACAACTTGATAACTTTGAGCAGAACGGCTTTCTGTTCGAACGCGGTTTTTTGCACAGCGATGAAGTGAACGCGCTTTCTAACGCCATGAGCGAGCTTCTCAATCGTAATGACTATCGAAATCGCTCTTTCACAATTACCGAACCTGACAGCCAGGAGATTCGTTCTGTCTTTGCGGTACACTTTTTACATCGCGCTTTCCAAAGACTGGCCCGTGACCCACGCCTAACCGATCGGGTGAAGCAGATATTGGGAGGTGAACATTATATTCACCAATCACGCATTAACTATAAGCCAGGGTTCAAAGGTAAAGGCTTTAATTGGCATTCTGACTTTGAAACTTGGCACGCCGAGGACGGCATGCCAGCCATGCACGCGGTAAGTGCCTCAATCATTCTTACTGATAACCACACGTTCAATGGCCCACTAATGCTGATTCCCAGATCCCATCAGCATTTCATTCCCTGTATAGGAGAAACGCCAGACGAACATCACAAACAGTCGCTGAAGAAGCAGCAAATTGGTGTGCCGCCAGAAGATGCCCTGAGCGCAATGATCAATAGAAACGGCATTGAGGCGCCCACGGGCCCCGCGGGCAGCCTGCTGTTGTTCGACTGTAATACGCTGCATGGTTCTAATGCCAATATGGCACCGGATCCACGTAGCAATGTCTTCTTCGTATTCAACCGACAGGACAATGCCTGCCAGGCTCCGTATGCGGCAAAGAAACCTCGGCCAAGTTTTCTATGCCACACACCAAATCAACTATGGCAGCCCAACGATCATTAAAAAACGCTGGCTGTGGGAGCTCTGCGGCCCATAGCCAGTCAGTCGTTTTTATGCTGAAAAAAAGCTTGGATACTGGAAAAGTCCTTATCTGAGTAGCCGTGATTACCATGAGCGGCATATAGGCTTTTCGCCAAGTTACCCATGGGCGTGGCGGACTGGCTGCTGAGACCGGCTTGTAATGCCAAACCCAGATCTTTGTTCATAAGCTTTACCGCGAAACCGCCTTCATAATTTTTCGACGACGGCACATTTTCCATCACCCCGGGCCAGGGGTTGTACTTATCCAGTGACCAGTTATCACCAGAGCTGGCTTTCATAATATCGGATAACACCGCTGGATCGAGCCCATGATCCACGCCCATTTGTAGCGCTTCTGCGGTACCGATCATATGGATGGCCAGCAACATATTATTGCAGATTTTTGCTAACTGACCTGCGCCATTATCGCCGGCACGAAATACCTGTGCACCCATGCATTCTAAAACCGGACGAGCACGATCCACCGCCGCTTGCGGCCCACCGCAGATAAAGGTCAACGTCCCGGCCTTGGCTCCACCCACACCGCCAGATACAGGCGCATCAATCATCACCCTGCCTTGCTCTTTGGCTATGCTTGCCACGTCACGGGCAGTATCCGCATCGATGGTGGAACAGTCGATAATCAGTGCGCTTTCATCAATCTGTTGCAGTACGCCATCGTCGCCCAGGTAAAGTCCGCGCACGGCACCGGCAGAGGGCAGCATGCTGACAACAACCTCCGCTCCCTGCACCGCTTGCGCTGCACTACTGGCCGCTTGCGCACCTTCTTTCACGGCACCGTTGAGCAGCTCTGGAACCAGATCAAAGACAGTGACCTGATGACCAGCCTTAATCAGGTTGGCCGCCATGGGCCCACCCATATGGCCAACACCAAAGAATGCGACTTTCATTGTTATCTCTCCCTTGTTTTGTTGCAGTGGTAAGAGCGTCGCTTGAGCCGCAAAGAAACTAACCCCGCTTTCACCAGCTGGCTCGCAGCTGGAGAGTCACTCTTACGGTGATTGATTACTTAAAGAAACGACAAATCTTTTAGCACATTGCGCGCAATAATCACGCGCATGATTTCATTGGTGCCTTCCAGAATCTGATGCACCCGCGCATCACGCAGGTAGCGCTCCAACGGATACTCAGTGATATAGCCGTACCCCCCGTGCAGTTGCAACGCGTGGTTGCAGACGTTGAAACACAGATCCGTAGCCATCCGCTTGGCCATGGCGCACAGCATGCTCTTATCGCTGTGGTTTTGATCCAGTTTCCAGGCAGCCAGGCGTACCATCTGCTGTGCCGCTACCAGTTCCGTTGCCATGTCTGCCAGGGTGAATTGCACCGTCTGAAAATCGCTAATGGCCTGACCAAATTGTTTACGTTCCTGCACATATTGCTGCGCCTGATGTAGCGCTGCCTGAGCGGCACCTAGTGAACAGCTGGCAATATTGATGCGGCCACCATCCAACCCGCCCATGGCAATCTTGAAGCCCTGCCCTTCTTCACCGATCAGGCACTCCGCCGGGATTCGCACATCCTCCAGGATGACCGCTCGGGTGGGCTGACTTTTCCAGCCCATCTTGGCCTCGTTGCGGCCATAGCTAACCCCTGGCGCATCTGCGGGCACAGCAAAACAGGAAACTCCGCCAGCACCAGGGCCACCCGTGCGCGCCATCAATACCAGCACATCGGTATCTCCAGCGCCGGAAATAAAGGCCTTGGCACCATTCAATACATAGTCGCCGTTATCCTTTTTTGCCGTAGTCGAAAGTCCCGCAGCGTCCGAACCTGCATTCGGTTCAGTGAGGCAATAGGAAGCCAGCTTTTCGCCACTCATTAGGGCTTCGGCCCAGCGCGACCGTGTCGCATCGTTACCGAAGCGGGTCAACATCCAGGTAGCCATGTTATGAATGGTGATAAAGGCCGTAGTCGAAGTACACCCTTGTGACAATTGTTCGAAAATCAATGCAGCATCGAGACGGGACAAACCCATGCCACCATGCTCTTCATCACAATAGAGAGCGCAAAAACCTAACTCTCCCGCTTTACGAATGGCGTCCTTTGGAAAATAGCTTTTTGCATCCCATTCGGCGGCATAGGGAGAGAATTCTTTTTCAGAAAATTGTCTCGCCGTTTCGCGGAACGCTTGCTGCTCTTCAGTAAAAGAAAAATCCACAGTTTTTCTCGCCGTTATTTTCTATAACTCATACTCAACACGTTAGTTGAGCGTTCAATAACACGGGCGTTTTTCAGAAAACAATTTTTCATTAGAAATCTTCATTACGTTTTCAAATAAACGCCCGATATTTTCAATCTTTTACTTCAAGTTGATGCTCATATTGGGTCCCGCCGCAACCGGGATATCGGAGTCAAACCAGCGGCTAGTAACCGTCTTGGTTTCCGTATAAAAACGCACGCCTTGCTTGCCATAAGCGTGTTGATCACCATAGAAAGAGCCCTTCCATCCCGTGAAGCTGAAGAAGGGCAGCGGCACAGGAATCGGCACATTGATACCCACTTGCCCGACTTCTACTTGGTGCTGATATTTACGTGCCGCAGCGCCGTTGGCGGTAAAAATGGAAGTACCATTGCCATAGGGACTGCTGTTAACCAGCTCCAAGGCTTCTTCTAGTGAGTCCACACAAACGCAGCACAACACCGGGCCAAAAATTTCCTCGCGGTAAATTGCCATGTCGGTAGTCACATCGGTGAATAACGTTGGGCCAACCCAGTTACCGTCTGGCAGACCTTCCACGGTGCAATCTGATCCATCCAGCAAACAGGTAGCGCCTTCTTTTTTGCCCTGTTCAATCATGCTCAGCACTCGCTGTTTGGCGGCCGGGCTGATCTGCGGGCCATAGGCCGCTTCCGGGTCATTCCATGCCCCCGGACGAATTTGAGCAAACTGGCTGGCCAGCTCATCGATCCAGGCTTTTGAATCGCCCACGAACACCGCCACACTGATCGCCATGCAGCGCTGACCCGCAGCCCCACAAGAAGAACCCACCAGGCTACTAACAACCTGTTCCTTGTTGGCATCCGGCATGATCACCATGTGATTTTTAGCGCCGGCGAAGCACTGCGCGCGCTTCATGTTGTCGGTTGCGGTGCGGTACACGTGCTGCCCCACCGGCACGGAACCCACGAACGATACCGCTTTAATATCAGGATGCCTAAGCAACGTATCGACCTGCTCCTTACCGCCGTGCACCACCTGTAACAAGCCTGGCGCTGCGCCAGCCTCTTGAAATAACTCTGCCAGTCGATTCGGCGTCATCGGATCTTGCTCGGAAGGCTTGAGCACAAAGGTATTACCGGCGGCGATGGCCAGTGGGAACATCCATAGGGGAATCATGGCCGGGAAGTTGAACGGGGTAATCCCCGCGCATACTCCCAAAGGCTGGGTCCAGGAGTGGGTATCGATGCTACGCGCCACGTTCTCCACGGTTTCGCCCATCATCAACGACGCGATGTTAGCGGCCTGTTCTGCAACCTCGATGCCACGCCAAACGTCGCCCTTGGCATCCTCAAAGGTTTTGCCGGTTTCCTGGCTGAGAATCTCGGCAATCTCATCGTGATGTTCTTTCAGCAGCGCCTGATAGCGCAGCATCAAGCGCGCTCGCTCCGACACCGGCACCTCTTTCCAGGTTTGGAAGGCCGCCTTGCCCGCCGCAATGGCCTGCTCCATTTCCTCGGCGGTGGCCGCCGGGGCTTCGCACAGCGTCTGCTGGGTGGCCGGGTTGGTTACCGCAATCCACTGGTCAGTTTGGCTGGCAACAAATTCGCCATTAATCAGCAAAGGTAATTGGTGGGCCATCGGGGGTCTCCATTCTTTTCGGGGTCCAGGTTATCGGGCTCAGAGCTGGGGGCGCCAGCGTGAAGCATGTCTGCGTTAAAGCATGATTCCAGTTTTAGCACAGCTAGTCTGTCATGCAGATAGCCACATTTGACTAGAGATAGACTATATTGCTGTTTATGGAAATCGTAGAACAACCTACTACCAAAACTTCTCACTGGCCATTACCTGCCAGAGGACAGCGTACGGTCATTCCGCCTTCGGTGCTTTCCAGCGTCCGCGATCATCCGCTTTGTTCCGGCTGTATGCCCCACGGGGTGGGCTTTTATCCCCAGGCCAGCGGGCATCGAATGGAACGCCAGCGACCCGCAGATAATCTACTAATTTATTGTGTGTCCGGTGCTGGAGAACTGGCTTACGGGGGCCAAAGCCAACCTGTTGAGGCCGGTGATCTATTGCTGTTACCCGCGGGCTTTTCTCACCGTTACCACGCCAATCCACAGCAACCCTGGAGTATTTACTGGGTGCACCTGGGTGGGCATGAGGTTCAACGGTATTTCGACGAGATTGCCGGCCAACCTGACGGAGGCATTCGCAGGGTTAGGGTCGGCGTACATTCACGTCTAGCGGAAGATTTTCAAGCGTTGATGGCGGCTGCCACCAACGCGCAACCCGAGCATCTTGTTTATGCGGCCAATCTGTTGCGTAGCCTGCTTGCCTACGCCTCCTTGATGCGCCGCCAGCACCAGGTCCGCCATGCCACTCTAGATGTAACCCGAGTAAACAGTTATCTGCAAACGGCGATCGACCGGCGACTCAGCCTAGACGACTTAATTACCGCCACTAGCGATTTGTCCCGTTACCATTTTATTCGCGAGTACAAACGCCAGACTGGACAAACCCCCATGCAGGCATTCCAGCGCATTAAAGTCAGCCACGCCTGCTATCTTCTTGATATCAGCGACGATAGCGTAGCGACTATTGCTCTGCAGCTGGGCCATGACGATCCGTATTATTTTTCTCGTCTTTTCAAAAAAATGATGGGTATTTCTCCGCAGAAATACCGCAAAGAAAGGGGAAAAAATTAATTCAAAATTTTCGAAACTATGGTCGACTTATCCAACTCATAGTTAATACCTTTGGGTTGCTTTCACACTGAAATACATAGGCACAACCGCTATTACCAAACCAAAATGGAAGGGTGTCTGCGGAGTCCAGCTGAAAAATAAATTTCATCGGTTTTTCGCAACAGGAACACAGTGGGTAACTTACCTCGCTTACCCAGTTAGGCCAACCGAGAAACTTGTCACCCGGACGCGGAGTAGGGCGGTGAGCTTGAAGTAAGGCGAGCATAGCTTCCGGAACATCATCATTAATCGCAGTCATTTCCTGCCGGTCGGGAAAATCCGTCATGCACTGCCAGCCAGTCAATGCTTGCTCAACAAACGCATCGGGAATGGCTTGCGGTAGGGCATCAAAACCATCGGCTTGCTGGCGGGGAATGACTCGCACCAACGTGACATCAGAGAATGGCAGGTGCGCATGCCCCAGTACCTCGCAATCTTCCTCCCCGTTAGTACAGTAAAACACCTGCAACACACCATCACCGAATGCGCTGCGGGCCTCGACCGGCAAATCCAGCGAATCAAGCTGCACAAACAACTGCATAGGCTGGTGGCAGTGGCCGCAGCATGGCCAAGCTTCGTCCTTTTTCAGCAGCGGCAGGCCGCCAAATTTGGAGCGCGCACCTGGCACCGCCGGCCCCACTCGAGGGCGCCAGGCGGGACGGGACAAAATAGCCAATTTGTGTTTGATTTCTTCGGGTAACATGACACGCCCTCGTATGATCGTATCATGCTCACCTCCACCCAATGTGGACGCAATGAATGAACTTCACTTACCCGCTATCAGGGCGATTTTACCGACTCAGCGGCGTGCAATTATCTGCCTTTGCTCTGTTTTCTACCCTTTATCTGCTCCGTTCAAGAGGGATTCAGGGTCAGCGTAGCGGTCATGCCAGCGGCCAGCACCGTGTTTTCGGGCAGGCTATCTGCATCAATCGACACCCTTACTGGCACTCGTTGGGCCAGCCGCACCCAGTTAAAGGTAGGATTCACATCCGCCAGTAGATCGGCACCGGTGGGGTTATCCCGATCAGCGATTCCGTGGGCGATACTATGCACCTTGCCATTGGCACGGATGCCACTAAGCAGGCGCACCTGCACCGGATCCCCCACATGCACATTCGGCAGTTTAGTTTCCTCGAAATAGCCATACACCCAGAAATCGTGTCTATCAATCAACGCCATACGGGCCTGTCCGGCATGGGCGTAGTCGCCCGGATACAACGCCAGGTTAGTGACGTAACCGTCCACCGGAGCACGCACTTCTGTACGCTCCAGGTTCAGTTGCGCCAACGCCAACGCCGCATTGGCCTGCTGAAGCCGAGCCAATAACTGCTGCTGACCGGCCGTTGCCCGCTGATGGCTAGCTTGGGCAGCCTGCAATTGGGCCTCGGCGGCCTCAGCACTGCTGTGAGCGTTGTCGCGTACTTCCCTGGAAACCGCCTGAGCAATCCGGTCACGGCGACGGGATTCCGCCTGACGCATGGCAAACTCCGCCCGCGCTTTAGCGGCACTGGCTTGAGCGGCACGAATATCAGCACCGGCTGCCCGCGCTGCGGCCTCAGCGGCCTGCTGATCCGCTTGCGCTTGCAGCAAGGCATTCTGGTAACGGCTACGGTCGATCACGAACAACAAATCACCCCGCTGCACGGCCTGGTTATCCGCCACCGGCACTTCCGTCACTAGGCCCGATACATCCGGCGCTACCTGCACCACCCGTGCCCGCACCCGGCCATCGCGGGTCCAGGGGGAATACATATAGTGCTGCCACAAGGCCCAAGCCAGCAGGGAGGCCAACGCCACTGTCAGCAGCGTTACCGAAGCCCGGATCAGGGATTGGGTTTTCATTGTTTTCACTCCTTTACTGCATGGCCAGCAAACCTAGGCCACCAAAACAGCAGAAAAATACAGCCACCCGGAACAGGGGCGGATGCCAGACATAACGGTACAGCCCATAGCGACCGCCTACCCAGTCCACCGCCCACTGCAGCAGCAAGCTAATCACGAACACCAGCAACAGGCTGGGCACTAACGCATCCAACAGCGCAATTTCACGGGGCATCCGTCGCCGCCTCCTGATATGAAGATAAATAAGGGGATAAAGGCGCAGCCAACACCGACTCGGTATCCAGCAAAGCCAAGCGCAATAGATGGAGCTGACGCAGGGCAGGGCGGTCAGACACCGCCGCCATGGCCGTATCCAGCGCCCGCAATGCCCGCTGACGGGCGCTTTCTTGCTTGCCCTCATCACTGCGATACAGCGCCGCAAACGCCTCCAGCACCGCGCCAACCACGCCCTGCTGAGTGTCCGGCAGCGAGGCCTGCAAACGACGTAATTCCACCACCGCCCGGCCGGTTTCATGTACCGACAATGCCCAGGCCAGCCAGTCACGGGCTCGCGGGCCGGCATGCACCATAATCTGCATGAACAGGTCCCGGGTGGCACTTTCAACGCGGTCTCGCAGCCCTGGCAACGGTAACTCACAGGCACGGGCAACCTGAGAGCGCAGCTGGCGCAACAGGCGGTTACGTAACCAACGGTTGCTGGAGGCATTGCCAAACAAACTGAATGCCACCGCCACCGCCAGCACCCCAACAATTTGGCTAATGCCTTCGTTGACCACATACACAGGATCAAAGGTCATCGGGCTATGCAGATTCAACAGGTAAATAAAACTGAGCACGAAGCCGGTCCCGTAGCCCGCCAACGTCGGGCGGGTCGTCAGGTACAACCCGATGAGCAGAAACGGCAATGTTCCCGCCACCATCAACACAAAACCATCCATGTGAGTGAGCACCATAAACTGGCAGAGGAAGGCCAGCGGCATGCCGGTGGCGAAGCCCAGAGTAATCTGTCGCACTACCGCCGATGGATTTGGCGCACTGGCAAACATGCCAGTGAAAATAGTCGCCAACATCATGGCACTACCGCCATGCACCCAGCCGGACATAATCCAGAAACTGCCCATCACCAACATTGTGACCGTGGCGCGGACGCCGCACATCAGCGCGCCGAGGTGGTCATTTCCGTGCTGAAACACCACCTCTTTCTGAGCGGCCGTGGGCACGCCGGGGCGGCGCAATAGCGCATAGGCCTGCACATAGGCCTGCAGCTCTTGTAGGCAACGGCTAAGCAACTCTGCTCCGGTATCAAAATCCAGCTGTTCGCGGGGTGAAGTGAGGCCCTGCCGCTGCTCACTGATTTTGCCGGGCAATTCCCGCTCAGCCTTCTGCAGCGCTTGCGATAACCGCGCTGCGGCAGCCGGATCTGGTTCGCAATCATCCTCTAGGGCAGTCGCGGCAAACTCGCATAACTGCATCAATCGTTGGCGGGTATCGTGATGATGGGGTGCATGCATACGGTTCATCAGGTGGTGCAGGGTCTGATAGCTGGTGGAGACCTCCATAAAGCGCTGATTAAGCTGACGTAGCCGCGGACTGTGTGCTCGCACCCCGGCATCTTCGAACACCACGGAACTGCGTAGGTTTTCCACCTGAATGGTCTCACCGACAAAACGCATATGGGCGTTTTCCAGAGCATCCCGGCCCAACACGCCGCCTAAACTGCCGCGCACAAAAGCCAGAAAGCCGCTGTATTGTCCAGATAATTGCTGACGCAGCGCCATGCGTAACCGCTGGGGGAACAGCACATCGCCCACCAGCCCAGCCACCAGGATGCCCAGCATCACTTCACTGACCCGCATTACCGCCGAATCGAATAACGCCTGCGGATGTTGCACCACCGGCAACACCACAATGGCCACGGTATAGCCGGACAACACAAACCCGTAGGACATAAAGTTGCGATACAGGGAGGCCCCCGCCGCACACAGGCCAATCCACAGGGCCATACCCACCAACAACAGTTCACGCTGCTGGGGGAACAGCCCCACCAGCGCAATGGCCGCGCCACAACCGACCAAGGTGCCCACCGCGCGATAGAAACTCTTTGCCAGCACCATGCCACTGGCCGGGTGCATCACCAGCGCCACCGTCAACATAGTAGTGGCCGGCTGCTGCAAATCTAGCCGCATAGCCAACCCGCCGCCCATAAAGATGGCCAGCAGCACTTTACCCACATACAGCCAATCCAGCCCGGCTTCGCGCAGCAGGCCAATCAGCAAAGGTTTAGAGAGCGCAGCTTGGTTCTCGGCCTTCATGACAACGCGCTCACAGATTCCGTTCGATCTGCTCGGCCACTCCCAGTAACCGCTTCAACAACGTTTCCAGTACCGCGATTTCTTGTGCATCAAATGCGGCCCCGTACTGGTTTAACAAGGACGCCATGGAGGGCAGAAACTGTTCTACCAACTTTTCTCCTTCCGTGGTCAGGGAAACCAGCACTCGGCGCCGGTCCTGAGGGTCCGCAAAACGAGCGATCCACCCCCGCTCGCAGAGAATATTGCACACTCGGGTCACGTTGGCGGACTTTTCCGCCGCCGCATCGCGCAGCTGGGTGACAGTCATCCCTTGTTGCTCGCAGCCGTACAGCATCATCAACACATTGTAGTCGGTATGATTAAGCCCATACTCGCGCAGCAACACATTGGCAGAGTCATGTACATGCTGGGATATGGCTTTCATCAATCGCACTAGCATGGCTGGTTCGCGAGGGTAGGCTGGGAAGCGCTTATGGGTCAGGCTAATGCGATTTTCAGTAGCGTCGAAGCGGGTCACGCGTTTTCCTAAATGGCCATGAACTCAGTTCATTTATTCTACAAATAAATAGTACACAAATGAACTATTTATTTGTAGAAACGTCCTCGCAATAGAGGACTTGCATCTACCCGATTGATTTAAAAGGGTTAATCTGTGGTCGTTTCATCCGTCGTCTGGAACGCTTGCAACTGCCACTGGGCAAACGCCTGCTGAGCCCACTCCAACTGTTCGATCAGCCGCTGGCGCTTACTGGGTTCAAAGCGGCGTTGAGCGAGCGCCTGCAAGCTCTTTTGCAGGCCATTACGATGGCTTCGTTCCATCTGCCCCAGCCAGTGGTCATCGGCACCGGTTACCACCAGCACATCACGGCCAGCATGGTTGCGCTGGCTCACTTGATACCAGTGCACCAACGCCCGGCCCAGCACCACATAAGCAAACTGTGGGTCTCTCAAGGGGCCGTAGACTGCTTCGCGGAAACCGCCGCTAAGCGGGCCGAATTTTAGTTTGGTGAGTTTGCCGCTGTAGTAATAGCTCCCGGCGGCACCCAATAGCCCACCAATGAGTGCCCCGGCGCCCAGTGAATGGCCCAGCGCCATGGCATCGATTCCAGCGCCGCCCACGGCGCCAGCACCGAAGCCTGCCGCAGCCAGCTGATTCTTGCTGATGCCCCACAACTGCCGGGTGCGCTCACTGAAAAGATCGCCGCCTTCCGGGGTCACCAGCGTGTCCTCCTGACGCTGCAAGCGCCGGTGCTGGTACAGATCTTCCACCGCTCCTCGCAAACGCTGCTCGCGCTCGCGCTGCCAGGCCTGCCAGCGTTGCTGCAGCTTAGGCAGCAAGGGTTCGGCGCTCTCAAATTCCCCCAGCCGGGCGGTTTCCTGATGGCCGAGCATGCCAATTAACGCGTCGGCAATACATTCCAGCGCTTGGCTGTCGCGACCAAACTTGAGCGCTTGCAAATATTCCAGCGCCGCATCCAGCGGCTCACGCCAGTGTGGGGCTAACTGGCCAAAGCTGCGCAACAAGTCTAGGTGTTTTTCGAAGGGGGCACCCACCGCGTCGAAGCGACGCACAATCTGGAAATATTGCCCCAGTGCAGCCTCCCAAGCGGCGCTGTGATCGTCCGGGCCGATCTGATTGATCAGCGCCAAACTGGGCCGACCAGTCCAGCGCAGTATATTCATTTCCGCTTCATGCTCACGGTTATAGGGCACCGAGCCATCCACCACGTAGATGATACCCGCCCCCTCCACAATGGGCCGCAGCAATTCACATTCATCGTGATAGCGAGGATCATCACGGTGTTGTGTCACAAAAGCCGCGACCGTGTCTGGCCGGTCCGAGGCAGAAAGGCTGTGCCCCTGCAGCCAGGCCAACACCTTGCGGGGCCGCTGAAAGCCCGGGGTATCGATCAATTCATATAGCGTCACGTCATCCACTTTCATCGGATAACGGTGGCTATCGCGGGTGGTTCCCGGCTCCATAGCAATGGCAATGCTGTCGTTCTGAGCTAGGGTCGCCACTACACTGGATTTACCCTTATTGGGGTGGCCCACTACAGCAAAGCGTGGCTCGGCAATGCCAGTGCAGCGCCCATCGAGGTTCTCTGTTTTACCTTTATCGTCCATGGCGTTTTCAGCGTTATTGAGTATTGGCTGCCACTTAAACAGGCTGTTGAAAAGTGAAGAGCTGTCTGCGGCTATGACATCAGACCGGCGTCATTGGGCATCAGCGCGTGGAGCGCACAGCAGTAGCTGGCTGTCGCGCTGGCGATCCACAAAGCGTTGCCACTGCGCCAGCAACTGCGGGTCGGCCAACGCCGCACCCTCTTCATCGGCCAACGGCACCAGCGCCAGCAACGCCGTCACGCCTTGTTCTCGGGCATCAAAAATAAAGTCACTTAGCTCACCGGTAGGTGGCTCCCAACCACGGGCCACCAGAATCACCGGCTGCCCGGATTGACCTGCTTGCGCCAACACCCGAGCATCTTCCTCAAGGCTACTGTTGCCGCCGGCCCGTAACTGTAAGGGAGCCGGATCTGCCGACAGAGCGGCACGTAATAGCGAAGAGTTCATGCCCGCGCCGGCCCAATGAATCAGAGTGGCGCTGGCAGGAAGTGGTGACAGAAATATTTTGGCCGGAGCAGGGGCTATTTGCCCCTCATCATCGCCACGGGTGTCCACCCAAGGCGTGTCAAAACGATAATGCAACGGCTGCCAGCCAGGATGGGCACGCAAAGCGGCGTGTGCCTGCCAGCGTAATTGCAGTGTCGCCAGCATCAGCAATACCCAGCGAGGCAGCAGCACATAAACCAGCCACAGCATCAATACGAACGGCCACCAAGTGCCCAGTAAGGCTGGATTGCTCACCCCACTACTCTGTTGTAATCGGTAAAACTGAGAAGCTTCCACCAGCGCCTGCGATGGAACGGCCTCAGGCCACAGGGCTTGCCACGGCAGCGCCAGAATAGCGATCCACTGATGATAACCCGCGGCGGATGCTTGCAGAGTTGTACTCCAACCAAACGCTAGGTCTTGCACCAGCACCATCAACAGCAGCGTCAGCAGACCACTGAAGGCAAACGCCAACCCACCGGTATGGGCTACTCGAGCGGATAGCGCCGGGCGCAACGGTGCCAACGCACTGTCATCATCGCCCCTGGGGCCGAACAGGGCACGCCAGGGCTGCACACTGGTGAACAAAGCCAGTAACCCTTGCAGACCGACCAATGCGACCAGCAGAGTCACATTGATCTGCCGACCCCCATCGTAATAGAGCAGCCCTAACATGAAGGCCACGCCGAGCATCGCCCCCAGGCCAGCAAACAACCAACGGGCCTGACGCCAGCGGCGTAGACGCGGATCGGCATCGCTGGCCACCTGCCGCTGCCCATTGAGGGCGTGCAACGAGTCCAGCCAAGCGGTTATGGTGAGCGGTTGCCGGTGTTCTTGTTGCTGCTGAGCAAAACGCCGGTCGCGACGATGCAGGAAGCCATGGTTCTGGTCCACATCGCGGCGATACTGGTCGTCAAAGTCCAGTAGCAAGGTTAAGGGATTTGCCAAGACGACCTCGGGTCAAACTGAATTAATAACGCGACGGCGCAGCAGGCGCCACTCCACCTTTGCCCGGAGTGGTAGGACTGGACACCGGCCCTGGCATATTCGGATCGCTTTTTTGCGAGGTGTATGCCACTCCATAGGTAGCACAGGCAACGCAGGCATTGGAATATTCACCCAGAATACCGCCTTGATAGTCATAACCAAATACTGGGCGATAGTCCTGTGTACACACTTGCGGTGGATCATCCGGGCAGGTGAGGGTGTCCTCCGGCAAACCCATGGGGTAATTGTTGTCGTACGAGGAACTACAACCTGCCAGAACCAAGGCTAGGCCCGTTACAGCCAGAACGACAGCTTTCATATTGCTCTCCTTGTCGCGCGCGTTACCACACACGTGAATGGGCTTTCTCAGAGCTCCAAGCATAGATAAAGTTCGCCTCGAGCGCAGCCTGCGTTTAAATGATCCCTGCGTTAAACTCGCGCAGTCCTTATTTTTCACTTGTTCGCGAGGCCTTTCATGCACCCCACCCATCGATCCATCGACTGGCGCCATACCCCAGCGGCCATCTGGCGCGGCCGTTCACAGACATTGCGTCCGGTTCCCCATCCGGACCCGGTACGATTGGACGACCTGCTCGGCATTGCCCCCCAAAAAGCCAAACTGGTGCAGAACACGGAACGATTTCTTGCCGGGCAACCTTGCAACCATGTGTTGCTGTGGGGCAGCCGCGGCACCGGCAAGTCCTCCATCGTCAAAGCCCTGCTCAATGAATATTCCCCACGCGGATTACGGGTAATCGAAGTGGACAAGGACGATCTGCACGACCTGCCGGATATCGTTGACGATATTCGTGACCGCAGTCAGCGGTTTATTATTTATTGCGATGACTTGTCTTTCGAAGATGGCGAAAACCAGTACAAACACCTGAAGAGCGTGCTGGAAGGGTCACTGGAATTGCCGCCGGAAAATGTGCGAATCTATGCCACCAGCAACCGACGCCACCTGCTGCCTGAATATATGAAAGACAACGAGCAAACCCAGGTCGTTAATCGAGAGTTGCACCATGGCGATGTGGTAGAAGAAAAAATCTCCCTGTCTGATCGGTTCGGTCTGGGACTGAGTTTTTACCCTATCAACGAAACCCAGTATTTTGACATCGTCGACCATCTGTTCGGCACGGTGCAAGACCGCGAACAACTGCACGTGCGAGCGCGGCGTTTTTCTATGGAAAAAGGCGTCCGCTCTGGCCGCACCGCCCGGCAGTTTTATAATCAGTTTGTTGGCGAATTTTAAACGCAGAAAACGTTAAATGTTGGAAGGGTAGGGGAGATACACGCTCTTCAACAGGCGATGGGTTGATCGAAAGGCCTTGCTCACGCGCACCGGAAACCGAAGCATGACAGCATAAGCTCATCCATTCACAACCCATTCTGGTGACGTGTCAGCTTTGTACTCCTGGATTCAAATCCCGGTGCCTCGGACAGCTAGTAAGATGATCATTCACCATACCCGTGGCCTGCATGAAAGCATAAACGATGGTGGGACCGACAAACCGGAAACCACGTTCTTTTAGATCTTTACTCATGGCTTGCGCCACCGCCGTGGTCGTGGGCACCTCTTGCAGGGTGCGGTAATGATTAATTTGCGACTTACCCTCCACAAAACCCCAGAGATACTGATCCAGGGTGAGGCCCTTGTCTCGCAAAGCCAGATAAGCCTGAGCATTGCCGATAGTAGCCGCCACTTTCAAACGATTGCGTATAATCCCCGAGTCCACCAATAAGTCAGCCACCTTGCGCTCGTCATAGCGGGCGATTTTCTCCGCATCGAAACCATCAAACACCCGCCGGTAATGCTCGCGTTTGCGCAGCACAGTAATCCAACTCAATCCGGCTTGAGCGCCTTCCAAGTTCAAGCACTCGAACAGGCTGCCTTCGTCATGGTTGGGCACCCCCCACTCATGGTCGTGATAATGCTGATAAAGCGGGTCATCTCCGCACCAGGGGCAACGCTCGTTCATTCTTTTTCCTCTCTCTTATCTGCCCGACATTGTCTGCTTGGCAGCAAGCCACCGCCACCGGTATCACCTATCGAGCCGGGCCGGTATACTTGGCGCCTTTCGCGGCCATCCCTCGCGACCATCTGGGACCGGAATACCTTTACCGAATAACAGGATTCACCATGGCGGAACAACCGCAAACGGATATTTTGACCTTTCAGGGCCTTATTCTTGCCCTGCAACAGTACTGGGCTGAACAGGGCTGTGTCGTTGTGCAGCCGCTGGATATGGAAGTAGGCGCGGGGACTTTCCACCCCTCCACTTTCCTGCGCGCCATTGGCCCGGAAAACTGGAACAGTGCCTATGTGCAGCCCTCCCGCCGACCCACCGATGGTCGCTACGGGGAAAACCCGAACCGGCTACAGCACTATTATCAGTTCCAGGTGGTGCTGAAGCCATCGCCAGACAATATTCAGGAGCTCTATCTGGGCTCGCTGCGTATGCTGGGCTTTGATCCACTGGTGCACGACATCCGTTTCGTAGAAGACAACTGGGAATCGCCCACGCTGGGCGCCTGGGGCCTGGGCTGGGAAGTGTGGCTGAACGGCATGGAAGTCACCCAGTTCACCTATTTTCAGCAAGTGGGCGGTATCGACTGTTATCCGGTCACCGGTGAAATTACCTATGGCCTGGAACGCTTGGCCATGTACATCCAAGGCGTGGATTCCGTCTACGACTTGGTGTGGTCAGATGGCCCCTTCGGCAAGGTAACCTACGGTGATGTGTTCCTGCAAAACGAAGTGGAAATGTCCACCTTCAACTTCGAACACGCCAATGTTGACGAGCTATTCAAGCAGTTCGACCTGTTTGAGGGCGAATCCTCCAAGCTGATTGACGCGGGCCTACCGCTGCCGGCCTACGAGTACGTTCTCAAAGCCTCCCATACCTTTAACCTGCTGGATGCCCGCAAGGCTATTTCTGTCACCGAGCGTCAGCGCTTTATCTTGCGTGTGCGCACACTGGCACGGGCGGTGGCCCAGGCCTACTTCGACAAGCGGCGTGCGCTGGGCTTCCCCATGGCGGATGACACCGTTCGCGAGGAAGTAATGGCAGAGCTGCAAAAGCAGGATGACAAGGCCGCCAAGCAGGCCCAGAAAGACGGCCAAAAGAAAAAGGGGAAGCAATAATGTCCCGGGATTTACTGATTGAATTGGGCACCGAAGAGCTGCCCCCGAAAGCGCTGGCCTCACTGAGTGCCGCGCTCACTGATGAATTTGTCCGCCAACTGGATGAAGCTGGCCTGAACCACGGTGCTGTAGAACGTTTTGCCGCCCCTCGCCGTCTGGCTTTGCTGGTGCGGGATCTGGATGAGAAACAGGCCGACCGCGATATCGAGCGCCAGGGCCCTGCGGTGCAGGCAGCCTTCGACAGCGACGGCAACCCAACCAAAGCCGCCCAAGGCTTTGCCGCCTCGCTGGGACTGACCGTAGACCAGCTCGGCCGCCAGGACACCGGCAAGGGTGAGCGCCTAGTGGCACAGATCACCGAGCAGGGCAAAAGCGCCGCCGAACTGATCCCCGCCTTTTTCACCCAGTCCATCCAGAAGCTGCCGATCCCCAAACGCATGCGTTGGGGCAAGCGCAAGGTGCAGTTTGTGCGCCCGGCCCATTGGCTGGTGGCGTTATTTGGTGACGAAGTCATTCCGTTTGAGCTGCTGGATCTGCAATCTGGCCGCACCAGCTATGGCCACCGCTTCCATGCTCCAGGCGCTATCGAACTGGCCTCTGCCAGCGAATATGCCCAGCGCATCGAAAACGACGGTCACGTTCTGGCAGATTTTGACCGCCGTAAGGCCATGATTAAAGAACAGACCTTGGCGGCCGGCAAAGAAGCCGGCGGGGTCGCCCAGATCAATCCAGACCTGCTCAACGAAGTCACCGCTCTTGTGGAATGGCCCGAGGCACTCATGGGTAGCTTTGATGATGACTTCCTGCGCGTTCCCCAGGAAGCCCTGATCAGTGCTATGGAAGAGCACCAGAAATATTTTTCGGTACTGGATAACGACGGCAAGCTGATGCCCCGCTTTATTACCATCAGCAATATCCAGTCCAAGGATCCGCAACAGGTGATCCACGGTAACGAGAAGGTCATCCGTCCGCGCTTGGCCGACGCCGCCTTCTTTTACGACAACGATTGTAAGCGCACTTTGGCACAGCACGCCGAAGGCTTGACCAATGTGGTATTCCAACAGCAGCTAGGCACCGTCGCCGAAAAGTGCGAACGCATTGGTGGCCTGGCCGCCGTGATCGCCGAGAACATCGGTGGCGACGTGGACAACGCTAAACTGGCCGGAAAGCTCAGCAAAGCCGACCTGAACAGCGAAATGGTCGGCGAATTCGACACGATGCAGGGCATCATGGGCTTCTATCTGGCCCAGCGGGAAGGTCAGCCGAAAGAGGTGGCTAACGCCTTGTATGAACAGTACCTGCCACGTTTCGCCGGCGACACCTTGCCGCAAAGCAAAACCGGCATGGCTGTTTCCTTGGCCGACAAAATCGATACCCTGGTGGGCATCTTCGGTATTGGCCAAAAACCCAGCGGGACCAAAGACCCCTATGCGCTACGTCGCGCTACCTTGGGCGTGCTGCGCATTATCATCGAACATGAACTGGCGCTTGACCTGCGTGAGCTACTGGATAAAGCAGCCGAACAATTGGGCGAGCGTATTGATACCGCCCAAGTGGATGATGCTTTTGAGTTCATCAAAGGCCGTTACCGCGCCATTTATCAGGAACAAGGCATCGCTACCCCGGTGATCTTGTCGGTGCTGGCCATCGACGATGCTTGCCGCAAGCCACTGGACTTCGACCGTCGGGTGAAAGCCGTGGCGGCCTTCCAACAACGTGACGAAGCGCAAGCACTAGCGGCTGCCAACAAGCGCGTCTCTAACATCCTTGCCAAGCTGGAAACCGCACCCGCCGAAGAAATCGATGGCGCCTTGCTGGAAGATGAAGCAGAAAAAACGTTGACCAATATGGTCGTGGCCGCATTCGAACAGACCTACGAACTGCTGGAAGCCGGCGACTACGCCAGCGTGCTGGAAATGCTTGCGCAACTGCGTGAGCCTGTAGACACCTTTTTTGACACCGTCATGGTGATGGCGGAAGACGAAGCTGTGCGTAATAACCGGTTAGCGTTGCTCGCCTTCCTGCGAGATCTGTTCCTGAATGTGGCGGATATCAGTTTGTTGCAGGAATAAAAGCCATACGCTAAAACCTAAATAAAGGCCGCTTAATCAGCGGCCTTTATTATAATAATCTGCCGTAGAAACATTACTGGCAGCGACGCTCTGCGGCAGAGGAAATAAATATTCGCTCATGAATAAGATCATTATTCTCGATCGTGACGGTGTCATCAACGAAGACTCCAATGCTTACATCAAAACGGTAGACGAGTGGATCCCCATCCCCGGCAGCATTGACGCCATTGCCCGCTTGAGCAAAGCAGGCTATATCGTAACAGTGGCGACGAACCAATCGGGTATCGCCCGCGGCTACTATGATGTAGCCACGTTAGAGGCCATGCATGAGCGACTTCGCGCCTTAGTAGAAGAGCAGGGCGGCAAGCTCGGCAAGATCGTCTACTGCCCCCACGGTCCCGATGACGGCTGCACTTGCCGCAAACCGCTCCCCGGTCTTATCGATCAGATTGTTACCGAGTATGGCGATGTGGCCGGGGCTCCGCTGATTGGTGATAGCCTTAGGGATCTTGAAGCGGGAATCGCTCGCCATTGCCTACCGGTACTGGTACGCACCGGCAAAGGCAATAAGACTCTTGAAAAGGGCCTTCCGGACTCCTTGGGCACCGTTTCTATTTATGATTCCCTCGCTGACTTTACAGATCACCTCTTGAAGGAAAAAGCATGACCCCGCACGCTCCACCGTCGCTGTCGATCAAGGTCCGCAGCGCACTTTTTTTTGTGCTATATAGCCTGACCGGCATTTTTCACAGTTTCTTATGCGTGCTTATCGGCCCATTTCTGCCACGGCATGCGCGGCACCGGTTTATTAATCAGTGGACTCGTTTTGCCATGTGGCTCGACCAGCGGCTAAACCGTATTACCGTAACGTTAGAAGGCCACGAACACCTCAGCGAAGACCCTTGCGTCATTCTCGCTAACCATCAAAGCAGCTGGGAAACATTTTACCTACAGGTACTCATCAGCCCGCAAGCCACCGTGTTGAAAAGGGAACTCCTTTGGATTCCCTTCTTCGGCTGGGGTTTAGCGTTGCTTAATCCCATTCGCATCAACCGAAGTGATGGCAATGGTGCGCTGAAATCCGTTCTTTCCCAAGGCAAACAACGCCTCAAGAGCGGCCTGCGTGTGGTCATTTTTCCGGAAGGAACACGACAACCACCCGGTACGCTAGGCAAGTTCAACCACGGCGGCAGTTTGCTGGCAAGCCAAGCAGGTGTACCCGTGATAGCCATTTCCCATAACAGTGGAAATTGCTGGCCACGAAAAACCTGGATCCGTTATCCAGGTACTATCACCTTGCGCATAAGCCCCCCCATTTCGACCGAAAATAAAAAAGCCAAGCAAATAACCGCTGAAGTACACCAATGGATAGTGGATCATTACCCAAGCTAAAATTTACAACCTTCGCTATTTTATGAGTATGAGCGGTTGATAAACTGGGGTTAGATGTTACTTGGGCCATTTAATAGCTTTTATATTGCCAAGGCCTTTTAAAATAATTACAGTCTGAGCCGTTATTCTACGATCTAAATAAGGGCACCTTAATGAGCATTAATCTTGACCAATTGTCTGTCGACGAACTGGAAAAACTGATTAAGCAGGCAGAATCCGCGCTAGATAAAAAGCGTAAAGCCGAATTGAAAAATGCCCAGGCTGTACTGGAGAAAATGGCCAAAAATTTGGGTGTCGCTCCACAGGATCTGCTGAAAAGTTCTACTGAGAAGAAAAAAACTACTCGCAAGAACGCCGCAAAAAAGAAAACCGGAGTTCGTCGTCCGGCAAAAGTAAAATTCCGCGACCCTAACAACAGTGGCAATACCTGGACCGGTCGCGGCAAACGCCCGCTGTGGTTGCAGGATGCCCTGAGCAAAGGCGCCAAGCTGGAAGATTTTGCGGTATAAAAATTACCGCACGCTGCAGCAACACAAAAAAGCGAACCCTAAGGTTCGCTTTTTTTATACCTGCTACAAGTAACGTTACGCGTACAACGTCTCTTTACACATCCAAATTAGATACCTGAAGCGCGTTGGACTCGATGAACCGACGGCGCGGGTCTACATCATCACCCATCAGGCAGGTGAAAATCTGATCCGCTGCGATGGCATCTTCGATGGTCACCTGCAACATACGGCGACTTTCCGGATCCATGGTGGTTTCCCATAGCTGGTCAGCGTTCATCTCACCCAGCCCTTTATAGCGCTGGAAACTGGTGCCACGACGAGCCTGGGCCATCAGCCAGTCTAGAGCTTCTGCGAAATGACGGATAGGCCGCTGTGACTCACCACGTTGAATATAGGCATCCTCAGCCAGCAAGCCTTCAAGGGTTTCCCCCAGCGCCTTGATTTTCTGGTAGTCCGGAGACTGCAAGAAATCCAGTGTCACCTTATATTCGCGGGGTACACCGTGAGCGAGCACTTGCACACGAGGAAGATACAGACCCCGCTCCTCGTCCCGCTGAGCAGTAATAGTGAAGGTCTGGGTCGCATCAGTAATCGCATCCACACGTTTACCCAAGGTCTCACACCATTGCATCATGGCAGCTTCGTCGTTCAATGAGCTTTCGCTGAGTGACGGCATATAAATCATCTGCTCCAGTACTTCTTCCGGGAATACCCGGGACTGGCGATCGACAATTTTCATTACACCACGGTATTCAGCAATCAGCTTGGCCAGCGGCTCACCACTGATCGGTGGTGCATCGTTGCCTGGATACAGGCCGGTTTTATCCAGTGCCAAGGTGGTTAAATACTCCTCCATGGCCGGATCATCTTTAAGGTAGGTCTCTTGCTTGCCTTTCTTCACCTTGTACAACGGCGGTTGAGCAATGTAGACGTAACCGCGCTCAATCAGCTCAGGGAGCTGACGGAAGAAGAAGGTGAGCAGCAGGGTACGAATGTGTGAGCCATCCACGTCCGCATCCGTCATGATGATGATACGGTGGTAACGCAGCTTTTCGATATTGTACTCATCTCGACCAATACCACAGCCCAGAGCCGTAATCAGGGTGCCCACTTCCTGAGAAGACAGCATCTTGTCGAAACGGGCTTTTTCCACGTTCAGAATTTTACCCTTGAGCGGCAAAATCGCCTGGTTCTTGCGGTCTCGACCCTGCTTGGCCGAACCACCCGCAGAATCACCCTCCACAATGTAGAGTTCAGACAACGCCGGATCTTTCTGCTGGCAATCAGCCAATTTTCCGGGCAGGCCAGCGATATCCAGCGCGCCTTTACGCCGAGTCATCTCACGGGCTTTACGAGCCGCGTCACGGGCGCGGGCCGCATCGATGATTTTTTGCACAATACTGCGTGCTTCACCTGGGTTTTCCAGCAAATAATCCTGGAAGAGATCACCCATAGTTTGCTCTACAGCGCTTTTCACCTCGGAGGACACCAGCTTATCTTTAGTCTGGCTGGAGAACTTGGGATCCGGCACTTTCACGGAAATCACCGCAGTCAGCCCTTCCCGAGCATCATCACCGGATGGACTAGCTTTTTCCTTCTTGAGGAACCCCTCCTTGTCCATGTAGCTGTTCAAGGTCCGGGTCAGCGCTGCCCGAAAGCCTGCCAGGTGAGTACCACCATCGCGCTGAGGAATATTATTGGTAAAGCAGAAGATATTTTCCTGATAGGAATCATTCCACTGCATGGCCACTTCTACCGCAATACCATCCTCTTCGCGCTCGTAATTGAAGTGGAATACCTGATTTAGCGGGGTTTTATTGGTATTCAGGTAGCTGACAAAGGCGCTTAAGCCACCTTCATACTCGAAAACATCCTCATCACCGCTACGCTCATCCATCAGATGAATACGCACACCAGAGTTCAGGAAACTCAGCTCACGCAGTCTCTTGGCAAGAATGTCGTAATGGAATTTGATATTGCTGAAGGTTTCCGGAGAAGGACGGAAGTGCACCGCGGTGCCGCTGGAATCTGTCGTGCCCACTACTTCAAGTGGTTTTGCTGGCACCCCGTGATTATAAATCTGCTCGTGGACCTGGCCATTACGGCGAATAGTCAGTTTCAGCTCTTCTGACAAAGCATTCACCACCGATACGCCTACACCGTGAAGGCCACCGGACACCTTGTAGGTGTTATCGTCGAATTTACCACCAGCGTGCAGCACCGTCATGATCACTTCTGCTGCACTAACACCTTCTTCCTCGTGCATTTCGGTAGGAATGCCACGACCATTATCTTGGATAGACATGGACTCATCGGGATGGATAACCACTTTGATTTCAGAGCAAAACCCGGCGAGAGCTTCATCGATGGAGTTATCTACGACCTCAAACACCATGTGGTGCAGGCCTGTGCCATCATCCGTATCACCGATATACATGCCTGGACGTTTACGTACGGCATCCAATCCTTTCAGCACCTTAATGCTGGATGAATCGTATTTTTTCTCCGCCATGGTATTTCCTTATTTGCTCTCGGTGAGGGATCGCAGCTTTCCATGTTCCACGTGGAACATTTTGTTCTCGACCGACTGTAATGCGTCATTATCATTAACGATGGCAGCCCATTGGGGCATATCCAGCGCAGTAATCAATGTCTGGTGGCCCGTTGTGGCAAGATAGCCAAGCAATTGATTACGATGCTCTTCGTCCAATTCAGCCGCCAGATCATCCACCAGCAGGGTGCAAACCTTACCTGACTGACTAATCATGGGCAGCTGAGCCAAGACCAGCCCATAAGCGACCAATTTCGCCTGCCCGCGAGATAAACGATCGCGGGCGACAACGCCGTGGCTCTCTATACGGATATCACTGCGGTGGAACCCAGCCTGGCTAAAACCGCGCCGCAAGTCATCAGACTGAAGACGCGACAATGCTTGGGCATAGGACTCACCCTTATGGAGCCCTGTTTGCAACCTAAGGCGTATTTTTAGCTCCGGTGCCAGTACCGTTAAGGCCTCATCAAGACCACGCTGCAGTGCATTCAGATAGCCTCTGCGCAACCCTTCAATTCTATCAGAAGTCTGCGACAGTTGCTGATTCCAAAAGCCCAGTTCGCGCAGGTTTGGATTGCCGGCTCGCAGCAGCGCGTTGCGCTGCTTTAGCGCGGCGGATCCCGCGCGCCACACGGGCATAAACTGATGTTCCACGTGGAACATTCCCCAGTCCATGAACCGACGACGCAGCTGAGATGCACCAAAAACCAACTCAACCGAAGTAGGGTGCAGCGCTAATACCGGCAACAGAACAGCCACTTCACTCAGCGCTTTGGGGGTCTGACCGTCCAACTTGATTGCATCAATCCCCCCAGGCGTACGGCGAATCCCGATACGGTGTACATCTTGAACACCAACCACTTCAGCGTACAAGGTGGCGGCCTCAGCACCATCACGCACTAACCGCGACAAACGACCACCACGAAAGGAACGACCGCCACTACCGATAAAATAAATCGCTTCCAGCAAACTGGTTTTGCCGCTGCCATTATCCCCAAGGATCACATTCAGGGACGAAGACAGATCCACTTCAGCGGTGCCGTAGTTACGGAAATTGCTTAACTGGAGACGGCTAAGCATAGGAAAGACAACAGCGGTCAAAAAAAGGGGAGGGGAAGAACATCAACGGGGCGACGATGGAGACCACCCCGGCAAGACAATACATACTCAGAGGCGCATCGGCATAACCACATACACGGCTGCCTTACTCTCAGGATCAAAAACCAGGGCACTGCTATTGCTATCACCCATCTCCAATTCCGCCTGCGTGCCACCCATAGTATTCAGCACGTCCAACAGATAGCTGACATTGAAACCAATCTCCAAGGGCGAGCCATTAAAATCTACGGACACTTCTTCTTCCGCTTCTTCCTGCTCTGGGTTGTTAGCCACAATCCGCAAACTACCCTCAGACAACTGCACCCGCACACCACGGTACTTTTCGTTAGAAAGGATCGCCACCCGAGCCAACGCTTGGCGCAGGGTCTCACGGTCAGCCACCACCTTACGGGATCCTTCCTTCGGGATTACTCGGTCATATTCCGGAAACTTACCATCAACTAACTTGGACGTGAAAGTGATCGCTCCGACCACGATACGCACATGATTACGACCAATAGTCAGGCGTGCAACTTCACCGCTATCCCCGAGGATTCTCGATAGTTCCATCACCCCTTTGCGCGGCAGAATAACCGACGCCTCTTCCACGGGTACATCCAGTTCTGCATCGCACAGGGCCAGGCGGTGGCCATCGGTAGCCACCGCACGCAAACGGCCAGACTTAAGTTCAAAAAGCATCCCGTTCAGGTAATAGCGCACATCCTGCTGAGCCATAGAAAACGCTGTTCGATCAATCAGACCACGCAACACATCCGGCTTAATCTCAAGGCTACTGCCAGCGGCATCTTCTTCCAGATTCGGGAATTCGGAGGCCGGCAGGGTGGACAGAGTAAAGCGGCTACGGCCAGAACGAACCAGCATGCGCTCACCATCCACCTCAAAACGGATATCCGCCTCCGCCGGCAAGCTCTTGCCAATGTCTACCAGCTTACGGGCCGGCACGGTGGTTTCGCCAGGCTCAAGCTCGCCCTCAAGCGGCAAACGGGCGACCAGCTCCAGTTCCAGGTCTGTCCCGGTCATAGATAGCTGGCCATCACCCACTTCCAATAACACATTGGACAGTACCGGCAAGGTCTGCCGCTTCTCCACCACTGCCGCAACCTGCTGTAGCGGCTTGAGCAGCTGTTCTCTATTGATTGAGAATTTCATCGCGCTTTCCCGTTCTGGTTATTGGGTCTTGCTCGCCACAGAGCCACCCCGATTAGGACGTCAATGTCCGTAACAGATTCAGATAATCTTCTTCAATTTCCGGATTGGATTCCCGCAACTCCAGTACTTTGCGACAGGCGTGCAGTACCGTAGTGTGATCCCGGCCACCAAAATTCTCACCAATTTCCGGCAAGCTGTGGCTGGTCAACTCTTTCGACAACGCCATAGCAACTTGCCGGGGCCGCGCCACGGAACGTGTGCGTCGTGGAGACAAAAGATCATTAATCTTAATTTTGTAGTATTCGGCTACGATGCGCTGAATATTATCAATACTGATCTGTCGCGCCTGCAGTGCAATCAAATCCTTCAGCGCTTCCTTGATCAGGCCGATATCAATCTGCGCACCGGTAAAGCGAACGTGAGCAATCACCCGACGCAATGCGCCTTCTAGCTCCCGCACGTTTGAACGAATCCGCTGGGCAATAAAGAAGGCCGCATCATTCGGCAGATCCACCTTGGCTTCTTCGGCTTTTTTCTTAAGAATCGCCACTCGCGTTTCCAATTCCGGCGGCTCCATCGGCTGAGACAACCCCCAACCAAAACGGCTCTTCAGACGCTCCTCTAGGCCATCCACCTCTTTAGGAAACTTGTCGCAGGTGAGAATGATCTGTTGCCCATTTTCCAGTAACGCATTGAAGGTGTGAAAAAACTCCTCCTGGGACTGCTCTTTTCCTGCAAAAAATTGAATATCATCAATCAGCAGAGCATCCACAGAACGATAAAACCGCTTAAACTCGTTAATGGTCTTGTTACGTAAGGCAGAAATCATATCTGCTACAAACCGTTCACTGTGCAGATAGACCACCTTGGCATTGGGGTTGCGTCGCAACAACTCATTGCCGACCGCATGCATCAGGTGAGTTTTACCCAGCCCCACACCACCATACAAAAGCAAAGGGTTATAGCCATGACTGGCCGGGTTTTCGGCTACCTGCTGCGCTGCCGCCGCTGCCATACGATTGGATTTACCCTCAACGAAGGTTGAGAAAGTAAAGCCTGTATTAAGGTTGCTGCGGTGCTTACGAGCTCCACCCAACGAAGTGGGTTGCGGTCGGCTATCAGACTCAGGCTGACGGGGCGCTGGAGCCGCGGCAGGCGTCGTTATCGGCCCATTACTAGAGGAGGAGGAGGAACCATTGAAGTACGATGCTGCAGGCGTGCTGGCACGGGTAGACCCTACCTCCAAACGCAATTGGGGAAGGGGGCCTGACTGCATCTCCCCTAGAACCTCGCTAATGCGATCTAGGTACTTGTCACGAACCCAATCCACCACAAACCGGTTAGGGGCAAACAATGTTAGCTCCGCACCATCTGCAGACGCAGCAACTTGAAGCGGCCGTATCCACATATTGAACTGCTGCGACGGCAACTCATCTTCCAGCCGCGTCAAACAGCGTTGCCAGAGCTCTTCAGACAC